>NZ_NWUL01000015.1:0-126523 GCF_002903155.1 Sulfobacillus sp. hq2 | reverse complement strand
TGTTAGGGCCCGAGATGGTCCGACGCCTTTGTCGGTGCCTCAGAGGAAGTGTGTTGACCCGTTCCCATGCCGCACACGGTCGTCCCCCACTTCCTCGCTGGTGGTACTGGATCCGCAGGGATCTGGGAGGCCCAGTCGTGCCGACATTTTTTTCACCCCTCGTTTGAAATAGACGGGGGGTTTTTGCGTTCCTAAACATGGGACCGTGGAGTCGTCCGGTACATCTGATATGATCTAAACAAAAGTGGCGTTGACCGGTTGATGCAGTGTCCGTACCCAGTTTCAATTTTTGCTTGCTACCTGTAGCGCGTCGAACACTGGAATAGAAAAACAATGTGGGAAGCAGCTCCGAATTTTGTAACCCGTTCTGCTAGCGGTTGGTGCGCCGGCCTTAACATCGCGCGTAAGGGCTAACAACGCCGCTCTTATGTCGACACTACCAATGAAAAAAACGTCAAATTGAACCTCCCCGCCCTAAAGGGCGGAGATTCTGGGGGAACCGTGGTCGCTGCGTCGCGGGGTGTGACCCCCTCGGAGTGGTCCTCCGGACTCGCCACCGCTTATCCCGCCAGCAATTTCCCGGGGTTCAGCCGGACTACGCCTTAACGCTCCCTGGAGGGGAACGGGACGGCGATACGTGTTATTTCTACACGTCAGATTCTCATGCCACTTTTTTTGAGTGGCCACAAGGATTCGCATGTTTTAACGTCTTATCATGACGACGCGATACATTTTACATCTCCCACGAATTGCGGAAGACAACCACACGAACGTATCCAGTTGTCAAAGAGCGAACATACGTATTTTAGCAGAAGATTTGCCTGACGGCAACGCCGTAAAACTCCGCCCTGAACGGCGGAGTTTTACGGCGCATCTGATAAAAAAGCGCCCACCCTTTAAACGAATAGCTGGCGGACGCGGTGTAATGCGGGCTTATATTTATCCGTTGTTTGGTGAGTCCGGTAACGTTTCTAAGGCTTTGATGACATCGCGGGTAATGCGGCTGGGCGTGGAAGAACCTGCGGTGACACCAACCGTCGAAACCCCGACAAACCATTCTGGGCGCAAGTCCTCAGCGCTTTCGACGCGTACGGAGGGTTTATGACCAATTTTCTCAACAACTTCCACCAGACGATTCGAGTTGTTGCTACGGCGGTCTCCGACGACCACCACCATATCCACTTCATCCGCAGCTTTAACGGCAGCTTCTTGCCGTAACTGAGTAGCCATACAGATTTCATTGTGGACCTCCGCATGAGGGTACCGCTCTTGAAGTTTGTCGATAATGGCTGCCGTATCCCATTGGCTGAGGGTTGTTTGCGTGACAATCGCGATCGGGTCATTCGGACTAAAGGGCACGTCGTCAACCTCTTCGAGACGTGTTACCAAGCATACGCGAGACGCCGGTGCTTCCCCCATGGCACCTTCAGGTTCGGGATGTCCTTTGGTGCCAATATACACAATCGAATAGCCCGCACGAGTTTTCTCTTGAATCAGTGTGTGAGTCTTTGTGACATCGGGACAGGTTGCATCGAAGACTGTGAGGCCACGCGCCTGGGCTTTGGCCTTGACGCTGGGAGAAATGCCATGGGCTGTGAAAATAACGGTGGCACCATCCGGGACTTGGTCCAGTAATTCGAGGCGGGACGCTCCGTCTAGCGTGGTAATTCCATAGTGTTCTAATTCTAATACCGTGTGTTGATTGTGCACGATTTGGCCAAGAATATAAATAGGCCGTGGCACATTCGGATCTTGCGCTACACGCTTGGCCATGGTGATGGCATCGACCACGCCATAACAATAGCCACGGGGATGAATTTTTAAGACGTCCATTGAAATGCTAGCTCCCTTCTGAGACTCTCGCATGGGCAGGTCGTGCAATGTGACTGCCGCGGTGTCGCCCGAGGCCATGTAAGGGCGTTCTCGTTTCGCTATTCTTAATGGCTATGGGTCGACTATAGTCATCCCATTATAGACCGAAGAGCAAGGTCAATCTAGGGTTAGAGGGTCATGGTCATGAGCCGATATCCCGTAACCGCCAAGAGCCATGCTGTCCACTGCACCTCGGTAAAGGGCGAACCTGGGGTGCCGGTCGTAAGAGAGGCTACGCCCATGCTTATGGCCGTCATGAGAAGGAAGGTACCGCCCAGTTGTCCATCTTGGCGTGGACGATACCAGTACAGACTCCATAAAAACGCTGTGGTGAGCATCATCAGCAAGGACCACAGAAAATAGGTCGCAAAGTGATCGAGATGGTGGGTTGTAATCGTGAACAGCCAAAGATTCGAAGGGCCCCCAATCCATGGAATGCCTAAGCCCCATATGCTTAAAGCTGGGGCTAAAGTTAGAGCCGCCATATCCGTGTCCGACCATCTCCACAAGTGGCGGTGACGGAAGATTACAGACCCTGCCGCGAGAACCGCCCCCGCGACAGCTCCCCAAAACCCCAGGGTGCTTTGCGGGGTAAAAATGAGATGAGAGGGATGCCTGATGAAATATCCCACATCGGTGAGTATGTAAATGCCCTTTTCACCCAAAAGCGCCCCAAAAATAATGGCCACGAGGAGGTCCTGATCACGACTAGGCGCGTGTAGATGTTCCAACAGTATGAAGGATAAGGTTGCGCTTGCGATGAGCATGACGCCGGACAAAGGAAGGGGGCCTAATAAGACCTGCGATGGAATATACAAGGGCAGCTACTCCTTTGAATTGCTTACGGCTTCTGCGAGGTTCTGCCTGAGCAACGTCGGGGTCATAGGCCCTACCACCTTGCTAACGATGAGTCCGTACCGATTGACAAAGTAGGAGGTGGGCAACGTTGTGACAAAAAACGCATTGAAAACGTGTCCGCTAGGGTCATACCAACTGACTCTTTTCGGCAACTGGTAACGCATTAAAAATTGTTGGGTCGCATTGGGCGCTCCTTGACTGATCAATATGAGACGGGTGGACGGTGTGTTGGCGATATCCAAATCGGGCAATTCCATACGGCACGCTGGGCACCACGTGGCCCAAAAGTTGATGAGAGCCGCATGATGGTCTAAGAGATGGCCAAGATTGACGGCTTGTCCGTTTGCTCCTACCACGACGATGTTGTTCACGGATTGGCCGCTCTGGGCCGTAAACCCTTGCTGAACGGGGGGACGAATGATAAGGGCTAGGACCATGGTCAGCAGAAAGACAAGCCCTAGAGCATTGCGTAATGTTTTCATCGCACTAAGGGCGCTAAAGCAACAAGATTGGGGATGCGGTCATACCAGCCGGTAAGTAGACTAATTCCTAAAATCACCAGCATGGCCCCGGAAATGCGCTCAATCCAGGGAAGATATCGTCCCATTTGCCTGGTCCATTGTGCCGCTTGGCCTAAGAAAAAGGCTAAGACAATAAAGGGAACCGCTAAGCCAGCGGCATAGCTTGCCAGCATAATCCCTCCCGTGCTGACGGTTGATGAATGCGCCGCAAGAAGCAGGATACTGGCCAAAATTGGGCCGACACATGGCGTCCATCCGGCTGCAAAGACCATCCCTAAGATGACGGCAGAAATGCCCTGAGCCTTGGGAGTCACGGAAAAATGCACGTCACGTTTGATGAGGCCGATTTGAATGAGCCCAAAAATCTCCAAGCCGAACACAATCATGATGAGGCCGCCAATCTCCGCAATAATTTGGCGGTGGAAATGGATAAACTGCCCCATGCTGCTAGCCCCGAGTCCTGCCAGTACAAGAATGATCGAGAAGCCCAAAACAAACAATACCGCATTTTGCATGACGCGACGCCGAATCACATGGTTATGAACGGATTCCGCGGTTAAAGCGGTTCCTGCCATCGTCGTAAGGTATGACGGGATGAGAGGCAAAACACAAGGCGACAAGACGGAGGCTAGCCCAGCAACGAATGCGACGCCTAGTGATACCAAAGACAACCATGTCGCCTCCTCATACAAAGACTCAATACAAAAATTATATCATGGCGAGGCGCTAGGGCATAACAGCAGGAATTCGTCACTCGATGTCGTATTTTAATATCTCAGGGGGAACGATATGATCCGTTTGGAGAATGTCAGCAAACGTTACGGAAATGGACATTATGGGGTAATTGATGTCAATTTGGAAATCCATCGCGGCGAGTTTTTGTTTCTTGTTGGCCCATCGGGGGCGGGCAAATCCTCGTTAATACGCATGCTCTATCGCGAGGAAGTCCCTACGGCCGGAGAAATCTTTCTGGACGAATTTCGCCTGTCACAGCTACGCCGAAATCAAGTGTCACGGCTTCGGCGCCAACTAGGGGTCGTGTTTCAGGACGTGAAATTGCTGACGAATCGTACGGTCTTTCAAAACGTCGCGTTTGCAATGGAGGTTGTTGGTGCGAAAAGTCATGAAATCCAAAAGCGTGTACCTCAGGTTTTGGATCTCGTCGGCCTTTCGAGAAAACGTAATAACTTTCCGCATCAATTATCCGGAGGAGAGCAGCAGCGGGTTGGAATTGCGCGGGCCTTGGTGAATAATCCGGTTTATGTCATTGCCGATGAACCTACTGGGAATCTGGACCCAGATACCGCATTTGAAATTATCAAGCTGCTCAATGAGATCAATCGCCGCGGCGCGACGATTATTATGGCTACGCATGCGCGCGATATTGTGAATCAAATGCACAAGCGCGTGGTTGCCGTTGAAAACGGGCGAATCGTTCGCGACGAGGCGAGAGGGGCCTATGGCTATGAGTCTTAATAGTGTGTGGTATATTACCAAAGAAACGGGACGAAACCTTGTTTACAATACGTGGATGACCCTAGCCTCCGTATCTACGGTGGCTATTTCGATGTTTGTCTTATCCTTTTTTCTTGTGTTGACGGTCAATATGAATCATCTTACCACCGTGTTACAGAACCAAGTAGAGATGCGGGTGTTTATCAATACCAATGTTCCACGATCGAAAGAAATGGCGCTGCTGAATGAAGCCGACAAGTGGCCAGGCGTCCGTAAAATTCAGTTCTTTACCAAACAACAAGCGGCAGAAAGTCTCAAAAGGGAGTTTCCAGATCAACGGGATCTCTTGACGCTGATTGCTAAATCCAATCCGCTCTTTGACGGGTTTAATGTCTATACAAAGAACCCAGCTGAAATTCCGGCCTTGGCGGTGCGTTTTCAACATCAAAAAGTGGTCCACAACGTGGTCTATGAAGGGCAGGTTGTCAGACGCTTATCCCGGCTCTCCATCATCATGAAATGGGTGGGATGGGTCGTAGAGCTGTTGTTGGGACTCGCCACATTGTTCATTATCATCAATACGATACGTTTAGCTGTCTTTGCTCGTCGGAGGGAAGTCGCCGTGATGAAACTTGTGGGTGCCACGGATTGGTTTATTCGCTGGCCTTTCATTTTGGAAGGCTTGGTTCTAGGTTTGGTGGGGGCTGGCATCGCTGATGTCGTAGTGGCACAAGGCTACCATTGGTTGGTGGCGGCCGCTGCTGGCGCCTTGCCGTTTTGGCCTATGGCGCCGTACTCTCAAGTGATGGGGAAAACGGTGGATTTTACTCTAGGGGGAGGGTTGCTTGTCGGAGGATTAGCGAGCATGGTGGCGCTCCGCCGCTTTCTCCGCGTCTGACAATTTGCGCTGCGTGGTATAATGAAAGGAATGGAGAAAAACGTGGAAGCGACGCATTACCCCGTCCGTTTCTCCCTAAACGGGTTGGCGGGCGCGTAAAGAGCCATAGGGGTGTGGGGCTTTGTCTTGCTCGTTACCTTTTTTGCCCCGACGCTGTCGACACAATGTAATGAACCAGTGAGAAAGGATGAACAATGGGCGTCTTTCAACTCGTGAGTCCTTATCAGCCGCAAGGCGATCAGCCTGATGCTATCGCCAAATTGGTGCGTGGAATATCGGATCAAAAACGGCAGCAGGTTTTGCTAGGCGTTACGGGATCGGGCAAGACTTTTACGATGGCGAACGTCATCCAAGAAGTCAATCGACCCACGTTGGTGATGGCGCCCAACAAGACGCTGGCCGCGCAGTTGGCAGGGGAATTGAAGGCTTTTTTTCCTCATAATGCGGTGGAGTACTTTATTAGCTATTACGATTATTATCAGCCCGAAGCGTATGTCCCGCAAACCGATTTATTCATTGAGAAAGACTCTCAAATCAACGATGAAATTGACAAACTGCGACACTCTGCGACGTCCGCTTTGCTTGAACGGCCGGATGTGATTATTGTGGCCAGTGTCTCGTGCATTTATGGTTTAGGATCGCCGCAAGATTATCGCGAACTGGTTTTGTCTCTGAGAGTGGGGATGGAACGGGAGCGGGATGCGATTTTGCGCAAATTAGTCGAAATTCAATACGACCGCAATGATGTAAATTTTGTTCGAGGGAAGTTTCGTGTTCATGGCGACGTCATTGAAGTGTTTCCAGCCAACCAAAGTGAGCAGGCAATACGCATTGAGATGTTTGGGGATGAAATTGAGCGCATTCGGGAATTTGATCCCTTGACTGGCGAGATCTTGGGGGAACGAGAACATGTAGCGATTTATCCGGCCTCTCACTATGTTATGGGGCAAGACCGTCTAGCCCCAGCGTTGGCATCCATCGAAGCGGAATTGCAAGACAGGTTGCGGACGTTGAAAGAACTGGGCAAAGATCTCGAAGCCCAACGGCTTGAGCAGCGGACGCGCTACGATTTGGAAATGCTGCAAGAAGTAGGCTTTTGCTCTGGAATTGAAAATTACTCGCGTCATTTTACGGGAAAAAATCCCGGGGAGCCTCCTTTTACGTTACTGGATTATTTTCCGCATCCCTTCTTGACCATTATTGATGAATCGCACGTCACCGTACCCCAAATTCGGGGCATGTATGCAGGGGATATGTCCCGCAAGACGACGCTAGTGGAGCATGGCTTTCGACTCCCATCGGCGTTAGATAACCGTCCGCTGCGTTTTGATGAGTTTCTAAGTAGTCTTGATGACGTGATCTATGTTTCAGCAACGCCTGGTCCTTATGAATTAGAGGCGGCAGGCCAAGTCGTGGAACAAATTGTGCGGCCGACGGGTCTTTTGGATCCGCCGATTGATGTACGGCCTACTAAAGGTCAAATTGATGATTTGCTGGGTGAAATCCGAGATCGTGTCAAGCGGGAGCAACGGGTTTTGGTGACGACACTGACAAAACGAATGGCCGAAGACCTTACGGAGTACTTGCGGGAAAATCAGGTCAAGGTGCGCTATTTGCATTCAGATATTGATGCCCTCGAACGGATGGCCATTATTCGCGACTTGCGGCTCGGGGAATTTGATGTCTTAGTCGGCATTAACTTGTTGCGAGAGGGGTTGGATTTGCCCGAGGTAGGGCTCGTGGCCATTTTGGATGCCGACAAAGAAGGCTATTTGCGTTCGGTCACTTCACTCATCCAAACCATCGGCCGGGCCGCCCGCAATTTGGAGGGGCATGTAATCATGTATGCGGATAAAGTGACGGATTCCATGGCTCGGGCTATTGACGAAACGGATCGTCGGCGTGCGATTCAGCGGCAGTACAACGAGGAGCATCACGTGATCCCCAAAGGCATCACGAAAGCCGTGCGGGAAGTGATTCAGGCGACCAAGTCTGTCTCGGATGATGGTGTGATTGACAAACCGATGAAGGATATGACAGCACGGGAACGTATTCAAATGGCGCGCCAGCTTCGCAAGGAAATGAAAGAGGCCAGCCGCAACTGGGAATTTGAACGGGCGGCCATGCTTCGCGATATGCTTATGGAGTTAGAAAACGAGGCACCCATTAAGGCTGCGGCAGGAGGGAAGCGCAAACGACATGGCTAGCACAGTAATTGCCGTAAAGGGGGCACGGCAGCACAATCTGAAGAATGTGTCCCTGGAGATACCGCGCGACAAGCTAGTGGTCATTACGGGGGTCTCGGGCTCGGGGAAATCGTCGTTAGCCTTTGATACCATCTACGCCGAAGGACAACGCCGCTATGTCGAGTCTTTGTCAAGTTATGCTCGGCAATTTTTGGGACAGATGGACAAGCCGGATGTGGATAGCATTGATGGTCTGTCCCCGGCGATTTCCATTGACCAAAAAACAACCAGCCATAATCCTCGGAGTACCGTCGGTACCGTGACCGAAATTTATGATTATCTCAGGCTTTTATATGCCCGTGTGGGGGTGCCGCACTGTCCCCAATGTGGCAATGAAGTGAGCCAGCAGACCATCGAACAGATGGTCGACCGCATTATGCAAAAACCCGAAGGAACGCGTCTTGAGATTCGTGCGCCTTTGGTGCGGGGCCGAAAAGGAACCCATGAAAAGCTGTTTGATCAGATGCGCCAGCAAGGGTTTACGCGGGCTCGCGTCGATGGGGCATTAGTCGAGGTCGAAAACATTCCCGCGTTGAATAAAAACAAGAAGCATGATATTGCAGCGGTGGTGGACCGCATTGTGGTGCGGGATTCAGTAGGCCACCGCCTGGCCGAATCTTTGGAACAAGCCCTAGAAGTCAGTGGTGGGCTTGCAGAAGTTGGCGAGCCTGAGGGCGAAGCCGAGCTTTTCTCTCGGGAATTGTCTTGTCCTCGGTGCGGAATTTCTCTTGAAGAATTGACACCGCGGATGTTTTCATTTAATGCGCCCTATGGGTCTTGTCCGGCGTGTACGGGCTTAGGATTCAAATTAGAACCCGATCCTGATTTAATTGTGCCTGATCCGTCTTTGTCGATCAATGATGGCGCTGTCGCTCCCATTTTCCGTGCTCCCAGCCGCTTCTACATGAATTTATTGGCGGCGGTGTTTCAAGATGCTGGCTATTCCCTGACCACCCCGTTTCGCGATTTACCCGATGAAGCGAAAAGGATTGTTTTTTACGGCTATGAAAAGACCTTGCCCTTCCACTTTGAAGGTGTTTTTGGCAATCATGTCCAACAGACGCGCTATCAGGGCATTATTCCGATTTTAGCCAAGCGTTACCGAGAGGCAGGAACGGAAAGCGCGAAGCAAGATGTGGAAGAATACATGAGTTCAAAACCCTGTACCGTATGTCATGGAAAGCGACTCAAGCCCGAAGTTTTGGCTGTGACGATAGGGGGGCTCTCCATTGCGGATTTCACCGAGTTGTCCGTTCGTGATGCCAGAGCCTTTGCTGCGGCATTAACGTTTGACGAGCGCGATCAGCGTATTGCGGGACCCATTTTGAAAGAAGTCAATGAACGGTTGAGCTTTTTGGTGGATGTTGGGCTGGGCTATCTCACGCTATCACGGGCTGCGGGATCCCTGTCCGGTGGCGAGGCGCAGCGCATCCGGCTGGCCACGCAAATTGGGTCGTCGCTCGTGGGAGTGCTGTATATTCTTGATGAACCCTCGATTGGCTTGCATCAGCGGGACAATGAGCGATTGATTGCAACGTTGAAAAAGCTTCGGGATTTGGGGAATACCGTCCTGGTCGTGGAACATGATGAAGACACCATGTTAGCCGCTGATTATTTAGTGGATGTCGGGCCTGGGCCTGGCATTTATGGCGGTCATATTGTCTCTCATGGGACGCCTCAGATGGTTATGGCGGACCCTCACAGTTTGACAGGGCAGTACTTAGCCGGGACACGTGAGATACCCATACCTGATGCCTACCGAAAGCCGGAAGGACGGTGGCTTCGAGTCGTCGGGGCTACGGAGCACAATCTGAAAAATATCACGGTTAATATTCCCCTAGGCTTAATGGTGGCGGTCACCGGCGTTTCGGGTTCAGGAAAGTCGACGCTGGTTAATGACATCATTCGCAAGCAATTGGAGGTTAGCCTCAACGGAGCACGTAATCGCCGTATTGGGGCTTATGAACGCATGGAAGGCTTAGAGTATTTGGACAAGGTGATTGCGATTGACCAAAGTCCTATTGGGCGTACGCCACGATCCAATCCTGCTACCTACACCGGTGCTTTTGACTTGATTCGTGAAGTCTTTGCCAATACCACGGAGGCCAATATTCGGGGATATAAAGCGGGACGGTTTTCCTTTAATGTACGTGGCGGCCGCTGTGAAGCATGCAAGGGTGATGGCATTCTCAAAATCGAAATGCATTTCTTGCCCGATATTTATGTTCCTTGTGAAGTGTGCAAAGGGACACGCTACAATCGTGAAACGTTGGATGTCCATTATCGAGGCAAGAATATTGCGGATGTGCTCGATATGACCGTTGATGAAGCGCTAGAGTTTTTTCAATTACACAATCGTTTGAAGCGGAAACTCCAGACACTGAAAGATGTGGGATTGGGGTATGTGCGTCTTGGGCAACCTGCTACAACGTTGTCAGGTGGAGAAGCGCAGCGGGTTAAGCTCGCGACTGAACTGTCGCGACGTTCGGATGGCCGGACCTTTTATATTTTGGATGAGCCGACAACCGGGTTGCATCAAGAGGATATTCGGCACTTGTTAGAGGTGTTGCAGCGATTGGTGGCGCAAGGCGACACCGTCTTGGTGATAGAGCATAATCTAGACGTAATCAAAACGGCTGACTGGATTATTGACCTAGGGCCGGAAGGAGGAGACATGGGGGGCCAAGTAGTGGCTCAAGGGGCGGTTCCCGAAATAATCGCCAATCCGGATTCGTACACAGGCCAGTTTTTAGGGCGTCACATCGCACGGCGCGAAGGAGCTTCGTTGCCCCAATAGGGTTAGGACGTCGTGCGAAAGGGGAGATATCATGATCTCGGAACACTTGGAGGAAAAGCGCCAACTGTTGCCGGATAAGCCAGGCATTTACCTCATGAAAGACGAAAATGGCCGGGTGATTTATGTCGGCAAGGCACTCAGTCTAAAGCAACGGGTTCGGAGCTATTTCCAAGAAGCGAGCCGTCTTCAGCCGAAAGTGGCGGCTATGATGCGTCACGTGGTGGATTTTGAAATTATTACGACAGACACCGAAGTCGAGGCGTTGATTCTTGAAGCCACTATGATTAAAAAGCTTCAGCCGCATTATAACATCCGGCTGAAGGATGATAAGTCCTATCCCTATATTCGGCTTAGTTGGGAAGAAGAGTTTCCGCGTTTGATGATTGCGCGTCGGCCAGATATCCCAGGCAGCCGTTATTTTGGGCCGTATACGCGTGCGCAATCCGTTCATGAAACGATCCGGCTCTTACGTCATATTTTTCCGATTCGTAACTGCACCAATCAGAAATTTAAAAACGCCGTGCGGCCTTGCTTGGAATACCATATTGAAAGGTGTCCGGCACCGTGTCAAGGCTTAATTGACAAAGACAGCTACCGTAGCATGATGAAAAATGTTGAGCTATTTTTAGACGGAAAAGTTGATGCGGTAGAAAAGACGTTGGTGCAGCAACTGAATGACGCCGCTGCTCATTTGGAGTTTGAAAAGGCAGCGCGTTTTCGTGATCAAGTGAAGGCTGTGCGAGAGATTACTGCCCAGCAAAAAGTGTCGGCGGAGGCGGGACGCCAGCTTGATGCCATCAGCTGGGTGGTCAGCGCAGACGATGCCTACGTTCAAGTTTTTATGGTGCGCGAAGGGCGGTTGATTGGCCGGGAGTCATTCACTCTGACGGGCGTAGACGAAAACAATGAACACGAGATTGCCAAGGCCTTTCTCATGCAATATTATGACCGGGCCCGAGATATTCCGCCTGAAATTCTTATTGAACATTTACCGCCCGAGGTGGATGGCATTGATCAATGGCTGCGGGAAAAACGGGGAGGACGGGTGGAGTTAAAAGTTCCACAGCGTGGAGAAAAACAACGATTGTTGGCGATGGTGCGGCAAAATGCGGCATTGGCACGCGATGAAGCGTTGAGGCGTCTGGAAATTAAAGAGCGCGAACGCGATACAGCGCTATTGGAAATTCAGCATAGTTTAGGATTGCCTAAGTTGCCTGTGCGGATGGAGTGTTATGATATTTCGAATACGCAGGGAACGGAATCCGTGGCATCGATGGTGGTGTTTACCAACGGAAAGCCGGATAAGAGCCAGTACCGACGATTCCGCATTCAAACCGTTGAAGGACCGAATGATTTTTTGTCTATGAAAGAAGTTATTAGACGTCGTTTTCACCATCAAGCGGAGGATGCCAAACTCTTAGGAAAGAGTCGGTTTGCGACGACGCCGGAATTGGTTATCATCGATGGGGGGCGAGGGCAACTGGGATATGCCTATCAAGCGATGCAAGAGTTGGGTGTAGAAGATATCCCGGTATTTGGATTAGCGAAGCAGCATGAATGGCTGTTTGAACCCCAATCAGCGCAACCTATCATTCTCGACCGCGACTCTGCCGCATTGAAATTGATTATGCATCTGCGGGACGAGGCACATCGCTTCGCGATTACGTATCATCGTCAGTTGCGGACGAAACGCAACTTAGCATCGGTTTTGGATAGTATTCCAGGGGTGGGGCCGGCGCGTAAGAAGGTATTGCGTCAGACTTATGCTGATCTCCACGCCATGCGGCAAGCCACTGTGGAAGAGCTCGCTGCATTGCCTGCGATGACGCGTCCGGTGGCCCTAGCCGTGTATCAATATTTACATGAAGAACGGAGCACAACCGAGGACTCGACGTCGTAGCAGTGGCGGGGTACAACACTCGATGGCGACACAGAGGAGGTATGCGTCATGCGTTGGCTTACGGTATGGATTGCATCCGCTGTGGGGCTCGCGGTGGTCACGCATTTACATCTTGGCGTGCAAGCCGTCAGTGCGGAAAGTATTATTGTAGCGGCCTTGGTACTAGGGCTTGTTAACACAATTATTCGACCGGTCGTCAAGTTGTTAACATTGCCCATTAATCTTCTCACCTTTGGGTTGTTCGGATTAGTGATCAATGCGTTGATGCTATGGTTGGTGTCGGCGGTAGTTCCAGGCTTTATGGTCCATGGATTTGGCGCGGCGTTTTGGGGGGCGTTAATTCTTTCTATTGTATCGGGGGTTGTAGGATGGGTGATCAAGTACGGATAAAATTGTTGGTGTTGGACTTAGACGGCACCGCGCTGCGCCCCGATGGTTCTTTATCGACAGAACTTATTGAGCGTGTCGCGCAGTGCCGGGCTATGGGGGTTCAGGTGATGCTAGCGACGGGGCGTATGCTACGCTCGGCTATTCCTTATTGGATGCGCCTAGATCTTGGCAACGGCCCACTTATTGCCTATAACGGAAGCTTGGTCGCCGAAATCCCGAGTGAAACCCCTTGGTTTGCGTGGCAGCTCAATTCCCAAGTGGCGCATTTCGTGGTGCGGCGGGCGCTTGAGTGGGGGATTTTGGCGCAAGTGTATGTGGGCAATGAATTGTGGTTGTCGCGCGAAGATGAACGAGCTCAACACTATATCACGGTGAATCATATTCCCGGGGAAGTGAAACTGGGCGATGATATTCTGCGCTGGCCAGAACCTCCCATTAAAATTTTGCTGCAGGATGATCCGGAACGCCTGGATGAATTTCGCGTAGAAATTACTCCCGAGGTGCTGGGCCTTCAAGGACGGTTATTCAAATCGCAACAAGATTACCTAGAAATTGTACCTGCGGGTGTGGGCAAAGGGCCAGCTTTGGAAAAGGTCGCGCATCGATTAGGGATTGAGCGCGAAGCCATTATGGCCGTGGGGGATGCCGAGAATGATATCGACATGATACGGTACGCGGGCATTGGCGTCGCCATGGGCCAAGCGTCAGACATGGTCAAACACGCAGCAGACTATGTCACTAAACCCGTACAAGAAGATGGTGCCGCGTATGCTATCACTCATTGGATCTTACGCGATAACGACTAATGCCAACGGCTTAGGATCTGATGCCCCCAGGGCAAGCGCCAAATCAGGTAGAGAGTGGTTAGGGTCACAGTAATGATAAAGGCCCAGGCGAACTGCCGTTCCATTTGCCGTTCCCGGGCTGCTCGTTTCAAATCGGCTCGAGAGGTGCCCGTATTGAGATCGATTGGGTCTGTTTGAGTGGTTTGGTGTCGGCGCTTGCGCGACCATGCTTCTGTCGCCATGGACAAAGCCTCCTTGTTCTCCTTACCATCGCCTTTTGATGGGTAATTCGACATCATCTGGCGAATTTCCTGTATTAGAACGCAAAATATCGTGAAGAGCAAGAGGGTATTCGGTAGTTGGCGTGTAATCATTGAAAACGAGGGAGGTGACATGATGGAACCACCACGGCTAGTAGTCATTACGGGGTTATCAGGAGCAGGACGCAGTGAAGCGATGCGTGTGTTCGAAGATTTAGGCTATTTTTGTGTGGACAATCTGCCCCCAAATCTCATCAGCAAGTTTGCAGAACTACTGCATAAGAGCCCTGAGGTGCAAGGAGCGGCGTTAGTGATGGATATTCGGGGTGGAGTTTTCTTTCACCAATTGACCGCATCATTACGCGAATTAGAAGTGGTGGGATTGCCTTATCAGGTGCTTTATTTAGAGGCGGATGAGGAGACCTTAATTCGCCGATATAAGCTGTCCAGACGGCGCCATCCCTTAGAGGCCCAAGGCCGACTTGTCGAAGCTTTGCGGAAAGAAAAAAGGGCGCTCCAAGAAATTCGGGGCAAGGCGGATGTTGTTATTGACACTTCTGGCTTGACCCCATTGCAATTGCGTCAAAGAATTTCTGACATTTTTCGTTTGGATGCGGGTGCCTCATCGTTTCAGGTGCGCTTAGTATCTTTTGGGTTCAAACATGGCTTGCCTAAGGATGCCGACTTGGTCTTTGATGTCCGTTTCTTGCCTAACCCCTATTATGTAGACGATTTGCGAAGCAAGACGGGTAACGACGCCGCGGTCGATCAATATGTGATGCGCTTTCCCCAGGCCAAGGAGACGCTTGCACATCTTGATAACCTACTGACCTTTCTCATTCCTCAATTTCAGCAAGAGGGAAAACCCCAGATAACCGTGGGCATTGGCTGTACTGGCGGCCAACATCGGTCAGTGGTTTTTGCCAACCATTTAAAGGAATTGCTGCTTGAGCATGGCAGCCAAGCCTTGGTCGAACACCGCGATCTTGAGCTGCGGGAGGATTAACATGTGGCGTTTGTTGATTCCGGGTTTAAAGCTTAAACGCTTTATGGCGCTTATGGCCTTAGGGTTTATGACGTTGGGCATGGCATTGGCGCTCTGGGTCTTGCCTGCCTTGTTGTCCGGATGGCATCGGCCGGCGGTTGAGGGGACGCTTTTGCTAGTCGGTATCGTCAGCATTGTGCTCGGAGTCTATGGCTTGTGGCAATCTCTCAATGAGATGCTGGGATCTGATAGATGGGCCGGCCTGTTATATTCGAAAAGACAACTGGCGCGAGGACCGCATGTGGCCGCTTTAGGTGGGGGAACCGGCATGCCGTCGGTCTTACGTGGGTTAAAACATTACAGTTCCAACTTGACCGCCATAGTCACGGTGGCGGATGATGGGGGCAGCTCTGGGCGTCTGCGCGGCGATATGGGAATGCTTCCCCCAGGCGATATTCGGAACTGCATGGTGGCATTGGCCGATACGGAACCTTTAATGGAACAACTGTTCCAACATCGATTTCCCGCAGGAGAATTAAAAGGGCATAGCTTTGGTAACTTATTTTTGGCAGCCATGGAACAGGTATCTGGTGATTTTGTGACGGCTTTGCGCGAGTCAAGCCGTGTGCTTGCGGTACGGGGAACGGTGCTGCCAGCGACCTTAGAACATGTCACACTCGAAGCTCAATTGGTTGATGGAACGCATGTCACGGGAGAAAGTGCTATTGGCCATAGTGAAAAGCCGATCGAAAGAGTGTGGATGGAGCCCTCTGATGCAACACCGCTACGGGAAGCCGTTGAGGCAATTTTATCGGCCAACATGGTCGTGTTGGGGCCGGGGAGTCTCTATACGTCCATATTGCCCAATCTTTTGATTCCGGCGATTGCCGACGCTATTCGGCAAACCCAAGCCATTCGGGTATATGTCGCCAATATTATGACGCAGCCAGGGGAGACGGCGAACTTCTCCGTTCGTGACCACCTTGCGGCGATTGACAAGCATGTGGGGCCTGGCCTTATTGATATCGTGCTAGTCAATAGTCAGCCTGTCCCCGAAGACTTGTTGGCTCGCTACCGCAAAGAGGGGGCTGACCAAGTCGGAGGTGCTATTGACGGCTTGTCAGGTGCTGAACCGCTGGTGATCTATGATAATCTACTATTAGCAGGGCAAGTGGTTCGCCACGATCCGGAGAAATTGGCAACCGCACTCTTGCGAATTTTAATAAAATTTCGGCCTAAATGGGCTGAAGGCCGTTTAATGGACGCGGCTTGGTTGGAAAATCGTTTACGGGAGCGTCACCAGCCACGATGGGATGGTCTTATGCGCGACAAGTTAAGGCAGAGATAGCGCGGGAGACCATTGAATCTCTCCCCGCTTGCATGTGGGCGGAGTTGTGGGGTCTTGGCGGCTTTTCGCAACCTGACCAATGGCGCGATGGCCTAAAAATAGGCAGTGCTCTCATTGCGCGACGGGCATACCGATTGATGAAAACATTAAATCTTTCTCCGCGCATTATGGTTTACCGGGCGTCGCGCCGCATGCATTTTGTCATTAAGCCAAATCTTAACGTTGATAGCGTCAACGAGCAGAGCTTAATTTTGGGATGTGGACCCAGTTATTTGCGGGGCATGTTCTTAGCGCGTGGATATTTGGCCGATCCTGAGCGGGGAATTCATTTGGAATTCGGGCTTGATAGCGAAGCCCAAAGGGCCTTGCTTCTTCATGTGTTACTCCCGTTGCATCTGCGCCCCAAAGAAACGGTTCGCCGCGGGCGTACGGTGTTGTATTGGAAAGACCGCCAGCAGATTATTCGCTTATTAGCGCAGATGGGCGCGCATCAGGCGGTGCTGGAGTGGGAAAGTGCGCAAGTCATGAAAACCGTAAAAAACCGCGTCAACCGTCTTGTCAATTCGGAAACCGCTAACTTGCGGCGTTCAGTCGAATCGGGCATGGAGCAGGCGCGGATTTTACAAAAAAAGGTTTCCGATCCAAGCCTTCCACCGGCGTTGCGGGAACTAGCTTTATTGCGTATTGCCCATCCGGATTGGTCATTAAAGGAGTTGGGATTGGCGTTATCCCCACCTATTTCCAAATCTGCCGTGAATCATCGTATGCGGCGCCTGCTAAAAGGGCAAAATTTCGAAACGGACGGACAAAATTAGACGATGTGTGCTTTTTTTCACGAGAAAAGGCTACCGTTTTTTCGTGCAGTTTGCCATAATGGTGAATTGTTAGAGAAGTAAGACGATACGGGGATCCCGGTCGACGACGTTGTGACAAGAGCGTATAATCTGTTTGTGAATCCAAGAACGTTCCGTATTAGTTCCTTATAGTGGGAAACTGTGAATCGAAGACAGCGGGGGTGGCGGAGATGTTCACGAATTACACCGCACTATTGATCTATTTCATTGTCGCATTCTTGGTTGCGTTTGGCATGTCGTACACTTCGAATTTATTAGGACCGCAAGCGCCTGGCGGATTGAAAAAGGCGACCTATGAATCAGGTATCGCTCCTGAAGCGCCGGTTGGGTATTTCTCCGTGCGATTTTATCGGGTAGCGATGTTTTTTATGATTTTTGATGTTGGAGTCATGGCTTTATATCCGTGGGCGGTGAGTTTAACGACCTTGCGGCAAATAGGGTTTGAGAAGGCGCTATTCTTCCTGATTATCATCGCGTTTGCGTTTGCGTATGTGTGGAACAGGGGGGGATTCCAATGGGATTAAGTTCGGAGCAGAAAGAGGCTGAAAAGTCGCTATTGCTGACAACGGTTGAGAAAATGGGGCGCTGGGCCCAGAAATCTTCCGTATGGCCGGCGACCTTTGGATTGGCGTGTTGTGCGATTGAAATGATGAGTGTCACGAACTCTCGTTATGATTTAGCGCGGTTTGGTGCTGAGGTGTTTCGGGCCTCGCCGCGACAAGCTGACTTGATGATTGTTGCGGGGCGAGTCAGTCAAAAGATGGCGCCAGTTCTTCGGACGATTTGGGAGCAGATGCCTGAGCCAAAATGGGTCATTTCCATGGGCGCATGCGCCTCGTCAGGAGGTGTCTTTGATAATTATGCTATTGTGCAAGGAGTCGACCACATTGTACCGGTTGACATCTATGTCCCGGGGTGTCCCCCCAATCCGGAAGCTTTAATGTTTGGAATTCTCAAATTGCAAGAACAGATTATCAAGGGCATTCCCCCAAAGTATCAACGAATGGCAATGGAGGCTGAGACCCTGTGAATCAGAACGATCCCGACATTATGGCGCGACTGCATGACCAATTTGCCGACAAGATTGAAGACGTGAACGCGGTGGATCAACCAACCTTAATGGTGGCGCTAGATGATTTAATTCCCGTCTTGACCTTTCTCAAGACCCAGGAAAATTATGCGATGTGCCTCGATGTATTAGCCGTGGACTATCTACCCAGCCGACCGCGGTTTGAATTGGTCTATCACTTATATCAACCGTGGAAGCGTGCCCGAATCCGTGTAAAGACGCGGGTGGCCATCGATCAAAGCGTGCCGACCGTAACCACGTTGTGGCCGGGAGCCAATTGGCCAGAACGCGAAGCGTTTGATTTGTTTGGCATCGTGTTTTCCGGACATCCAGATTTAAAGCGCATTTATTTGCCAGAAGACTGGGATGGGCATCCCCTGCGTAAGGATTATCCGCTGACAGGAACTCGTATCGACTGAGAGGTGATGGGAATGGCTGCCGACAAGTTAGAATCGACACAGACAGTGGACCCCGGGCAAACGATGATCATCAATCTGGGGCCGCAACATCCAAGTACGCACGGAGTACTGCGGGTGCGTTTAGAATTGGACGGAGAGCGCGTGGTTCATGCAGAGCCTGTGGTGGGTTATCTTCACACGGGATTTGAGAAGACAGCGGAAAACCTTACGTATCAGCAGTGCAATACCATTACCGATCGTCTCGACTACTTAGCTCCTATGACCAACAACTTGGCGTATGTATTAGCCGTTGAAAAACTGTTAGGGGTTGAAGTCCCCAAACGGGCGCAATATATTCGCGTCTTATTTGCAGAATTAACGCGCGTGGCTAGCCATCTAGTGTGGTTGGGTACGCATGTGATGGACTTGGGCGCGATGAGTCTTTTTTTCTATACGATGCGAGAACGTGAGGTAATTCTGGACCTGATTGAAGATGCGGCGGGAGTGCGTATGAACCCTAGTTATTTTCGCATCGGGGGCTTGGCGTATGATTTGCCTGCGGGTTTTCACGAAAAAGTGCATGAATTTGTGAAGGATTTCCCTCGCTGGATGAAATCATACCGCCATCTGTTTGAAGGGAACCCGCTGATTAATGAACGGCTGGAAGGGATTGCGACGATAACCCAAGAACAGGCCCTTGCGTGGTCTGTTACGGGGCCGAACTTGCGGGCTACGGGATTGCCCATTGACTTACGGAAAGACGAGCCGTACTCCTCCTACGAAGATTTTGACTTTGATGTTCCCGTACGTACAGGTGCTGATGCGTATGCGCGCTTCTGGGTGCGTGTGGATGAGATTTACGAAGCGATGAAAATTATTGAGCAAGCCATCGATAAAATTACCCCGACCGGTCCTTACACGTCCAGCGATCGCAAGATTAGCTTGCCTCCCCGTGATGAAATTTACGGCAATATGGAGGCCTTGATTCATCAATTCAAATTGGTCACCCAGGGATTTGTGGTACCCGCTGGCGAAGTTTATCAAGCCGTTGAAGGTCCTCGTGGCGAGATGGGGTTTTATATCGTCTCGGATGGGGGGACGAAACCTTATCGGTGGCGCGCCCGTACGCCGTCTTTTTACAATCTGCAGACGATGCCCTTGATGTGCAAAGATGGATTAGTGGCCGATGTAATTACTGCGATTGGGAGTATTGACATTATGTTAGGGGATGTCGACAAATGAAGCCGGAGTGGAAAGAGTGGGCTCGGGAATTCAAAGAACAATATCCGGGTGCAAACTCGGCGTTAATGCCATTATTGCATCGCATTCAGGCCCACGAGGGTTGGCTGTCCGATGAAACAATCCATGATGTGGCAACTTTATTTGATTTACCAGAGTCCTATGTGGAATCCGTGGCGTCATTCTACTCATTGTTCTATCGCCACAAAGTAGGCAAAAATGTCGTTCACGTTTGTGTGGGCTTATCTTGCGCACTGGCTGGATCAGACCATTTAATGGAGAAATTAGAGCACCATTTGGGCATTAAAGAAGGACAGACAACAGCAGACGGTGAATACACCTTGCTCGAAGCCGAATGCCTTGCGGCGTGCAACGCAGCGCCAGTTGCCCAAGTCAATTTGCGGTATTTCGAGCGGGTTGACTTGGAACGACCGGAAGAAACACTGCTGGGCACATCGTCTGAAAAAGAGGTGACGCCATGAGTCAGAAATATTACCTCTTACGCAATCGTGAGATACCGAATATTGACCAAATGGCGGTCTACCAGGCACATGGCGGCTATGAAGCGCTGAAAAAAGCGTTAAACGAGTATAAGCCGGAGGAACTGGTCGATCTGGTTAAAAAGTCCGGCTTGCGTGGCAGAGGTGGCGCCGGGTTTCCGACCGGCATGAAATGGGGATTTCTTCCCAACGACGGGCGCAAGCGATATCTTGTAGTAAATTCCGACGAAGCAGAGCCCGGCACTTATAAAGATCGCGAAATCATTGAAAAAAATCCGCATCAACTCATTGAAGGCATTATTATTTCCAGTTATGCCACCAAAGCGCGTGAAGCCTACATTTATTGCCGCGGGGAATTCTTGTTCGGTGCGGAGCAGTTACAGCGGGCGGTCGCTGAAGCTTATGCCGCAGGCTATTTAGGGGAAAACATTCTCGGCTCAGGATTCTCGGTAGATTTGAAGGTGTACCGGGGGGCTGGCGCTTACATTTGTGGCGAAGAGTCTGCCCTTCTCGAGTCGCTGGAAGGGCGCCGGGGCAATCCTCGGTTGAAGCCGCCTTTTCCCGCCGTTGCGGGTCTGTATGGGGGTCCCACCGTGGTGAACAATGTCGAGACGATCACCAATGTGCCGGCGATCGTGACGTATGGTGCGGATTGGTACACCTCGATGGGGACGGCGAAAAGTCCAGGTTTGAAGATTTTCAGTGTCAGTGGACGGGTAGTGCGCCCGGACAATTACGAAATTCCTTTGGCTACGCCCTTGCGCACGCTGATTGATGACTATGCTGGGGGTGTATTGCCTGGCCGACGTATCAAGGCCGTTATTCCCGGGGGAAGTTCGGTGCCCTTGCTCTTGCCCGACAAACTGGATACACCGCTGGATTATGAGTCGGTATTGCAAGCGGGGTCCATGCTGGGCTCTGGTGGCTGCATTGTATTGGATGATTCTGTATGCATTGTGGGTGCGACGGCCCGCTTGGTGAAGTTCTACCGAGAAGAGTCGTGTGGTAAGTGCACGCCCTGCCGTGAAGGCACGTATTGGATGACGGATGTGCTCGAGCGGATTGAGCACGGATTAGGCACGGAAGAAGACCTCGATACGCTGATGGATATTGCCGATAACATTGGCGGCAAGTGTTTTTGCCCGCTCGGCGATGCGTCGCTTGGCGTGTTGGTGAGCGCAATGAAATTCTTCCGGGATGAGTTCGAGGCACATGTGCGTGAACATGCATGTCCGATGGGAGCGAAGTTATATGATACGGTTAACCATTGATGGTCAGGAAGTCACAGTGCCTGAAGGCACGATGATCGTAGATGCAGCAGCTCGACTGGGCATTGACGTCCCCGTCTACTGCTATCACCAGGCATTAGGTCCTTTGGGAGCTTGCCGCATGTGTCTGGTTCAAGTGGAGAAAATGCCCAAGTTAGTGACGGGCTGTACGACCGCGGTGACAGAAGGCATGGTCGTGCATACGCAAGGGGAAGCAGTGGAGAAAGGCCGCAAGGGTGTCTTGGAGTTTCTCTTGATCAATCATCCCTTGGATTGTCCCGTGTGTGACAAAGGGGGAGAGTGTTATCTCCAGGATTACACTTTTGAATATGGACCGGGGCGTGGACGGTTTCAAGAGCCGAAAATCCAAAAGGTGAAAAATGGACCGATTAACGACCTGGTTTTGATTGACCAGGAGCGTTGTGTGCTCTGTCAACGTTGTGTGCGGTTTATGGGGGAATACGTGGGCGAGCCGCATTTGCTGTTGGAAGGGCGTGGTGTAGAAACCGTTGTCACGACAGTAGAGCATCAACCGGCCACGAGCCAGTTTACGGGTAACGTCATTGACCTCTGCCCGGTGGGCGCGCTCTTGTCGGCCCCTTATTATCACAAAGGGCGACCATGGAACATTGAGCGCCATAGCACCATTTGCCCGCATTGCCCAGTCGGGTGCTCAAGCCTTGCAACGACCAGAGAGAGCCATATTATTCGGATGGAAGGGCGTCCCGTGCCCGATAGAGATTGGGGTTGGCTGTGCGATCGTGGGCGCTTTGGATATGATTTTGGATACCATCCCGAGCGCATTACAGACTCGTGGGTTCAACAAAAGACCACGTCGGCGGCGCAAGCCACGCGAGATGTGGCGGAATGGATGCAGCGTACTTTGACGCAGTATGGGTCTGGAAGTATTGGGTTTGTCTTAGGAGGCCATTTTACTGCGGAAGAAGCGCATTTGTTGCGCCGCTTTGCCCATGATGTGGCGCATACCGATCATATTGCAATGGTGCGTGATGTGAAGGGCTATCTACCCCTATCCCTTAATGGAACATTTGAGGATGTGGCGCAAGCGGACGCGGTTATCTTTGTGGGGGTTGACCCCTACGAAGCGGTACCCGTTGTTCACCTTAAGCTGCGGGATCGCCTGCACCATTTTCCCCAACTGCAAGTGATGGGCGTGGGGCCACGGCGTCTGACTCGCGAAACCATGCCAGGACAGGATTATCTGATAGACGCCGAAGACGAGGCTATTTTCTTTGCGAAAGCCTTAGCCTCCAGACTTCCCAACGACTCTAGGGTGCAAGCGTTAATCGCGTCTATTCAAGACTACTCGTTGCCCGTGAGCGATGCGGACTTAGAGGTCTTCGGACAAAAGCTTCTCGACGCGCAGCACCTGACATTGTTATGGGATGGAGAAAATTCCGATATGGCCACGGTCTTAAGCGTCTTGGCGGACGTACGAGAAAATCCGACCGCCGTGCTTCCGACCTACGGCCCGGTGAATTGGCGTGGGTATGAACAGGCGGGGATTGACCCGCAGTATGCGGCTGTCGAGGACCTTCTGATCAAAGTACGCAACGGCGACATTCATATGTTGGTGCTGTGGGGGGCTGATTTGTTGCGCGAGTTTCCGGACCGGAAGCTGGCCCAGCAAGCCTTAGAGAAGGCGGACTATGTGGTGTCAGCCCAAGTGGTGCCGCCTTTAGATATGCCCTATATTGACGCTTTATTGCCGGTGGCGACGTGGGGTGAAGTCGAAGGCACGTACGTCAATATGGAAGGCCGACTGAGTATCGGAGCGGCGGGGGTGCAGCCTCCGGGTCAAGCCCGTCCTACTCGGAGTTATGTGGTCAACTGGGCGCGTTTATTCCGCCAAGAATGGCAAGACGACGCATGGGATGTGTTTGATAATGCGGAGGGGGACGTATTAATCCGCGCAGATGCAGCGGTTGCATCTGAGATTACATTGACACGTCCAGCAACCAAGCCAGCCGATGGCGTTTGGACCGTGATTCAAGGGGCATGGGTGGTCGAAAACGGATTGCCTTCCGAAATTTTGGAGCCTCGTGAAACCGAATTTGTCGGGCGTATCAGTCCAGACGATGCCGCTCGTTTGCAAATCGGTGCCGAGGGGGGGTATGTGCAGGCCCAAACCTCGGAGGGAAGCGTTTTAATAGCGGTTCGGCCTGATCCCGCGATAATGGAACACACCCTATGGATTCCTCGTGGAAGCCGCCATGACTGGGCCCAACATCTAGAAGGGGTGCTGACATTGATGCGTCCTGAGGAGGTGCCAAGCGTATGATTTTGCAGCTCGTCATTCTAATTGTGAAAATCATTTTGTTAATTGCGCTGTTGATGTTAGGGTTTGCCTATACCACGTTATTCGAACGACGGTTGCTGGGATTCTTCCAGCTACGTCTAGGCCCCAATCGGGTAGGTCCTTTTGGACTCATGCAACCCTTGGCCGATGGATTGAAAATGGCCCTAAAAGAGGATTTAATGCCGGCATTGGCGGACAAGTCGGTATTCCGCTTGGCGCCCGTGTTTTCGCTCTTTGCCGCCCTGTGTGTCGATGCTGTGATTCCCTTTGGGGCTCCGATTCATCTCTTTGGAACGACGATTACCCTGGATATTGCGAATCCCTCAATAGGGCTATTAATTGCCTTCGCCTTTAGTTCTTTAGGGATTTACGGCATTGTGCTAGGCGGATGGGCTTCACAGAATAAGTATTCGCTTTTGGGAGGAATCCGAGCATCCGCTCAGATGATTTCCTATGAACTGGCCATGGGTCTTTCTGTCATGGGCGTATTGATGCTAGCGCACACGGCCAATATGGAAGACATTGTTCTCGCCCAAAAAGCGCATGGATGGTTTTTTGTACCGGAAATTATTCCGTTTCTCATCTATTACATTACCGCATTTGCCGAAACCAACCGTACCCCATTTGACTTGCCTGAGGCGGAGTCTGAATTGGTGGCCGGCTATCATACGGAGTATTCCGGGTTTCGCTTTGCGATGTACTACATTGCTGAATATATCAACATGATTACGGTTAGTGGCATTGCTGTGACGCTCTTCTTTGGAGGCTGGTTGGGACCTAGTTTCTTACCGCCGATTGTTTGGTTTTTGCTGAAGGTCGGGGTGTCGATGTTTGTGTTTGTCTGGGTGCGGGCAACATTTCCACGGTTTCGTTATGACAAACTTATGTCCTTTGGGTGGAAATACTTAGTGCCGGCTGCGTTGATCTATTTTGTCGCGACTGCAGCTTTTGTCTCGGGTGTCATTTGAAAGGAGGGGTTTCGATGTTTGAAGGCATCAAGGCTATGGCTCAAGGCTTGGGCTCCACATTCAAGGCATTGGGAGCGCCACGCGATACCATTGAATATCCAGAGAAACGCCGAGAGTATTCGCCCCGGTTTCGAGGCAAACACATGTTGGCGAAAGACGCCGATGGGCACGAATTGTGTGTCGGTTGTGGATTATGTGAGGCGGTGTGCCCCGCTCATGCCATCCGCGTCGTCGCGGCCGAAGCGGAGGAAGGCAAGGCTGTCTCATGGACCAATCGTTACGCGGTGGATTATGAAGTCGATCTGATTCGCTGCATTTTTTGTGGCATGTGTGAGGAAGCATGTCCGACCAATGCAGTGCGGTTGACGCCCTTTAATGAACTGGCAGCCAGCGACCGGTTGGACATGATTGCCGATAAAGAAGAATTACTCCATCCCCCTGTTAGGAAATGAGGTGACCATGGATTATGGTCGGAATAGGCATATTGGGCGTATTGGCGATTGCGGCGGCCATTGGCGTGATTACCGCTCGGCAGCCGGTACACAGTGCATTGTACCTCGTAGCCAACTTGTTATCGCTGGCGCTATTGTATCTTGACTTAAAAGCCGAATTTTTGGCCGCTGCGCAAGTTATTGTCTACGCTGGAGCCATCATGGTGTTGTTCTTGTTCGTGGTGACCTTGTTGACAGCGGGAAAAGAAGAGCACGAACTTCCCGAAGATCTCCCAGGTCAACGCGCGACGGCGGGCATTTTGTCCATTATTGTGGGGATTGTGCTGGTTGCGCTTGCGATCAAATATCCGGGGACGCAACTGAAAGTCGCGTTGCCCTCTGGCTTTGGCGGCTTGAATTCCACTGGCAAGTTGTTGTGGGGACCTGATTTTATTTATCTGGTGGGGGTCGCCATCATGCTCTTAACGGCAGCCCTTGGGGTCTTGGTGTTGAACCCTCCCAAGCGTGAACGTCTATTAGAAAGGCGCCTCGCGGCTCAAAAAGAACACGATGCTACCGCAGAAACTCGGAAAGGGGCCGGCAAGGAGGGGCAGGGCGCATGATTTACGTTAACTGGGTGGTCGCATTGGCCGCCATTATATTCACAGTGGGGACTATCGGGGTGATGTTTCGCCGCAACCCGCTAATTATGTTTATGGCGTCCGAGATGATGTGGAATGCGGCCGCGCTGGCCTTTATCGCCTATGCACGCCAGCTTCATGACATGAATGGTCAAGTTATGGCCTTCGTCATTATGGCGACAGCTGCGGCGGAAGTGGGGATTGGCTTGGCGATTATCGTCAGCGTATACCACAAACGTCACCGTCTTGATATTGATGAGATTTCCCGCTTGAAAGGATAGCAATCTCTAACGAAGGGACACGACAAAAGGTGTCCGGTAAGGAGCGGCTGATATGCAAGGTGTGGCAGAAATTGTGCTGTTGCCTCTGTTTGGTGCCATCACTATTGGCATGTTTAAAGGCATTATGCCCAAAAAGCTCCCGGGAGTCTGGGCGAGTTTGTTGGTAGGAGTTAGCTTCCTTATTAGTATTGCAGAGGTGCTTAAACTGTCGCGGTTACCGGTTCATCATCGGTTTTTGACAGGGACAGCATTTGCGTGGATTACGGGGTTTGGGCCCGCCATTCACTGGCGCTACTATTTGGATCCCTTATCGGGATTGTGGCTCCTCGTCATTACAGGCGTAGGCATGTTGATTCATATCTATTCGATTGGGTACATGCATGATGATGCACAAAAAGCTCGGTATTTTTCCTATCTGAACTTCTTTGTGTTTTCCATGTTGCTTTTAGTATTGGCAGGCAATCTTCTAGTGTTGCTCATCGGATGGGCATTAGTGGGGCTTGCCTCATATTTGCTGATTGGATTTTGGTATCAAAGGCCCTCGGCAGTTCGGGCTGCGAAAAAGGCGTTTGTGATGAACACTGTAGGAGACGTGGGAATACTTTTAGGGTTAGCCTTGTTGTACATTCACTATCACACCGTGTCATATCCAGGCCTCTTTCAAATATTTGACCACCAGAGTCCCACTGCGTTCTTTGAGTGGACGGCTTTCTTGTTATATCTCGGCGCGATGGCCAAATCGGCCCAGTTTCCTCTCCATATGTGGTTGGCAGATGCTATGGAAGGTCCGACACCCGTTTCTGCGTTAATTCACGCGGCTACAATGGTGACAGCAGGGGTCTACTTGATGGCGCGTCTTTACCCTTTACTGCGCATTGCGCCGGACATTGCGTATTTGGTGGCGGCGATTGGCGCGTTTACGGCAATCTTTGCGGCCAGTATAGCCATTTTTCAACGCGATATTAAAAAGGTACTCGCTTATTCGACGTTGAGCCAATTGGGATACATGTTTTTGGGAGTAGGGGTCGGTGCGTACACTGCCGGGGTCTTCCACTTTATGACCCATGCCTTCTTTAAAGCCCTACTGTTTCTTGCCGCAGGCAGTGTGATTCACGCGTTAGCGGGCGAGCAGGACCTCAACCATATGGGGGGGTTATGGCGTAAGATGCCATGGACGACATGGTCGTTCTTGGCCGGCACCTTGGCGATTTCAGGTATTCCTCCCTTTTCAGGGTATTTTTCAAAGGAAGCCATTTTGGGAGAGGCTTTTAACTTAGGACACCCGTTCTTATGGGCGATCGGAGCCATTACAGCGGGACTTACTACATTTTATATGTTCCGACTCTTCTTTCTCGCGTTCTTCGGGCGTCCTCGCAATCAAAAGCTCTATGATCATGCGCACGAGGCTCCTTGGGTGATGACCGTACCAGTCGTAATCCTCGCGGTGCTGGCGACCTTTGGCGGGTTTCTTAAAGGATGGCTGAACCAATGGTTGGCTCCGGTCTTCGCTTTATACGCGGGAGCGCCGCATGCGGGATTGGAATCGGGACCCTTGTGGACAACAGGGGTGACTGTAGGGTTAGCCGTCATTGCCTTTATCGTGGCGTACATGCTTTACATCCGCAAACAGACACCGGTCAATGCCGCCTCAGAGCATGGAATTGGCCAATGGGCCTACCATGCATGGTATATGGATGCGGTCTGGACAGCAGTAGCCGTAGTTCCTTTCAAGAAAATCGGCAACGCAGTCATGCAGGCTGAGACGGGCATTTTGGCTACGGTCAAAGGCATCGGAACGGTAGTCTGGGACTGGAGTCAAGACTTAAGGCCTTTACAAACAGGGTATGTACGGCGGTATGCACTGTCGATGATGGTCGGTGTCGGAGCCATCTTGGTGTATTACCTTATCCGGGTGTAAAAGCCGGTCTCGGTCATTGCAGAAACTGTGAGGAGGCTGTGAGATGGTTTTGGTGTGGTTATTGGCGATTCCGCTGGTTGGCAGTATTCTTGCTCTTGCCAGTGGCGACCGCGGGGCAAAGTTCGTCGCCGTGGGGCTGAGTCTCGTCGAAATTGTGGCGTTTATTGTGCTCTTGGCCCATGGCCCGGTTACGCTCAATGCGCCATGGATTCCCGACTGGGGCGTGCGCTTCCATTTGGGTGCGGATGGCTTATCCATGTTTTTGATCGGGTTGACCACCGTTATGACGACAATGGCGCTCTTTGCGTCATCCCCGGCGTATCCAAAGAGTTATTTCTTTTGGATTCTATTTCTGGAATTTGGCATGGTCGGGGTCTTTGAATCTCTGGATCTGATGTTGTTTTACGTGTTTTGGGAAGTCATCTTGATTCCGATTTTCTTTCTCTTGACGGGATACACGGGCAGCCATGGGCGGGCCACAGCAATGAAATGGTTGATTATGAATTTGGTTGGAAGTTT
Source organism: Sulfobacillus sp. hq2 (assembly GCF_002903155.1). Taxonomy (NCBI): domain Bacteria; kingdom Bacillati; phylum Bacillota; class Clostridia; order Eubacteriales; family Clostridiales Family XVII. Incertae Sedis; genus Sulfobacillus; species Sulfobacillus sp. hq2. The sequence goes on along the minus strand of NZ_NWUL01000015.1, from coordinate 97,802 downwards.
GTTTATGCTCATCGGCATCATTGCCGTGGCGGTCCTGCATGCTCAACCGTTTGGCACGTTGACATTTGAAATTAATCAGTTGACCCACGTTCCCATGTCTGCGGCCGTAGCGCCATGGATTTTTGCTAGCTTCTTCCTGGCGTTTGCGATTAAGGCGCCCTTATGGCCCTTTCACGGCTGGATGCCGGATTCGTATTCGGAAGCACCAGCCCCGGTTACCGCCTTATTATCGGGAGTTATGTCCAAGGCGGGAATTTACGGGTTCTTGCGTATCATGTTACCGATCTTTATGCCTCAAATGCGGCATTACCAAACGGGTCTTTTGATTTTAGCGGCCATTGGATTGATCTATGGAGCGTTCATGGCGCTGCGGCAAAAGGATATGAAAATGGCGGCGGCTTATGCCTCATTATCCCATATGGGTATGATGGCTCTGGGCGTGTTTTCGTTAACAGAAGCTGGCATTTTGGGGGCGACATTTTTAATGGTCGCGCACGGGCTGATTATCGGGGGCCTGTTTGTGGTGCTTGGCTTTACGGAAGAGCGAACCAAGACCCGTGATATTGCGGCTATGGGGGGACTCAATGACGATGCGCCCAGGCTCGCTGTGTACTTTTTATTCTTTGCTTTAGCCGCTTTGGGATTACCAGGATTGCCTGGATTTACAGGGGAGTACCTTATTATTCAAGGGTTGGTGGCCCACGACATGGCTTTTGCTGTGATTGCGGGCGTCGTGTTGGTGGTCGCCGCGTGGTATATGATTCGACTTTTTCAAGGCGTTATGCAAAGTGTCCGCCAAGGTCCCAAGATTTTTGATTTGAGTGCGGCCCAAGTGGGATACATTGGCACACTGGCACTCTTAGTGGTGTTGTTGGGGGTCTGGCCGGCGGGCATCACCAGCCATGCAGCGCCAACGTTGTATCACGCCGTGCATCTGTTGGCGACGAAAGGAGGCGCTGCATCATGAGCGCGACATCCATGATGATGCCAGAATATCTCATCTTGGCCACCCTACTCATCGCGATGCTGGGTATTATGGTGAGCCGAGCGCATTCGACCTTGCCGTCGTGGCTAGGCTTATTAGGCAGTCTTGGAGCATTATGGGCGACCGTGGATATATGGACCCATCATCTCAAACCCGAAGTTCTTTTTAATCAAAGTGTCAGTATTGATACGTATAGTTTGTTCGTGAATGTCTTAGTACTCATTGCGGCAGGATCGACGATTCTCTTAGGATGGCAGGCAGAACGCCATCATGACGAATTTCCCGTTTTAGTCCTGCTATCGGCGTTAGGGATGATGCTGTTAGGCATGTCCGCAAACTTGGTGACCTTGTTTTTAGGAATTGAGATTCTCTCTTTACCTCTCTATATCTTGGCTGCATCGCACCGTAATTCCTTAGGAGGTGAAGCAGGCCTCAAGTACTTGTTGCTGGGGGCGTTTTCGTCCGGTATTTTACTCTTCGGATTGGCGTTAATTTATGGGGCGTCGGGAAGTATGAACTTCACGGACTTTGCCAGCGCGGTGAGTAGCCATTCCCCTATTCTCGGTGCAGGCCTCGTCTTAGCCTTGGTGGGACTGTTATTCAAACTGGCGATTGTGCCCTTCCATATGTGGGTGCCGGATGTCTACGAAGGGTCTCCAGATTCTGTGACGAGTTTTATGGCGTTTGGCACCAAGGTTGGAGCGGCAGTTATTTTACTCCGGTTTTTAGCGTACGGATTTTATCTATCGCCGGATTCATGGGGACCGATTCTGGGATACTTGGCATTGTTAACCATGATAGTAGGAAATTTGGTGGCGCTGACCCAAAATGATCTCAAACGCTTATTCGGGTATTCTGGGATTGGCCATGCGGGATTTTTGCTGGTAGGCGTCGCTGTTCACAGTGTTGTGGGAGCGCGGGCGATGTTGTTTTATCTCTTGCCATACGGCCTGGCCGTGATTGGGGCCTTTGCCATCATCACTATGATCTCGAATGGCGACAACAATGTGACCATTGATGATTTGCGGTCCTTAGCCTACAAAAAGCCATGGGCTGCGGCACTTTTTATTGTGTTCATGCTATCGTTCGCCGGGATCCCTTTGACAGGGGGATTTATCGGCAAGTTTTATCTCTTGCAAGCGGCGTTGTTTGCCCATCAGCCCGGATTAGCGGTAGGACTGGTTGTCGGAACCTTTTTAGGACTGGGCGCTTATCTGCGGCCCTTGCAAGCGATGTTTCGGCGTGACGGTCAGGATCAAGCGTTGGCCGGTTGGAATGTGAACTGGGCACAAATTGTTGTGCTCGTTGTCGCGGTCGTCGGCACGATTGGCATTGGGGTCTATCCGACACCGGTTGTACACTGGGTGAATCAGTCTGCCAACTTTTTCTGGCTGCACTAAATGAGAATTTCATTAAGAACCTCTAGGGATGTGCTACACTGAAAAAGATAAGTGGCGCACATTTCATACCCTTCTCAGGTAGAGAGGAGATTATTTTGGAGTTTTTCTCATTGGTGGAGCCGCATCTCGCACAGGTCAATACGATGCTGGAAGAACAATTGTTGACAGATAATGAATCCATTCACGAAGTGGCGCAGTATCTTCTCTTAGCAAGTGGGAAACGCTTACGGCCAGCGCTCGTCCTTCTGGCGGGGCAGTTTGGAAACGAAACTGCCTCCCAGCAACAGCGCCGTTTGCTTGAGGTAGCAACGGCTGTGGAAATGATCCACATGGCCACATTAGTTCACGATGATATTATCGATGATGCGGTCCTCCGGCGTGGTATTCCGGCTGTCAGGACGCAATTTAGCAACGCTGTCGCGGTGCTCTCCGGGGATTTTCTCTTTGCCTTGGCATTCCGTCTCTTTTCTCAAGCCGGCGATTTGGCTATTGTAGAATTAGCAGCGAAAGTCGTGCATGTGATGTGCGTCGGGGAAATATACCAGAATATGGATCATGGACGAATCGCCACGGAAGAAGCGTATTGGAAACGGATTGAGGCGAAAACAGGATTCTTTTTAGAGACGAGTTGCCGCTTAGGGGCGATTGCCACTGGAGTTAGCCAAGACGTAGAGACGTTACTCGGGCAGTATGGCCATCATATTGGACTTGCTTATCAAGTGGTCGATGACTTGCTCGACTGGCTAGCAGATCCCGAAAAATTAGGGAAGGCAGTCATGGAGGATGTGGGGGCTGGCGTTTACACCTTGCCTATCATTTATGCCTTGAAGCAGCCCGCCTATAAAGATAACGTGCAAGAGATCTTGTCTTCGCCAGATCCGGCTCGTTATGTGGAAGACTTAAGGCAAATTCTTGTGCGTAGTGGAGCGCTGGAATATTCCAAGAGTCAAGCCGAACATCATATCGCTTTAGCGTTAGATGTGTGTCGGCAATTGCCGCCTGTTCCAGCTCAACAGGCATTGCAAGAGCTGGCGGAATTTGTTTTGGCGAGAGAGTATTAACGGTGAGTGAGAAGGAGCGATGTTGTTGCAGCGGATTCCTGATGCGGCCATCCGGCGTCTGCCGGCTTATCTGCGGTGGTTGACCGAATGCCAACAAGAACGGGTAACCTCAGTGATGCTTGGGCAAGCAACAGGCTATTCATCGGAACAAGTGCGCAAGGATTTGGCCTATTTTGGCGCGTTTGGCACCCGGGGTGTGGGATACGATGTTGCGGCGTTGCGAGAAGAAATTTACCATATTCTGCGGCTCGACCGGGGCGTGCGGGCGATGGTGGTTGGAGCCGGGCATTTAGGCACGGCACTGGTACGTTATGTGGACCAAGGCCATCAAGATGTACAGATTATGGCGCTTTTAGACAGTAACCCTGCGATTATTGGATCGCAAGTGGGGTCATTACGAGTCGAGTCTGTTGACCGTTTAGAAGAGCTCGTGCATGAATTCGGAATTGGCATTGCGGTATTAACGGTACCTAAAGAAGCGGCGGTAACGGTCGCGGATCGTTTAGCCCAAAGTGGTGTCCGTGCGATCTTGAATTTCGCGCCGGTTGCTGTGTGTACACACTATCCGGACGTTTTTGTGCAGCCGATTGACTTAACCTTGGAATTGCAGGCTCTTTCGTATTTTGTGGGCCAGAGAGAACAACATACATTATGAATCGACGCGGCTTTGTGATCAGTATGGCTCTTGTGGTCCTGAGTTGGGGCCTCAACTATGTTGTGACTAAAATCGGCGTGGGGCATTATCCACCAGCCGATTTTGTATTTTGGCGTTTTTTGGCCACTGCAGTTCTCACGGTTCCTTGGATGATGAGGCAATATCCAACAAGCCTTGTGGCGGTTGTGAAATTATTAATTCTTGGGGTCACAGGCGTCACTTTATATCAGCTGTCCTTTACGACCGCCTTGCATGATACGCTGGCCGCTAATGTGGCGTTTTTATTCGATTTGTCGCCCTTGATGACCTTGGTGGGCCAACGCCTGATGCGCTTGCGTCCTTCGGGCCCGCAAATGTTTCTAGGGGCCGGCATTTCATTAATCGGGGTCTTACTATTAGTGGGCGCTTCTACGGGAGGAACCATCTTAGGGGATGGCTATGCATTGCTTGCCGCCCTGTTATGGGCTCTCTTCACACTGTTGACTGACCGTTTTCATCTGCCCATCTCGGGAATTGCCTTGACAGGATGGATGAGTGTGTTTGGCACTATCGGCATATTACCGTGGATGAGATGGAATCAGGTAGTGCCTCATGGTATGGACATTTGGGGTCCCTTGGCCTATACGGTGGTGTTTGTCACCATTATGGGACTCTCACTGTGGCAAAATGCTGTGATGGCTGTAGGAGGCGGAAAAGCCAGCTTGTACCTGTACGTCATACCAGTGATTGCCGCAGTCGCGGGGTGGATTGTTTTAGGAGAAAAACTAGGGTTGCTTGAAGGCGTAGGGGCTGTGCTTATTGTGTTGGGGGTTACGGTAGCGGAAGGGGTGTGGCATTTCCGCCGCGTGGGCAAACACCCCGCGGCAGAATAAGCCACGCGTTTTATTGAACATCAGGTGGTACGTCGTGGCGGAACTGAAATGATGGAGGCTCCGGAAAAATGCCTGGTTGGCCAAGCCACGGACGGACGATACTGCGGACTTTCGCCATTTGGGCGGTCCACGGATCTAGGGCTACCAGGTCGTGCCGGTTGACGTCGTGAACGTCGGTTTTACCTAAGGCCTGAACCCCATAGCGCATTTCGTCGCAAGAAGAGCGTAGGAAATGCGCCAGATGGTTGGCCGCACGGTCCACATCGAGCTCGTGCTGATGCTGGCCTTTGTGGTACAACAAGTCTTCAGGTGGCGCAAACGGTAGGACTTTGACCGCCTCGGCGGCCGACAGCGCCATTAAGGCTGCATAGCCTATATAGACGGCGTCAGCGCCGATGGCCATGGCCTTAAGATAGTCTCCGGGGCTGCGGAGGCCGCCTGCTGCAATAAGGGAGATCTTATCGCGAACTCCTTGTGATTTGAGATATGCGTCGGCCTCAGAGATTGCCGCCATGGTTGGCAGGCCAAAATCATCTTGTAAAATGGGGGGACCGCTATGGGTTCCCCCTTCTCCTCCGTCAAGAACGAGAAAGTCCACAGACGCCTCTAATAACACTTCCAAATCATCTTCCAACCACCCAGACGGCGCTAGTTTCACGCCAACAGGCACTCCGTGGCGACCCTTGAGTTTTTGCACCAATTGCACAAAATCCTTTGGCGACTCGACGCCCCGTAGACGGGCAGCCACGACGGCGCGGTCGCCGTCTTTGAGTCCAAAGTATTTTTGCATCTCTTTGTCGACGGAATTCGTAGCCATCGCTGCTCCCGCTTGAGCGCCTTGGCCAATTTGAATTTCAATGGCATCGGCGGTATCAAGATATTCCGGATGGTTTTGCGCGGAGAGAGGCCACGTACCGCGATGATATTGGACAATGAGGCGTTTGGCTGTGTCGCGTTCTTCTGGCAGGTAGGCTTCGCCGGTATTGGTAGCTGTGCCCGCCGCATTGGCACCCATGGCCAGAGCGATTTTAGTTTTGAGGGATAAAGCGCCCCCGTAGCTCATACCAGCAATTAATAAGGGAATATCGGTTGTCAAAGGATGTTGCGATTTGGGCCCAATGATAGTGTGAAGCGATACATCTTCTCGCCTACGGGTGGGCATGCGCGCAATTTGGGCGGGATTAAACACCAACTGTTCCCAATGCGAAAACGTTAGGGGTGTTCCCATGGGACGTCCAATGGCGGTATCTTGCGTGGCGCGTAGCGAGTTTTCAATAAAAATCTGGGGATTGGCGCGGCGCATGAGGGACCAGGCAGAGGTTAGGCTGGTCATGTAGCGCGTCGTGAGCGCCTTTTTGAGAAATCGGTCGGACAAGGCATTGAACAGAGACATTTCCAAATACGGCATTAACAACGCAACGGCAATGCTGAACAAACTCAATGCGAAAAGGGTTGCCCCAAAGATCTGCCAAAACACCAATTGTCAGCCCCTCTAACAGCAGTTTAGGCTGTTAGAATGCCCCGCGTTTGCGCATTTATGCCAATTTGAATTAACGCCATCGCCGGACGGATCCATAAAGGAACGCTAGCCCTGCGAACCCATAGAACGTGTCACCTAGTAGCGGATGGTGATAGATCACAAGGACACTGGCTGTTAGCGTAAAACCCACCACATACAGGGCTTGAATGACGCCTTGTAACGTGCGGTTTAATTGCCGCAAATGGTACGCACCTTTTTTCCATTCGACTTGGGCTTCTACTTCTCCGTTCTCGACTTGTTTTAACACGCGGTGCGATAAATCGGGGAGGTCGGCTAAGGTAGTGACAAAGTGCGTGGCAGTCCGCTTGACAAAACCCAGGCTACCGCCTTGGTCTTCTGTGACGAAGCGTTTGGCATAGGGGGCAAACAATGTGACGAGGTTGATATCCGGATCCAAGCCTTCCGCTAAACCGACCAAGATGGCAATGGCCCGGCCTAAAAAGGCAAAGTGTCCTGGCACTTGAATCGGCTGGGTACGCAGGAGATTTTCAAAGTCCCGCAAAAGGGCGACTAAATCTAACGATGTCAGTTCATCTAATGTTTCCGCATAATAGCGGTCGAGGAGATATTGAATTTGCCTGCGGAGCTGAACACTATCGGCTTCGGGACGGACCATTCCTAAGGCTTCCATGCTGGCAGCGAGTTCCGACGGATCGCGTTTGGATACGGCAACAAACAGTCGTCGCAGTTGCTTGCGGGTGGGGACGTCCAAAATCCCAATCATGCCATAATCCAAGAGGACCAGGTCCCCATTGCGGGCTACCAACAAATTGCCTGGGTGGGGGTCCGCGTGAAAGATACCCGACTCCATGACCATATGTAAATAGAGGTGAATAGCATGTTCTGCGATCGTGGTGGGGTTCAGCCCTCGGGCGAGAAGCTCATCCCGTTGGTTGATTTTAATACCGTCACAATATTCCATGGTGAGCACTCTCGTCGTCGAGAGCTCAGGATAGGTTTTGGGCACAATGACCCATGGCAGGTGTCTAATGTCTTCGCGGATCAGTTCGGTATTTTGTAATTCCTGTTGATAGTTAAGTTCTTCGATGACAATCCGCCGAAATTCGCGGAGCACTGTATACAGGTCAAAGGCACGCCCAAAGCGGGTAAAGCGGGTCGCTAATGTGACCACGATCGTCAAGGCTTTGAGGTCCGCTTGAACGGTACCGTCAATATAAGGACGTTGGACCTTGACGGCAACCGGGGTGCCGTCAGGAAGTACGGCGCGGTAGACTTGCCCTAGTGATGCTGCGGCCAAGGGGACTTCGTCAAAAATGAGAAAGGATTCATGCAAGGGCCCTAATTCTTGTTCTAAAATAGGGCGGACCTCAGCCCAAGGGGCTGATTTGACGTTGTCTTGGAGGGCTTGCAACTGTTCAATGAACGGCTGGGGCAACAAATCGACGCGGCTCGAGAGAAATTGCCCAACCTTAATTAACAACCCTCCTTGCTGTTCGGCCGTTTGGCGAAATTTAATGGCTTCGCGCGTATAGAGGTCGTTCCAAAACGCTTCTTTTTCCGCGGTGTCGGGGCGGTTTTTTTGAAACACGGCCGCCCAACTGATCCGGAGCACGATGCTCACGAAGAGGCTGACGACGCGGTAGATGCGGCGTGCCACGGTGACGGCGCTTAAGCCGTCAGATGGTAAGGCGCGTTGGTAGCCCGGCGAATTCGGCGTCAAATTTTTTCCCCCTCGCGGCTAGTCTATCATAGGCTGCTACGATGTGAATCCGAAAATTGGTATTAGCCTAAGATGCATGGTGTTGGGCTAAGAATATGGTACGCTAAATAGGATGGATAGATATTTGGGGTCTGGTAAGCGGGGTGGAACCGGTGTTGTCATTTGTCCAGAATATGTCGTGGTCGTCATGGCTCCTGTCCGTAGTGGATATTTCGATCGTCGCTTACGGTCTCTATCGATTTTTTTTGTTAATTCGGGGTACGCGAGCGGTTCAGCTGATTAAGGGTATTATTATTCTTTTAGTGGCCGTTCCTGTGTCCAGTTGGCTCCATCTTTATACCACCCACTTTCTGCTGCAAGAAATTCAGGTCATGTTGGTGGTGGCGATCCCGATTATCTTTCAGCCGGAGTTGCGCCGGGCATTGGAGCACATCGGACAAGGACGATTTTTTTCTGAAGGCATTCTCTTGCACGAAGAAGCGGATATCGCTCATGCGATTGACGAATTAGCCCGGGCGTGCGACCATCTCTCACGAAACCGAACGGGGGCCCTATTTGTTTGGGAGCGCACGACAGGACTTAACGAATATGCGGCGACCGGGACCTCGATCGACGCGTTGGTGTCTGCTCCCCTTTTAGAAAACATTTTTGTGCCGAATACGCCACTACATGATGGGGCTTGTATTATCCGTGGTGACCGGGTGATTGCCGCCGCAGCATTTTTGCCTCTCACGGACAGTGCGCAACCTGGTAGTGAATTGGGAAGTCGCCACCGTGCGGCCATTGGCATCAGCGAGCAATCTGATGCCGTGGTGGTGGCTGTCTCTGAAGAGACCGGTTGGATTTCTGTGGCGCTAGAAGGGCAATTGTACCGCCGGTTGGAAGATCGCGCCTTACGCGAAATGCTGACACGATTACTGATTGCCAAACCTCATACGTCCTTGAAAATTTGGCGGAGGGGCGTGAATTCATGATGGACCGGCTTCTAGAAAACAACACCATTTTGAAAATCCTATCGGTGGTGGTCGCGCTGTTTCTTTGGTTTCAAGTGACGTCCACCAATTCTCATGTCGTGGGCGATCGGTCTATTGGCCCGGTGCCTGTGGAATATAATCCCCCCTCGAAGGCCGATCTGACGGTGATGTCCATGAACTATAAATCGGTGTCGGTTCAGGTTAAGGGGCCGATTGCCACGGTGGCTAAAATTAATCCCCAATCATTTTCTGCGTTTGTCGATATGAAAAATATTACAGCCAGTGGGACTTATTCATTGCCTGTCCGTGTGTCAGTGCCCGCGGGCACGAGTTTCGTCAATGTCGTTCCCAATCACGTCACTGTCGTGATTGACCAAATGGGGACTAGACATATGAATGTGACGTTGAAAGCGGTGGGGACGCCCGCTCCTGGTTACGAATTGACCCAACTGGCGACGAATACGCAAACGGCGGTGGTGTCAGGCCCTATGTCTGATTTGGACAAGATTAAAGAGTTGGTCGCTGATATGCCGGTGGGCGGACGTACAAGCAGTTTTCAAGAACAAGTGATTTTGATGCCGTTAAATAGTGAAGACCGATTAGTGTCCAACGTACAGGTCTCGCCAACCATGGTTACGGCACAGGCCTCCATCAAAAAGCGGCCTCCCGAAAAAACCGTAGGGGTTGTTGCTAAAATATCGGGCTATCCCGCTCACGGCTATGCCGTGTCGACCATTGCGGTGCATCCCGCATCCGTCGTCATTACGGGGAGCAAGTCTGCTTTGTCTCAAATATCCGTGATCTATACGGTGCCAATCTCGGTCTCTAACGATAGCGCGTCCGTGTCGTCTGCCGTGCCCTTGGCTTTTCCTACAGGAGTGAGTGGTGTGACGACGCAAGACGTCAATGTCCACGTCACCATCACGAGGGCTGGATAATACACTAGAAAGCAAGAGTTTAGGACACAAGCCTGAAGGGAATGTAGCCGATGTCATTGTTTGGAACAGATGGGGCCCGTGGGGTTGCCAATGAAGAACTCACGGGTCGCTTAGCTATGGAGATTGCGCAAGCAGCGGCAAGCCAGTTGTCTCCTGGCTCAAAGGTCTTGATTGGCCGCGATACGCGGGTTTCGGGACCCATGTTGGAAGCGGCGTTGACCGCCGGATTTTTGTCGTCCGGGGTCGACGTAGTGCTGGTGGGGATCTTGCCGACGCCCGCTTTAGCGTATCTTATTGGGAAAATGGGGGCGCAGGCGGGGGTGATGATTTCGGCGTCTCATAATCCTCCGCAATACAACGGCATTAAGCTTTTAGACCATATGGGAAGAAAGTGGCCCGTGCAGCAAGAAGATAAGGTAGAGCGCACGGTACTATCTCAAGAGTTTGCCTTAGGTCAGGCCCATAAGGTCGGACGTCTTTTCCACTATGAGGAGACGGCTGTGGCGCATTACCACCGGTACTTGGAGTCTTTGTTTGCAGGGATGATGCCGGATTTGCATGTTGGCATCGATTTAGCACATGGGGCTGCTATAGCAACCGCAGAAAAAGTTTTATCCAGCATGGGAGTGCATGTGCATGCCTTGTTTGCTGAACCCGAAGGCCATTTAATCAATGTGCGTTGTGGGGCGACGGATCCGCAGAGCTTGCGTCAGCAGGTATTGGCCCAGCATTGGGATCTCGGATTAGCATTTGACGGGGACGCTGACCGGCTGATTGTGGTGGATCATACCGGGCACATTATCGATGGCGATGAAATATTGTATGTGCTGGCGACCGGTCTCAAGGCCCAAAACCAGCTTGCTCGCAATACCGTTGTCGCCACCGTTATGTCTAATTTAGGACTAGAGCGGGCTCTTGAACAAGAAGGGATTATTCTTGAGCGGACGCCGGTAGGGGACCGGTGGGTGGCGGACCGGATGCGCGAGATCGGAGCGTCAATTGGAGGCGAACAGTCCGGGCATGTCATTTTGTCCGAATATGCAGCCACGGGCGATGGGTTGCTTACGGCCTTGGCGTTATTGGCGGAAGTGCGCCGCAGGGGTCAGCCTTTGGCAGATATGGTACGTCCTGTGGAGCGTTATCCGCAGATTTTACGCAATGTGCACATTGACAAAGAGACAGCATCCTGGGAGAGTATACCCGGGCTCTTGTCTCTCGTTCAAGCTGCGGAGCAAAGCTTGGGACGCGAGGGTCGAGTATTTATTCGGCCATCAGGCACAGAACCCCTCTTGCGTATAATGATTGAAGGCCGTGATCTTGCGGAAATTGAACTTTGGGCTGACCGTCTAACGTCGGTCGTGCAGAGTGCTTTGGAGTCGGCCAAGGCATAATGTCACTATGCCCGTGAGCGCCAGGACCTTTTGCCATAAGGCAGAAGGTTGACGAGGTGAGGGATCTCGAATTTCTCGGCGGGTGACCTCCGGCTCCCCGGCAGTCGTCAAATCACGAACAAAGGCTATCCGCAAGGATAGCACAAACACGTGTGGCCGGGACCGGCTCCTGAATATGGAGGCGATCGATCAATGTGTGGAATTGTTGGGTTTGTGGGAGAACAGAATGATGCCCTCCCATTTATTTTTTCTGGGCTTAAACGGTTGGAATATCGCGGATATGATTCGGCGGGGATTGCTTTGGCCGCGCAAGGAGGTATTGCGATACAAAAGGCGCGCGGCAAGCTCGCTGCATTGGGGGAATTGTTGGGCGCCATGCCGTCGGGGGTTCCTTGTGGCATCGGACATACCAGGTGGGCGACGCACGGCCGTCCCACGGATATTAATGCCCATCCTCATACGGATTGTCATGGAGAAATTGCCACCGTTCACAACGGTATCATTGAAAACTTCCAAGAACTGCGTGCGGAACTCATCGCATTAGGGCACCATTTTCTATCCGATACGGATACGGAAGTCATTCCCCATTTGCTGGAAGAGTATGGGGGAGCCCAGGATCTCGAAGGGGCAGTGCGGACCGCCGAAAAGCGACTTATAGGGGCATACGCATTTTTAGCGATATCATCTCGTCAACCTGACCGGATTATCGCGGTCCGTCGCACCAGCCCTTTGATTATTGGGTTGGGCGATGGAGAAAATTATTTGGCGTCGGACTTCAGTGCGTTTTTGTCGGCCACCCGTCAAGCACAAGTCTTGGAAAATGGGGATATGGCGGTTGTCACGCCGCATACAGTGCGAATTATGAATTTGGCTGGGGAAACGGTCGAACGGCCGATTATGACGGTCGATTGGGACATCCGCCAAGCGGAGCGCGGGGGCTATCCTCATTTTATGCTAAAAGAGATTATGGAACAGCCAGATGTTTGGAGCGATTGTTTGTTAGGGCGCATTCAGGGGGACCGGGTAGTGCCGGAACAAATCGGTCTTACTCCGGAGTATTTGCAGCGCGTGAAGCACATTCAAATCATTGCGGCCGGCACTGCCTATCATGCTGGGCTGATTGGTAAGAGTCTTATCGAGAGCTTAGCCCGAATTCCGGTCAATGTGGACGTGGCCTCCGAGTTTCGTTATGCCCACCCCGTTATGGAGCCGGATACCATGGTCATTGCCATTTCGCAATCCGGCGAGACCGCCGATACTTTGGCGTGTTTGCGGCTGGCCCGGGAACTTGGCCACTTTACGTTTAGTATTACCAATACAGTAGGATCAACCGCGGCGCGTGAGTCTGATGCGGTCGCCTATACGTTAGCGGGGCCAGAAATTGCGGTCGCGTCGACCAAAGCCTACACGACTCAGATCCTTGTATTGACTCTGATTGCGCTGGCGCTTGCAGATATCCATGGCCATCCGCGACCGGACTTAGTGCGCGGCTTGTTGCAACTGCCCTTGTTAGGACATCAGGTCTTGGACGTCATGGAACCTGTCAAAGATATGGCGGAGCGTCTGGCTAGTGGCCATGATGTCTTTTATATCGGCCGTGGACGGGATTATGCGTTGGCTATGGAAGGGCAGTTGAAAATTAAGGAGATTTCGTATCTCCATGCCGAGGCGTATCCCGCAGGAGAACTGAAACATGGTACGCTGGCCTTAATTGAAGAGAATACCCCGGTCGTCGTCATCATGACGGAAAGGGATGTAGCGGACAAGACCGTCTCTAATATTCTCGAGGTCAAGGCGCGTGGGGCCGAAGTCTGGGGCATAGTGGACAGTTCGCTGCCCGTGGGGTTGCCCATTGATCACCGTATTGATGTGGCGGTCGATCTGCCCGAATTATCACCGGTTCTGGCAGCCATTCCTTTGCAGCTGCTCGCCTATTATACGGCGGTAGCACGTGGAGAAGACGTGGATCAGCCACGCAATTTGGCCAAATCCGTGACGGTGGAATAAGTTGTATTACCGTGTACGGCAAATGTTAACGCAAAATAAGGTCTTCCCTGAGTAAAATAAGTTGTTCCGTGCAGCACGGGTGGATTCGGGTCAAAAGCCTGAATTCGCCCGTCTTTTTTAATGCCTGAGAGCGATGGGCGGGGGAAACTCAGAGCAAAAGTTTGAGGGGGATCAGACGCGAAAAAGGCCGATATAACAAGGATTCCTCGACCATGCCCGATTAAAAATGCAAAAATTATCGACCAAATCTGTCCTCCCTGCGTCCTCAAGCCCTGCCTTTCTGCTCGCGCCAGCGAACAACTTCATTTTACGCAAAATCGATGAATCAGGAAAAATTGCGGAGAAAAACGGGTGGGGAAAGGCATGACCTACGGAAGAAATTCATTTGACGGTTACAGCTCGGGTTGAGTCAAATGGCCGGAATCCTTAGCCATTCTCATCGAGGAGCACGCTGACTCTGACTCTATGGCGGACTTCGTCGTCGGGTAGACTGATCTCGGTGTACAACAACGTCAGCCATTCCCGCGAATGACCGCGCCGAAGGCGGATACACACGCGTTTAACGGGCAGGAGTTCCCGAGCAGGATCCTGGCGTGGGCCGGTTGATGCTGGTCAGCTTTTTGCGTGCTCAATAAGGTAAAATCGGACGGAATAATCGTCTGCCATCGGTCCGGCCCAGCTCCAGCCCACTGACCAGCGGTCTCCTTACAGGACCAGATCCCCGTTGATGGCGTCTTTGAGCCGAGCGAGACCCACCGCCGCCTGTCCGGGTGATAGCCGTGCATAATTGAGTCGCACAAAGCCGTCGTCAGCACCATATAGCCGGCCTGGGGCGTAAGTCACACCGACATCCACAGCCCATTTAATCCGTACGTGGTCGGGCACCGAGCCGCCAACGTTCAGCCAGAAATGGAGCCCTCCCTCGGGCGGTGTCCATTCCGCTCGCAAGTCAGCGAAACCTGAAAGAGCCCGATGGAAAGCGTCCCGACGATTTCTCAAGGCGTGTGACACGGCTTCGACGTGACTGGGCCAAGCGGGGCTTGTCAGGGGTCCCGCAGCAAGGGCTTGGACGAGACTGGGGGTCCCCGCATCAATTTGTCTTCGAATCTCGCCAAGACAGGTAATGATGGCCCTGGGCCCAGCGATCCAACCGATGCGCATCCCCGGCGCCACAATCTTTGAAAGGCTGCCTACGTACAAGACGGATGCCTGCTCGGCCAAACGAAACAGGGGAGGCGGTGCTTGAGGAGTGCCTGCCACCCGCAGATGTGCGAAGGCATCGTCCTCAACAATGGGTAGATTCCAGGTGCTGCAAAGTGCGATAACAGCTTGACGTCGCGCCAAACTTAATGTGGATGCGGTAGGATTGTGATAGGTGGGATTCAGCCAGACCATGGACGGCCGATGGTTGCGGATGATATGCGCCAGTGCGTCCGGCATAATTCCGTCGCCATCCATAGGGATGGGTAAGAGGCGCTCCCCGGACGATTGAAAAAGTGCCTGCGAATAATAAAAAGAAGGCTTTTCAATAGCGATCGTATCGCCGGGATGCAATAGACCCCTGGCTAGAAGATAGAGTGCCTGCTGGGCACCAGCGGTAATCAGCACGGATTCGGGATCTAGGTCGATATCCAGATGACGCTTCATTTCAAGGCCTACTGCCTCACGGAGAGATGGGAGCCCGAGTTGCTTCTCGTAGCCAAGCACCTTCTTCAGTTCCACGTCCGCCAAGAGGCGTTGCAAGGTGGACACTGGCCAAAAATCCGACCCGATATCCCCCTCCGAGAAATCCCATCCACCAGCTCGCTGACGGGACTCTTCAATTTGGCGAGCGAGCGGGGCCAGAGGCCGGAATGCGGCTCGCTCCATATAACGAGGCCAATCTGGTGTGATGCCCCAAAGATCGCCACGCACATAGGTACCGCTGCCTTGTCGGCGTTCTACCAGACCCCTTGCCTGGAGTTCTAGATAAGCGGTGGCTACGGTACTACGGTTAAGCCCAAGTTGCTCCGCAAGATTCCGTTCCGGCGGCAACCGCGTTGCTGGCAGCCAGACTCCTTCATGAATGCTGCTCACAAGCCATTCCACCAGTTCCCGTACTGTTCGCGGTTGATTACTCATGACGCACATCCTTCCGAAAAATGGCCGGTAAATTGGCATTAAATTGGCTGGTGTTTATGATGCCTATTGTTCCTATAATAGCATCTGCCTGCACCGACCCGATGTCAGTCTTTAACGAGAATCCTGTAATGAGCGACTAGACCTGTAAGACATGGCAGAGTCCACCAACCTGGTGATGGTACAGGAAAGGTTCGACAGGGGGGGCGAAGCGAACCTCCTTGAAAGATTGCACAAGGCAGCAAAAAACAAAACATGAAGTAGGAGGCTACTATGGCACGAATTTTGGCGCCAATCATTGTGTTATTGGTGCCTCCAGCATCACGAGATCGACTTCGACGCCGCGTGGCACAACTGCTGATCGGACTTCTGCTCTATGGCGCAAGCGATTCATTCCTGGTTCTAGCGCACTTGGGCATTGATCCGTGGGACGTCTTTCAGCAAGGGCTTTCTTTGCACACGGGAATCGCCATCGGGACTTGGTCGATCCTTGTTGGAATGGCCGTGTTGTTACTGTGGATTCCGTTGAGACAGCGGCCCGGCCTGGGGACGGTCCTAAATGTGGTCGTGATTGGGGGAGTAATGGATCTCGTCCTTTCCCACGTCACACCGCCGAGTGGCCTCTTTCCGCGTATCGGTGTACTCCTCCTCGGCGTAGCGATTAACGGTGTGGCTACAGGCTGTTACATTGGTGCTGGTTTGGGACCCGGTCCGCGAGACGGGCTTATGGTGGGGCTGGCGAACCGCGGGCTATCACTTCGGCGTGTCCGGACAGTGATCGAGGTCACGGTGTTAGCCGTAGGTTGGGAACTAGGAGGAAATGTTGGCTGGGGGACGCTCCTCTACGCGCTTGCAATCGGCCCGCTGGCACAAATTTTTATCCCTCTCTTCACCGTACGGCCATTGCAAACGGCTCCTATCATATCCTCGGCAACCGCAGAGTGAGAATCTATGCAACGAGGTTCAGATAATTTGGCCCATTTGGACAAACTTTACAGATGTTAGATCTTTGGGTGGGCTACCCGCATTGTAGATGCCCACCAAACACCGTTTGATTTTCTGGACTTCACGTTCTTCTGATAGGTCCCCGGCTCGGAGGGGCGTCTGCTCTTGACCCCGGAATCGGACGCCGTGGAGAAGTTCAAAGACCGCATCCGGGGCCTCACCCATCGCACGCGCCCAATGCATGTGGCGATGGTGATTAGAGACCTGCTCTTGACCGAACGGGTGCGCAAGGCTCTTCTTCGCCCCTAATAACCTGCTCTAGATCGACTTGTTGCGAGACGGTGCGAATCGCAGCCTTTCATTCCTGTCGGCGACCAAGTAATTATTGCGTGGACCGGCGGCACCTATGCAGTGGCGGCTTTTCACTGACCCGCTTTCAACCGCCATGCCATCGCGCTCGGATTATTAAAGGGCCATGTTCCGGCCAAAAACCCATAACGTGCCGATCCCCAACACGAGATAGCGAATCCTAATGGAAACGCGTCTCCAAGGCGTAAAAAACCATCATAAGCGTGACGATCGTCGCCCCATAGGCCCCATAGACGGTGAGCATCGAGAATCTACTTCCTTGATGGCGACCATGTTATCGATAGGGAGGATTGTTGCCAAAACGGGCGAAATTGGGTAGGGAACATCTCGGCTCTATTGGCGTGCTGAGTCCGCCGTTTCCCGCACTTCTTCGAAGGCATTCCAGGCGTCTCGGGCCACCCAATAGGCGATGGCGAGAGCGGACACAGGATCCATCCATGTCCACCTTAAGGCCCATACTCCCAGTGTACCACCTAATCCCGCCCACGCCATATACGCACAGGTCCAACTTTCTGTGGCATCCGCCTTTAGTGCGGTGCTCTTTAACGCGATCCCTAATTTCAGTTTTTGGCGGGCAAATAGCACCATGAGGAGGCCAGAAATGATCATCACGATAATTCCCAAAGGACTTGGACGTACAGTGCTTGACGTGACCAGCGCCCAGAGAGCCCCGCCGATTAAATAGAGCAAGAGCAGCCCTAAGAGCCCAACGGTCCATCGCGCGGTTTTGGCTTCCGCATGGTCCACAGCAGAGTCGTCAGCGCCACGGGCTTCGATCCGTAATCGCCAGACGAGGAGACTGGCCGATACGAGTTCAATCAGACTATCCGCTCCAAAACCCGTGAGCGCCAGCGAATGGGCTCTATAACCTGCCTCGAGAGATAAGATGGCCTCAACCACCATCCATAGGATTGCGGCGATTTCCCACGCTAGTGCTTGGGTGATGTGTTGAGCTCGTGTATGCATGAAATAGTAGTCCTCCCCATGTAATGACAAGACCTTAAGGCGAACTGGATGCTCTTATAATATCCGAACAGCCATGGACAGGTGACCGCGATACCTTCAACGTTTCGGATTGAGGTGATTATTTCTTGTGGGGAAGGTATGTCGTGCTTTTTAACGATATAGAAGCCTTTCGGTGGAAAATCTACTAGACAAAAGAATAGCGTCGTTAACCTAGGGTATTGTCCGTATCTGGTAGGACGGGATGGCGAGGCCACTTGCGTGATGATTATTCGGGTACAAGCTCTTATGGAATTCCGGAAGCTAGGATACGGCGTTAGCGGGACGGCAGTGTTTTTCGCGGCAAGTGCTCTAGCATTGAAATCAGATCGTCCGTGACGGCGGTGGTAAAAAGAGCTGCGTAATCGCGGACCGTGGCCTCATCCAACTGGCTGTAGTCAATGCTCAAAAGCGTCGCGATAACGTGATCAGGGAATCGGTACCGCAGAATTCGAGCGGGATTGCCGGCGACAATAGCATAGGGAGGAATACTGTGGGTGACGACGCTGCGCGCGGCGACGACAGCCCCTTGACCAATGGAGACCCCGGAGAGGATCATGGCGTCCATCCCCAGCCAAACATCATCGGCCACTTCAATGGGGCCCTTCGTTAAGGCTTCGAAGGGCCTTTGATGAAGCACCATGGTTTCCATCGGATATGTGGATAGCCGGTGGTAATCATGATTACCACCCAGCACAAACTGCACTCCACGAGCAATGGAGACATAGTGGCCAATAGTCAGGTGTTCGGATGGATCGCCCCACGTATGAATTTGCAGTGGACCATAGGTATGATGTCCAACGGTAACCCGATCGATCGGAAAGACATTGACCGGTAATGTGAGATTGTGGGGATTGCGCTGGCGCCATCGGACTTGCATTGTCAATAACCGCCAATGAGATAATCCTGTCCGGCGTATGCGCTCCCATGTGAGTGACCAGCGGCCCATAGCATCTCCTCGGGATGAGTGTATGTCAGAATGGTATCGCAGTTTGAGGTAAAGGACAACCGCTATTCGGCGCGACAGTGTTAGGGGAGCGCAATCAGTACGATGATATCAATCGAGCCCAAAGGAGTTTATGCATCAGAACCTTATACCCATAAATCAGGAATCAGCTGCTCAGGCTAAACGGGATGCCCTAGAACGTCTGCGGAGAGCCCGTGAAGTGGAAAGCGGTTTGGCGACCATGGGGCGGCGTTCCTAAATTTAGGGAATTACGGATTGTGCACATGCAGCAGGGCGTCGAGTTCCTTGGAAGCTAAAGGAGAGGTAGTCATACCAATAGGCTCATTGCTCTATATTTTCGGAGCCGTCCTCCTTTATTGGTAGAGCCGACTTTGTCCCTTTGAAATGCCTGATCATTAGGGGTTCCATAAGGTTGTCTTGTCATGGCAAACAGTATGAATCCAGTTTGCAATGTCCTGTATGACTTGTTCATCGACATGTTGTGCAATGCGGTACTCCTTTTTTGCTTTGCGAATCTCTCCACAAATAGTCGGCATGAACAGATGATTTAGGTTTGGGTAGAGCTTGAATGTGACATTGGGTTTATCGCATAGTAGTGTTTGATAACCCCCGAAGTCCTTTTCAATGGATAGATGAAAATCTTTGTTACCTTGCAAAATCAGCACAGGTTTGTCTAATGCTTTAAGGTAGTCAGAGGATGGATGTTCTCCCATTTCTTTAAAGTAAAAGGCCCTTGTATATTTTCCGAACAACTTCATCAATTTCGCCTCGTCGTCGCTGAGGCTATAGATTTTTCCAAACTTAGCAGACAATGCGGCAATCTGTTTGTTTGCGATCCCTTTCAAGAAACGATTAAGCGAGTGCAGAACCTCATTATTTTGATCCATCAGGATTTCTTCAAGTTTGCGTGGCGAACCGGCCATGATGATGATCCCCGCGAATTGCCCGCCTTCTGCGTCGATTCGAGGAGCTAACATTCCGCCTAAACTGTGACCAATGATAAACACCTTGTGTGGATCGATCCGTGTATCGTTGCGCAGTAATTGAGCCGCCAAGATGGCATCTTCGATGGTTTCTTCCCGCACGGAGATATTAACGTCAGCTTTCATTTGTTTTCCGTATACGAAGGTTCTTTTGTCATAACGTAAGACCGCAATGCCTTTTGCCGACAAACCTTCTGCGAGGTCTCGAAACGGATAATTGTTTCCGACTTTCTCATCCATATTGCTCGGACCAGAGCCGTGAACCAATACAACCGCTGGATATCGCCCATTTGTCGGGTCAGGAATGGATAACATGCCATTAAGCGGATGGGCGGTTGCCGCCCCAATAACAACGCGTACATTCGTCATGGCTCTTCTGACCCCCTTGAAACACAGACCCAGTGGGAACCTGCGCTTTAAGCATGTCTTGTACGAATCTTCCACGGTAAACCGTACCTATAAGAGAACAGGGATGCTGACTGCCGCTATCCTCAAAAGCATCGCCACATTCTTGAGATACAGAACGTGGCGATGGAATTGGTGTTAAACGGCAACCGAACTGCTTGGTTTGAATTGGCTGTTATAGAGTTCTGCATAAAATCCCTTTAAGGCCAACAACTGCTCGTGCGTGCCTTGTTCCACGACTTTGCCATGATTCATCACTACGATCACGTCTGCGTCTTGGATTGTGGAGAGACGGTGTGCGATAACAAAACTGGTCCGTCCTTGCATCAGGTGATCCATGGCCTGTTGAATCAGGATTTCGGTCCGCGTGTCGACACTGCTAGTCGCTTCGTCCAAAATGAGAATGGCTGGATCGGCTAAAATGGCGCGAGCGATCGTCAACAGTTGCTTTTGGCCTTGTGAAATATTAGAGGCTTCCTCGTTAAGCACCGTATCATACCCTTCGGGGAGCGTGCGAATAAAGTGGTCGGCCTGCGCAGCTTTGGCAGCTTCGACAATCTCAGCATCCGTAGCCCCTTCGCGTCCGTAACCAATGTTGTCGCGAATTGTGCCGTTGAATAGCCACGTGTCTTGCAAGACCATGCCAAATAAGTGATGCAACTGATCACGTGATATCTGTGTGATATCGATGCCGTCGATGAGAATGCGGCCGCTGGTCAGTTCATAGAAGCGCATCATCAGATTGACCAGTGTGGTCTTACCAGCCCCAGTCGGGCCAACAATGGCCACCGTTTCGCCAGGGCGCACCTCGAGGTTCATATCCTCAATCAATGGGGTGTCAGGTTGATAGCGGAAACTCACATGCTCAAATTGAATGTGCCCCCGGGGGTGCGTAAGGACCTCCGTATCCTGAACATCGTCTACTTGTTCAGGTTCATCCAGAATTTCAAACACGCGTTCAGAGGAGGCGATAGTCGATTGGATTACGTTGGAGATACTGGAGAGTTGGGTAATGGGCTGCGTAAATTGGCGCGCATATTGAATGAACGCCAGGATATCGCCAATCTGAATACGACGGCGAATGACAAGAATGCCCCCAATGACGCTGACAAGCACGTAACCAATATTGCCAATAAAGTTCATGAGCGGCATGATAATGCCGGTGATGAACTGGGCTTTCCATGACGCGTCATATAAGCGTTCATTGATTTCGTCAAATTTGGCTAACGCTTTGTCTTCATGGCCGTAAGCCTTGACGATGAGGTGTCCGGTGTACATCTCTTCAATGTGGCCATTGAGCTCACCGAGTCGGCGCTGACGACTTAAAAAGTATGCTTGGGACCTTACGGCAATGGTTCTCGTGACATAAATGCTAAGCGGCAGAGTAATGACAACCGTTAAGGTCATAAGGGGACTGATCGTCAACATCATAACAATCACCCCAAGAAAAGTGATGACCGCCTGAATTAACTGCGTCAGGCTTTGCTGCAGGGTGCTGCTGATGTTGTCGAAGTCGTTCACAAACCGGCTCATGATTTCCCCGTGGGGATGCTTGTCGAAATAACTAATGGGCAATTTGGTCAACTTTTCGTTGACTTGCTTACGCAAGTCATAGACCGCCCGTTGAGCCACACCTGCCATCACGTATTGTTGAAAATAGTTAAACAGTGAGCTGAATAAATACAGTCCTCCGAGAATCCAGACGAGATGGCCAATTTGCTGAAAGTTGACGCCGCCTCCTGGCATGCCCAGCAATTTGCGGCGGATGCCGTCAAACAGATCAGTCGTCGCATCTCCCATAATTTTAGGGCTGATAATGGAGAATACGGTCCCCAAAATCGTCGCAATCAAAACAAGGAGTAACCGCAACCAATAGGGGCGGAAATAGACCAGCAAGCGCATCAAGGTGCTCTTAAAGTTCTTGGGTTTTTGCACAATCATGGCCATACCTTGAGGGCCGCCACCAAACATTCCGGGTCCGCGCCCCGCAGGGGAGGATGGGTGGTGTTTGTCTTCAGTGCTCATGCAATGACCTCCTCAGCATGTTGCGAACGGACAATGTCTTGGTAGATAGGGCATGTAGCCATGAGTTCGCGGTGCGTTCCAATGCCAACCAGTTGGCCTTCGTCGAGTACAATAATTTGGTCCGCGTCGATGACGGTGCTGACCCGCTGAGCGACAATCAGGACTGTTGAGGTATCAAGCTCATTTTGCAAGGCCCGTCGCAGCTTTGCATCGGTTTTAAAATCTAAGGCCGAGAAGCTATCGTCAAAGATATAAATTTCTGGTTTGCGGACCAGAGCCCGGGCAATGGACAAACGTTGTTTTTGCCCGCCCGACAAATCAGCGCCGCCCTGAGAAATGATGGTGTCAAACCCTTGGGGCATTTCCGCAATAAATTCTGTGGCCTGGGCAACGTCAGCTGCATGTTCTACAGCCCAATCGGATGCGTCTTCGTCGCCATAGCGAATGTTGTCGGCAATCGTCCCAGAAAACAACACGGCTTTTTGCGGCACAAAGCCAATTTTTTGGCGTAGGACATGCTGATCCATATCCCGAACATCGATGCCATCGACCAGCACGCGTCCGTGGGTGACATCGTCAAACCGGGGAATTAAGTTGATAAGGGTCGTTTTGCCTGCGCCCGTTCCGCCAATCACCGCGGTAATCTGTCCGGGATGAAGCGTAAATGAAATATGGGAAAGCACCATAGATTCGGCCCCAGGATATTGAAAACTGACATCCTCAAACACCACTTCGCCCGTGGACTGTGTAGGCAATGTGGGGACGGCCGGATCGAGAACCGTGGGTTCGATATCTAAGACTTCGTTTATTCGCCGTGCAGATGCCTGGGCCCGAGGCACCATGAAGAACATGGCGGAGACCATCATGACCGAGAACATTATCTGTGTAACGTATTGGATAAACGCCATCAAACTTCCGACCTGCATGGCGTTATCGTTAATCAGTTTGCCTCCAAACCAGATAATCGCCAAAGTCGAAAAGTTGATAATCAGCATGAGCAGTGGCATCAAAGCGGCCATGATCTGATAGACATGGATGGAAATATCGGTTAGTTCGATATTCGCCTCGTTAAAGCGATGGACCTCGTAGCGGACTCGTTGGAATGAGCGGATGACGCGTACGCCTGTCAGGTGTTCTCGCAAGACGCGGTTTAATTGGTCAACTTTCCCCTGCATGGCACGAAAGAGTCCAACACTCCGGCCAAGGACGGCATAAATGGCAAGACCTAACACGGGCATGATGACCAACAAGATTAGGGACAGACGCGCATCGGTGTAAATGGCCATGATGATGCCGCCTAGGGCCATTAATGGGGCCATGACCATCATGCGCAAGAGCATGTTGACGAATTGCTGAACTTGCATAATATCATTCGTGGTGCGAACGATGAGAGACGATGTGCCCAATGTGTCAAACTCTTTCAGCATAAAGGTTTCGACATGAGCAAAGACTTTGCGGCGCACAATTTTTCCGAAGCCTGCGGAGGCTTTGGAAGATAACAGGCCGGCTGCGACGGAGCACACCACGCTAAACACCGTCACGGCCATCATGAACTCGCCGACATGGATGATGTAGGGGATGTTGCCTTTGACCACGCCGTTATCCACAATTTTGGACATTAATTCCGGCAGGTATAAGGTCGTTAACGATTGCAAAAATAGCAATACGAGTATCCAGATGACCGACTGACGATACGGACGGAGAAAACGAAGGATGCGACGCATCAGTGAGCTCCTCCTGTGGGCAAGCTTTGGTGTTCGTGATAATACGCCAGCACCTGGCCTAATAAGTGCGCCAAGGTGGTGCTTTGTTCGGGACCAAGATAATCAATCAGTCCGTCAAACGCGTCGGATACGGCTTGGCGCGCCTGAATATAAGCCTCTTCGCCATGGGATGTCAGACGAACGCGACTTACCCGCCGGTCTTCTTGATCGATGTGGCGTTCGACCAGACCGCGTTCCTCCATTTCGTTGATGAGTTGAGTGACGGTTGGGGTGCTTACACGGAGTTGGGTACTGATAGCGCTGACCGGTATCCCAGAGCCGTCGCCTGGACTATCTTTCTTAATGCAAAATAAGGCGCGGGCATCACTGGGACGTGGACCAGTCCCGTGCCAATTTAACCAGTTGAGCTTACGGACCCGCATGAACGCTTCGAACAGTTGTTGGCTGATTGGATTATCACTGATGGGCATTGCTGGCCTCCGACAACTATTTTGTTAGGCAACCTAATTATAGAGAATAGAGTCTGTGGGGTCAATTCCGCATAGCCATGAAGATCCGTACGTAAGAATACTAAAAGTCCAGGTATTGGAGCAAACGGGGAGAACTGTGACATGTCGAAGAATGTGCGCCTAACAAGTCTTTATGTCTCGTTTGGAACCGCGGTCATGACGACAGTCGCACTGTCTCAAGTTACCTCCAATTTGATGGTGCTGTTTGTGATATTGATGGGCGCAACAGGTGCTGTGTTGGGGTTTTGGGCTGCTTTAACGAAACATCTTGATGCTATGGCCTCCATGAGTGGTGCGACAGCTGGGGGAGTCATGGGGGCTTTGTTAAGCATGGCTATTACCGTTACGTGGTTGCATCCGATGCACAGTCATCAGGGGATGATGATTATGGGCGATACGATGGCCCAGATGGCCGGAGCGGCTTTGGCGGGGTTTTTTGTTCCCGAAGCGACCCACTCGTCGAGATGAGAAGGGATGCGCCCAGGGTGAAAGATGTCATAATGCTAAAGTGTAGTGACACGTCAATGTGTGGTCCCACATAGAAACGCCCGGTCTTGTTTCCCGGGCGTTTCTCCCTACTAACTATTGACAGAGGCTTGCGGCGGGGTTTTATTCCACCATTTTTGCCACCATGACTTAGGTTGCTCTGGTCTTGATTTCATCATATCCCGCATTTGCGACATGATGAATTGATCGCGCTCCCGCGCGAGTCGCATATTTTTCGTGTCTTGCGTATCCAAGTGTGACTTGAGTGACTCAAAGGCTTCGGTTAGCGCTTGGACATCTTGTGCGTGATGTTGATCAAGCTCTGCCTTAATCTGCTCTAAGGACAGCCGCATGGCTTGGATTTCTTCTGACTGTTGATAGAGTACTTGGACCATCGCTTGTGCCACCTGTTGAGGGGCCGCCGAGGGAGACTGCTGTGCCAATTCGGTGTCGGTGCTGACATTGCGAGGAAAAAGACGCGAGAGTGTTTCGTCAACCATGGTGGCGGTTTGTCCGTTGCGCAGGCCATCCGCAATCGTCCGGAAAACCTCTACCGCCTCGTCGGGATAACGCCGTCCCCGTCCCTTGCCGACAACCGGAACGTACGCACTAAATCGGTCTCGGTAATAGCGAACGGTGCTTTCTGGGAGATCTAGCCGAGAAGCAATTTCTGCAATCGTTAAGGTATCCATCATATCCTCCTTACATTTTGTCCCAACAATACCAGTAAATACCATTTAACGTGAGAACGCAAGTAAAAGCTGCGGTTCGCGACCGCAACGACGTAAATTTTTTGTTAGGGCTGGTCAGCTTTTTGGCGCTGCTCTCATTCGCGTAAAGGGCAACGAACGCAAATAGTCGGCGATAACTATAGCGAGATAAGCAAAAGAAATCGACTAGCGATTAATAAATTAATCCAAGGATGATATAATGAACGCATGGAGACAAAAAATTTTTTAGATAGTGTGGCAAACAATCTCGAAAGGTTGCGACACGCGCGGCAATGGAGCAGTGCGGAATTAGCCAAACGAGCGGGAGTGGCCAAAGCGACGGTTTCGCAGTTAGAACGTCGATTAGCGAATCCCACGTTAGAAACCTTGTGGGCATTAGCGAACGCCCTTGGAGTGCCATTTAGTGCGTTAATTGAGGATGAGCCGGTCAAGGGGATAAGAGCGGTCGTTGAAGAAGGGACCATTACGACCTTGCTGGCCGTTTACGGTCCGCCGTTGACGGAAGTCTACCACATGGATATGCGATCGGGAATTGCGCGGGATGCTGCGCCGCATCCGCGAGGGGTGCGAGAAACGGTGGTGGTGCTTAGCGGACGAGCTGAAGTGGGTTCGGAAGACTTCCGATTTCTGTTAGAGCGAGGGCAAAGCACATCGTTTGCTGCAGACGTTCCGCACTTTTATCGTCCACTGTACGAGGACTGTGCCTTAGTCGTGTTTGTGTTCTATCCCGCGTCGCCTTTGGGGCTGCAATGGGAACAAGCGCGACACCGATGTCACAATGCTCCTGACGTCTATGAGGGGGATATCGAGGGGGACCTACTTGATGCGATAAGGGCCGATAACCGGAGCAATGAGCGGTGTCAGACATTTGTGGTGTCGACTCATGAAGACGGTCTGCTGCATTACTATGTGCTGCCTTTAGGACGATGGGTGGACAATCAAAAAGAGTCGATATTAGAAGAAGAAACTCAAGAAATTTTGGGCCCTGGGCTGCGGGTCAACACGGTTCAGGATCCGGATTTGAATACTGTGCGAGACGTACCGTGGATTCTTGTGAGGGATTTTGAGCCAACAGAGGCCGCCTTTCACGTATTGGCAGAGGCGTTGGCGCCCAAAGGTCGCCTTATTGTGCGCGTGACAGTTCTTAATCCTTACCAAGGACGACGCGGCTATGTTCGCGAATCCGTGCTTTACGCCGCGTCAAGGCGCCTCAGTCAATGGGATAAGGAGAAAGTTGTCGATAATGATCTAATGCGGCAGGCGTTAGAGGCCTTTGTCCAGGCCTGGCGTTGGAACGATGTGCTGACATCTCGCACGTTTATGAAGCAGTGGGTTACAACACCCAAGCGGCTTGACGGGCCGCGTCTTATAGAAATGGCATCGCATGCGGGATTTCAGTTAATTCGGCATCGACTCGTTGAGGGTATGATAAGCCACACAGAATGGGGAGCGGGATCTTATGTTGTGGTGTTTGCGCGCAGGGGAGGTGCTTAATTGAAGACTTTGGATCGAAGGCCAAGCACATCGCAAGCCCTTCCGGAAGGGCTTGCCATTGTTTTAGGGTATCTGCCCGCGTCCATGGCGTTTGGCATGGCGGCTCGTCACTTTGGTATACCCACGTGGGGAATTCTGGCGATGTCGGCATTCATTTACGCAGGAACGAGTCAATTTGCTTTGGCAGGGTTATGGGCAGGGCATGCCCCGCTATGGCTTGATGTGGGGACGGTCTGGCTTATCAATATGCGCCACGCGGTCTATGGTCCGGCATTGACCATGAGGCAATCGTTAGCGCGTAAGATTTTTCCGCTGTTGACAGGATGGGGATTGACCGATGAGGTATTCGCCGCTTTGGTGCGTTATAAGCAGGCATCATTGGCGCATTATGGGCAAGTCACCGCGATGGCGTATGGTGCATGGTTGACAGGCACGATGGCGGGCGTGTTGTTTGGGACAGTGATACTGCGTCAGGTTCCGTCCGCTTCTGAGGCTTTGGCATTTGTGTTGCCCGCCTTATTTATTGCTATTTTATGGCATTGGATTACACCGTTGCCTGGTCAATGGGACCGTATGGCCATTGCCGTCGTCGTTTTGACAAGTGTTTTCTATGGGGGAATGCGCATAAGTCAAATGGGCAGTCTGGCTGTTCCCTTAGCGGCGGGCAGTGCGGCTAGTGTGGTGACCGTCTACGGTTCTTGGGAGAGGAAGCAGGGAGAAGAATCATGACATTGGCCGTTGTGGTAACCTTGGCGGCTTTGGGAACATGGGCAGAGCGCGTGGTGCCGTGGCTATGGGCGATTCGTGCGCATGCCCAACAATCTCCCGTATTGCGGTCGTTAGACGCATTTGTCAGAGCTTTTGCTCCAGCGGTGGTGATGGCGCTTTTGTTATCGGCATTATGGGCGTTTCCCATGAGGTCGTTGATGGGGGCTGTGCCGATTGCTATGGCGATGACGGTGATTTTCGCATGGAGATTTCGCTCCTTAGCCCTAAGTATTGTGGCGGGAATGGGGGCGTTTTGGTTGGTTCACGTGTTGTAGTATATGCCTAAAACTTGTCCTTAGTAAAAAATTGCGGTTGTCGCAATTCCACACATTGACGCTTATTCTCTTTAGTGGCACAATTCTCTCACCGTTATAAAAGGAAAGGGGGTGAGGGTATGCAAGTACGTCCGAAAACCGGGTGGTATTGGCTGTTTGTCATTCCGTTTATTGCGACCTTGTGGCCGCCATTTTTTGCGTCCTATCGGCCAACACTGGCGGGGTTTCCTTTTATGTATTGGTATCTTATCCTTTGGATCTTCTTGGTTTCGCTGTTAAGCGGAATCGTCTATTTCATTGACAATCGATAGCACAGACATAAGAGAAAGGAGCGTCCCATGTACTGGTCGGCATTTATTGTTTTTCTTATCTTGTTCATTTTAGTGACCGTCCTAGGCTTTTATGCGGGCCGCTGGCACCGTGGCGACTTGGACCTCATTGAAGAGTGGGGATTAGCGGGACGTCGCTTTGGGACGTTCGTGACGTGGTTTTTACTGGGTGGAGATTTATACACGGCGTATACCTTTATTGCTGTTCCAGCTTTAGTGTATGGAGCAGGAGCGTTTGGTTTTTTTGCTGTGCCTTACACGATTGTGGTGTTTCCGATTATGTACATTATCATGCCGCGTTTGTGGCGTGTTTCAAAACAGCGCGACTACGTGACGGCGGCTGATTTTGTACGCGGACGCTTTGATAGTTCGCTCTTAGCGTTGGCGGTGGCGATTACAGGGATTTTAGCCACGATGCCATACATTGCGCTGCAGTTAACCGGTATTCAAGCTGTTTTGGCGGCGATGGGCCTATCCGGGCACGGCATCATGAAGGACCTCCCGTTGATTGTGGCATTTCTTATTTTGGCGGCGTACACATATACCAGTGGATTGCGGGCTCCAGCATTGACCGCTATTCTTAAAGACTTGCTGATTTACGTGACGGTCATTGTCGCTTGTATTGCCATTCCCATGCAACTCGGGGGTTATGGGCATATTTTCCACGTGGCGGCGCAAGCGTTACCACCTAAAGGCAGCGTGATTTTGTCGCCGAAGTTATTTAGTGCGTTTGCGACCTTGGCTTTGGGTTCGGCCTTTGCCCTGTTGCTTTACCCGCACGCCGTGACAGGCACATTAGGGGCCAAAAGCGGTCGTACCATTCAGCGTAACGCCGCGTTATTGCCACTTTATTCCTTGGCGCTGACGTTCATTGCCCTTTTGGGGTATATGGCCATTGCTGCGGGAATTCATACGACGGATACGAGTTTGGTCGTGCCGTTGTTGTTCTTAAAGACGCTCCCGACATGGTTTGCAGGCTTTGCATTTGGCGCGATTGCGATTGGAGCCCTAGTCCCTGCCGCTATCATGGCGATTGCAGCTGCGAACTTGTTTACCCGTAATATTTACCGGGAATACTTTGCGGCTGCCAATGGGCCTAACCGCGAAGCGCAAGTTGCGAAGATTGTGGGCCTAATCGTGATTATTGGGGCGTTGTTCTTTATTGTCGTAATTCCCTTGCAGTATGCGATTTACTTTCAGACTCTTGGAGGCATTTGGATTTTGCAGACGGTGCCAGCGATTATGTTTGGATTGTATACGCGTTGGTTCCATCGCTGGGCGCTATTCCTGGGATGGCTGGCGGGTATGGTCGTGGGCACAGGCATGGCGGCAGCCGAATCCTTTAAAACCTCCTTATATCCGTTGCATCTTGGCCATTCCGTTATCTTGGGCTATGCGGGTATCTGGGCTATCATTGTCAATATCGTACTCACATTCGTGTTGACACTGATTTTCAATGCCATGCATGTGTCAAATGGCCGCGATGAAACCAAAGAAGCGGATTACACGACCGAACCGGCATAATCTGCAAAGGGCAGTCATTGACATATGACGTAAAAGGGCCCGGCCAACGGCCGGGCCCTTTTATACGTATTGTGCATTGAAACCAGACGACTCAGGCGCCTTTACTGGGGAATGGATTTTAACCGTAAAGCGCCTATGACTCCTAGAAGAAGTAGAACTCCTATGACCGTAAAGGCGGGAACTAACCCAAAGGTTTTGGCAATTAGTCCGGCGCCAAAGGCGCCGATGCCACCTCCCACGCCTAAAATGAGACCCCGTAGGGTCAAGACGCGCGGCCGCATGGCCTCAGGTGTGGTGCGCTGAATCCAGGTGATAATGGAACCGTTGAAAAAGACATTCAACAATCCACTCACAAAGAGAATCGACAAGGCGAGGATAATCTCGTGAACATGAGAGACGGCGAACATGGTCAGGGCCATTCCCGCAAAACCGATAAGCATCAGGCGCCGGTAATTCTCGGGGCGGAGCCAACGCTGAAGGCCTCGGCTTCCGAGCATAGCGCCGAACGCAATAGCGACAAGTGCCCACGAGTAATGGGCGGTCGGCTGATGCCATAAGGATCGCATGGCAGGCGCTGTGAGCACATTTGCGCCGCCTAACGCCATCATGGCGACAATAGAGATGGCGGTTAAAATCATCAAA
Organism: Sulfobacillus sp. hq2; assembly: GCF_002903155.1. Classification (NCBI taxonomy): domain Bacteria; kingdom Bacillati; phylum Bacillota; class Clostridia; order Eubacteriales; family Clostridiales Family XVII. Incertae Sedis; genus Sulfobacillus; species Sulfobacillus sp. hq2. The sequence continues at coordinate 67,002 of NZ_NWUL01000015.1, read as the reverse complement.
GTGGGTGCACTGCGGTAATATTGGATGGCCTCAACAATACTCCGGAGAAAGGTCCCACGCTGATTTTTTGTCGTGGGAGCCCAAAACGAGGGGCTGGTCTGAATGGAGTAAATCGCCACGGCGGAAATCATAAAGGTCAGCGCATCGACTCCAAATCCAAACGTGACGCCAAATTTTAAAATGAGAAATCCCGCGGCAATGTATGAGACAACTTGAGCCGTCGATGACCACAATTCCATTTGGGCATTGGCACGGTCGTTGGTGTCAGGATTCCCGGCGAGGGACGGTTGCACGGATCGGATGACCGGACGATAGAACGTGGCTAGCGAATACATGAGAAACATCGCGACCGTAGCCCATGACAGAGAATGAATGAGAGGGATGCTCAAGACTAAAATAGCCCGCAGAAGATCCCCAGCGATGAGTACCATCCTTTTGTTCAAACGGTCGATAAACCCGGCTACGACGCCGCTCCAGATAACGCCTGGCCAAAAGACCATGGATAACACCAGACCAAGGGCCGCCGGATTATGACGAGAGACGTCGAGAGCAAAAATCGCTATGGCGACTTCAGTAAAATCGTCTCCAAAAATCGAAAAAGTTTGTGCAATAATGAGCCGGACGACAGAACGGGGTAAGGGCGTGTGCTGGACCGGTGCTGGGTTCGACGACAAGATCTTTCCGATCTCCTTCCATGGACATAGGTGGCATGAATCTTCCCACGACATCATACGCTAAACGCGGCGTCTATTGTGTCGATTGCTGTCTTTCTTCCAAAATAGTTGACGTAATCAAATAAATGCGGCAGTGATACAAAAGCCCGTGCCAATCATGGCACGGGCTGGATAGATGGCCTCGTAATGAAGGATTATTTAACCTTCAAGCAACAAAGACTCTGGATCCTCGAGTAATTCCTTAATTAAGGCTAAGAAGCGTACGGCCTCGCTGCCATCTACAATACGGTGGTCATAGGACAAGGCGAGGTACATCATGGGGCGAATGACGATTTCTTTGTTGACGACGACCGGCCGCTCTTCAATTTTATGCATACCGAGGATAGCGACTTGGGGTGCGTTCAGAATGGGAGTCGACAACAACGAACCAAACGTTCCGCCGTTGGTAATGGTAAACGTTCCCCCTTGCAGGTCGGCGATGGATAATTTGTTTTCACGAGCTTTCGTGGCTAGTGCGGCGATTTCTTTTTCTAGCGCGGCGAAGTTGAGCTCATCAGCATTGCGGACCACGGGGACCACGAGCCCATTGTCCGTTGATACGGCCACGCCGATATCGTAATAATGCTTGATAAGCATGTCCTCGCCATCAATTTCCGCGTTCAAACGCGGAAAGGCCTTCAGCGCGCCGATGGAGGCTTTGGTGAAAAAGGACATGAAGCCAAGGCGTATGCCATGTCGCTTTTCAAAGGCATCGCGATGCCTTTGGCGAATATCCAAAATCCGGCTCATGTCAACTTCGTTGAACGTCGTCAGCATGGCCGCTGTATGTTGCGCACTGACTAATCGATTGGCAATCGTGATGCGGCGCCGTGACATTTTGATGCGCTCGGTGCGCCGGTCTTCGACTAATTCCGTGTCCGTCGACGGAGTCGGCGCCACAAACGGCTTTTCCGTAGCGGGCGTGGGGGCTGTCCGCATTGTTTGGGCTTGAACGTAAGATTCGACGTCACTATGGGTGACTCGTCCCTTATTGCCACTGGTAGGTACCTCGTTGATGTCGATGCCCTTTTCATCGGCCAGGCGCCGCACGTCGGGCGTGGCGCGGACTGGGGTAGAGGCAGGAGCTGGGGCGGACGCTACGGGAGCCTCTGGGGTCGGCTCAGGTTTCGGGGCTGGTGCAGCAGGCTGGCTTCCTGCGGGGGCGACCGTAGCCAAGATGTCGCCCACAACTACGGTATCACCGCTGGGTTTGAGAATTTCGGCGAGCACACCATCTTCATTAGCGGTGATTTCTAGATTGACTTTATCCGTTTCAAGTTCTACGACGGCATCACCGGCTTTGATGATGTCCCCCGGTTTTTTTAACCATTCGCCCACTGTGGCTTCTGTGACGGATTCTCCGACTTCCGGCACCGTAATCTGTGTCATGAGTCTTCCTCCTAACGGCTTATCGCTTCTTGAATAATACGGTGTTGCTCCGCAGCATGGCGTTGCGCATAACCTTCCGCTGGCGCAGAATGAGCTGGCCGACCGACATAGGTCAACGACAGGCCATGCAAAGACGGTGCGGCGGTCGTGGCCACATAGGTCCATGCCCCCATGTTTTGCGGCTCTTCTTGCACCCAGTAGATTTCTTTAAGATTTGGCAAGGACGCCACTAAATCCGAGAGTTCGGCCGCCGGGAAGGGGTACAGTTGTTCTAAACGGGCCATGGCTAACCATGGTGTGCCTCCCTCCACCTCTTGGGCCGCTTGCCGTACTTCAATCCCAATTTTACCAGAGCTAAGCACAAGGCGCGTGATCTCTGCAGGATTGGCGACCGGCATGGCCCATAAGGCTTTAAACGACCCGTGCGTCAGTTCCGCAGCGGCTGAAGCTGCTTGAGGATTGCGCAGCAAACTCTTAGGTGCCATAACGACCAGTGGACGAGGACGCTTACCAATCCAAGCGGCTTGAGAGCGCAGCAAGTGGAAATACTGGGCCGCAGATGTTGGAATCGTTACCCGCCAATTCTCGTCCGCTGAGAGTTGCAAAAAGCGTTCAAGACGGGCGCTGGAATGTTCAGGCCCCATGCCTTCATACCCATGGGGTAAGAGCATAATCAACGACGAGGTTTGCAACCACTTAGAACGTCCCGGTCCGATAAATTGGTCAAAGAGCACTTGAGCGACATTGGCGAAGTCTCCGTACTGGGCTTCCCAAAATACCATCGTTTCAGAGGCTTGCGTGCTGTAGCCGTATTCGAACCCTAGCACAGCGGTTTCCGACAACGGGCTATTCGAAATGAGAAACGATGCCTGTGCTTGGGGCAAATGATCAAGAGGGCAATACTTTTCCCCGGTTTTTACATCATGTAGCACTAAGTGCCGTTGACTGAAGGTGCCACGTTCAGAATCTTGCCCGGTAAAGCGGATAGGCGTCCCCTCGGCCAAGATTGTAGCCATCGCCAAAGTTTCCGCCAGGGCCCAATCGACACCTTGTGGAGCGGTAAAGGCTTCTTGGCGTTTGGCTAAAATACGGTCCAATTTAGGGTAGACATGGAACCCGGCCGGGCGTTGCAACAAGGCCTGATTGATCGATTTGAGCAATTCCTCAGACACCGGGGCTGGCTCTGGGTTAATGGGATCTTCGGGCATTACCCCTCGTTTCGTGAGCACGGCTTCTCCCCGTGTCAGGGCTTGGTATGTCGAACGAAATTCCTCTTGGATGGCTTCAATAATTTGTTCAACAGCTTGATGGGTGACAACGCCTTCGCGTTCAAGTTGTTGCGCATAGACTTCCGCGGGCACAGGATGCGCTTGAACCGCTTCATAGAGCAATGGCTGCGTCACACTGGGATCATCACCCTCATTGTGACCCCATCGACGATACCCGACGAGGTCAATCAAAAAGTCTTTATGAAACTTCTGTCGGTAAAGGTGCGCCATTTTTGTCACGCCGAGACACGCTTCAGCGTCATCCGCATTGACATGGACAATGGGGATTTCAAAGCCTTTGGCAAGGTCGCTGGCATATAACGTACTGCGTCCTTGATCGGGTTCTGTGGTAAATCCCATGACGTTATTCGCGATAATGTGCACTGTGCCCCCCGTGTTGTAGGCGGCCAGCCGGGATAAGTTTAAGGTTTCTGAGACGACTCCTTCTCCGGGGAAAGAGGCGTCACCGTGAATGAGTACGGCTAACGCGTTGTCAGGGTTTTGAACGGGCAGTCCTGGCTGTTCGCGAGAATCTTGAACCGCTCGGGCCATGCCTTCTACCACAGGGTCAACAAACTCTAAATGGCTGGGATTGTCTGCGAGCGTTAGATGCATTTCCACCATGTTCGATTCTTGCATGACCTTACGTGCACCCAGATGGTATTTCACATCACCGGTCCAGCCAAAATTGATGCCTGATGATCCCGCGGAGGGGACGAGGTCTTTGTTGGGCGCACTATGAAACTCTGCAAATATATCAGCATAGGGCTTGCCTAGAATATGGGCTAAAACGTTCAGACGACCCCGGTGGGCCATGCCGATGACAACATTGCGAATGGCGGTTGTCGATGCGGACAAGTGAATTAGTTGATCCAACATCGGGACCATCGCATCGGTGCCTTCAATAGAAAATCGCTTTTGACCGGGGAATGTATGATGTAAGAATTTCTCAAATTGGTCTACCGCGATGAGGCGCCGCAATAATGCGCGCTTTTCAACGGCCGAAAGGTGAGGGCGCACTTGGTTGGAGTCCACGTAGTTGTCCAGCCATTGTCGTTCTTCTGGATTATGCACATGGCTGAATTCATAGGCTAATGTACCTGTATAAAGAGAAAATAAGTATTGAATCACATCCCATCCTGTGCGCAGTTCGGGTCCACATGTAGGCCACAGACTTTGTGCCGGAATGCGCTGCAGTTTTTCCGCCGTGAGTCCATAGGTTTCCAACTGCAACAAAGGAGAGCTGGCCACGGAGGTGTCTAACGGATTTAAGTGCGCTTGCAAGTGGCCCAGGTCGCGAATATTACGGGCTAATTCCGTACCTTGCCGGATGATGTGGAGAGTTTCCTCATCTACCCCTTCCACCACGGCATCGGGTTCAGCCAAATCCATAGGTGGCGGACCCCATTCCGCAAAAAGATTGCGCGTCGCCTGGTCAACAGATTCTGGATTGCGTAGATAATTTTCATACAGCTCAATAATATAGCCAGCATTCGGTCCATAAAAGTCCTGCCATGATGTATGGTGCACGCGAGCCGCCATGATTTCCATCTCCTTCTTACCCTTTGTGAGGATAACCCGAACCCCAGAAAATATCCTCGCCTCGAAAAATCTTCCAAGACGCAGTGCTCTACAGCGCCCTTGTTCGGTTCTTACTATACTGGTCCAATGCTATTCTGGCTAATGACTGTTTTCTATGCGAAAGTAAACTTTTGGTTATGGTAGAGCTTTTAGGGTGCTCGGTCAACTTGTCAGATATTCGCTGGTCGCGTAAAATTTCATCATCTTTACTAAGCGTGTTTGAAAGACATGGGAGGGTTCTAATGCATTTTGGTTACTTTGCGGCCAACCCTTACCTGTGGGCCTTTCTGATTGTCCTGGCAGCCTTCGGCATTCGAGGCATGTTAGGGTTCGGTTCCGGCCTGATTTCGGTATCGTTGTTGATTTTTTTTCTGCCGATTAAACAGGTGGTGCCGGTCGTTTTTCTATTGGATGGGGTCGCGTCGTTGGCGCTTGGTTCCTACGATTTTAAGGAAATTCGGTGGAAGGAAATCCCTTGGTTGTGGCCTTTTACCATTCTTGGACTAGTCGTAGGGGCGTGGATTTTAAAAGCCGAATCGGCTCAGAGTGTGACGTTGTTGCTCGGGGTGTTTATCCTTTTGTATGTGCTGTACGCGGCGCTCACGCGCCCGGAACGGTTACCGCAAGCCCCGCGGCAGTGGGGGGCGCCCTTGGGATTTTTAGGAGGCGTAATTGGTAGTCTCTACGGTGGAGGCGGTCCCTCGATTGTGGCTTATTTTCAAATGCGGCATATGGATAAGCGAGCATTTCGAGCAACCTTTCAATTCATCGCAGTGACTGACACGGTGGTGCGTGGCTCGTTATACTTTGCTTTAGGACTCTTGAGTGCCCAAACCGTTGTGACCTCCGCTTGGCTTCTGCCGGCCGTAGCTTTAGGGTTAGTGGGGGGCAATATTTTGCACTTCCGGATTGATGCTAAGAAGTTTCAGATTATGGTGTTGCTAGTGTTGGCCTTTGCGGGTCTTCGACTCGTCGTGGCTTAAAGTCGAATTCCGGGGGAAAGAGGAATGCGCGCTCACCTCTTGCGTACGCAGCAGTATCCAGACTTATTATCGTTGCTGGCGATGAATCTGATATGGGCGGGAACCTACCCAGCGACAGGACTGGCCTTAACTGCGGCGAGTGCCACATTTCTTACGATGTTTCGACTCTTGGCAGGGGCCTTGGTGTTTGCGCCTTTTCTTTTCAGAGGACGCCCGTGGACCGCGTCTAAGATTGTGCGAACCTTAGGGCTTGGGGTCATTGGGTTTTCTTTGCCGCTTGTGCTGCAGACGCAAGGATTAAGGGCGTCTACACCCGCGATGGCCGCGATTTCGATCGCGTTAGAACCCTTGTTGACGGCATTAATGGCCAGTCTGCTTTTGAAAGAACGGCTACCCAAGGCACGCAAATGGGCGTTGGCTTTGGCGGCTGTGGGGGCGTGGGCCGTGGCCGGCTTTCCTCGCCCAGGAGTTCAAGGCTACGGGATGGGTGATGGATTACTGGTGGCCGCTCTGGGGTGTTTTGCCATCTATAACGTGTATTCTTCATCGCTGAGTCGTATGCTTTCGCCACAACAGGCCACAGCAGCAACGTTTGCCGGTGGATTCTTAGGAACGGTTCCGCTGTGGTTAGCCACCGGAGCACAGGTGCCCCATCACTGGAGTGGACCCCCTTTGTGGGCGGCTTTGTATTTGGCGGTGTTGGGCACCGCAGTGGCGTATTTTCTATGGATGTTGACCGCATCTCGGATTCCTATGGCGATTATGGCGTTATTTCTTTATATACAGCCGGTGTTGGGCGTGGTGCTATCGGCTTGGATTACGCCTGAGCCTATGACAGGATCGTTTTATTTGGGGTCTGCGGCGATTTTGCTTGCGTTGTATCTGGGACGGGACGTTATACCTGCAGCACCGCTAGACGAGCAAGCCATGTAAAGGTCTTTTTTACGAGGGAAGAAGCAGGACCTCCTTTAGGGGGAGGTCCTGCTTTTATTAGCCATGTTGTACTTCGTATTGAGCAATGAGGTCTTCATGCTGTAACGTGCGGCCGATATCATCTAATCCTTCGACCAAGGTTTGCTGGAGATACGGATCAAGAGAAAATGCATAGGTTTCTCCTTGATCCGTCCGGATTTCTAGGTTTTCGACATCGACCGTAAGGTAAAATGGTTCCGCCTTTTCGGCTTGCGCCATTAAGTGCGTAACCGCGTCTTCGGCCAGAATGAGCGGCAACATGCCGTTTTTGAAACAGTTGTTATAGAAAATGTCCGCAAAGGAGGACGCGATAATCACGCGGAAACCGTAATCCGCTAGAGCCCACGGAGCATGCTCCCGCGACGAGCCGCACCCAAAGTTGCTACCGGAAATCAAAATGCTAGCACCTGCATATTGAGGACGATTTAGCACAAAATCCGGATTGGGTTGGCCCTCTAGGTAACGCCAGTCGAAAAACAGAAATTCGCCAAAGCCTGTGCGTTCGACCCGTTTGAGAAATTGCTTGGGAATAATCTGATCCGTATCAACGTTGGCCCGATGCAGGGGGGCGACCAAACCGCGATGTTGGCGTAATGGGGTCATAGCGATGCCTCCTCTTTAGATACCGTGCGGACATCCACAAAGTGGCCAAATAACGCTGCGGCGGCGGCCATTTCGGGACTGACCAAATGAGTTCGCCCGCCTTTGCCTTGGCGTCCTTCAAAGTTGCGGTTAGAGGTGGAGGCGCAGCGTTCGCCGGGTTCGAGAATGTCTGGATTCATGCCCAGGCACATACTGCAACCGGGTTCTCGCCATTCGAATCCCGCTTCCTTGAAAATGACATCAAGTCCAAGCTGTTCGGCTTGCCGTTTGACTTGTCCTGAACCAGGCACGACCATGGCGCGTACATGGGGATGAACGTGTCGGCCTTTGACCACTTCGGCAGCCCGTTGCAAGTCCTCTAATCGGCCATTGGTGCACGAGCCAATAAAGACGCGGTCAATGGCAACATCTGTGATGGGCGTGCCGGGTGTCAGACCCATATATTCCAGTGCATACTGAGCGGATTCGCGCTCTGTCGGATTGACAAACGTGTTGGGATCGGGAATGGTTTCGTCAATACGGAGCACCATGCCGGGACTTGTCCCCCACGTCACCAAAGGAATGAGGTTGTCCAGTTCCACGGTCACCGTACGATCATAAGAAGCCCCGGGATCCGTAGCGTAGCTCAGCCAACGGGCCGCGGCCGCATCAAAGGCTTCGCCTTGGGGTGCATAGGGGCGACCCTTTAAGTAGTTGATCGTTGTGGCATCGGGGGAAACCATACCGGCTCGTGCGCCTGCTTCAATAGACATATTGCATAACGTCATGCGCTCTTCCATGCTGAGTTCATGGACCGCGTCACCTGTGTATTCAATGACGTAGCCAGTGGCGCCAGACGTGCCGATTTGCCCGATAAGAGCCATAATCATGTCTTTCGGCGTCACCCCAAAGGGGCGTTTTCCCGAAAAGTGCACGGCCATGGTTTTTGGACGCGCTTGTACCAAGCATTGTGTTGCTAAGACATGCTCGACTTCGCTCGTTCCAATGCCAAAAGCTAAGGCGCCAAAGGCCCCGTGCGTGGCAGTATGGCTGTCGCCGCACACAATCGTCATACCTGGTTGCGTTAACCCTTGCTCGGGTCCAATAATATGCACGATGCCTTGATCGGGGTGGTGTAAATTAAATAGTCGAATCCCAGCTTCCACGCAGTTTTGTTCCAATAAGTCCATCTGCCGACGTGCAATGGGATCAGCCACCGGCACGGAACGGTCCGTGGTGGGAACATTGTGGTCCATGACCGCAAAGGTTTTGTCAGGCCGTCTTACCGTGCGGTGATGCATTCGCAGACCTTCAAAGGCCTGTGGTGAGGTTACTTCGTGAACTAAGTGCAGGTCAATATAGAGTAATGCAGGTTGACCCGGCTCTTGCATGACAACGTGATCTTCCCAGATTTTTTCGAATAATGTTTTTGGAGGCAGCGAAATCACCTTCTTTGTTATTGATAACCTCTCCACACTGTGGAGGAGCATAGAGTAAAAACGAGGCAGGTAACGGACGGCCTATCATAGGCAGTACCAAGTATTAAGACGACTGCTACATCGTCGAAACACCCATTATTGCACCGAGGTGTTCAGAAAAATATACACTGTTCGTGAAGCAATGCCAAGGGAAAGAGAAACCAGGACGGCAATTACTGTTGCTCGTCCTGGCTTAATCCAGTAATTCGCAGAAACCATTTCCCGAAGACAGCAAAGACAAGAGTGACCACAACGACTGCCACAATTATAATGGGAACCGTGGCATGACTATTTAATGCTTGTGGAATTGATGGCCACATTGGGTATCCCTCCCAACTGAAAGAATACAACGGGCGTGCCGCCGCTATGAGTGTATTATAACCTGTTTCCTAAAAAATGTTTGCGTAAATGGATACGTCATGATTGCAGTATGCCAACGTGAGCAAGGCGGGTGGAGGACCTTGGGATGTATGGTTGGGTACACTATGAGCGGGGAATTTATGGCTTGATTTTGGGTTTTTGGGAGAAAAAATTCGGTTGTCGCTTCCAAACGATGTCCTTTGGATTGTGGAAATTGAAAGTTCAGCTATGCTTCAGCTTGCTTTCGCAGGAATCAGATATGATAGGGATAGTGCGATCGGCAAGGGATTTGAGCCTTATTGGACATTAGGGTAAAGGAGGAACAGCATGCAGGCATGGAAGCAGCAAGGCGTGCGGATCAGCCGTTCCAAATGGTTGGGGGCGCTGATTGTGCTCTTGTTGACAGGAATGGCTGTGGTGCTGTTCTTTCACAAAATTCCTGTGCATGCCATTGAGGCAGCATGGGACCGTCTGTCCTGGCCGGTGCTCCTGTGGGCGCTTGGATGCCAGATCGTGTTTGTCGAATTGCGTACGTTGCGTTTTTCCAGGATGGCAGGGTCTTTGCAGGCCACAGCCCAAGAGGTGGCGGCGCGACCGTACCAGTGGTTTGGGCCCACCGCCGCTTATTCCATGACGTGTAGCGTGTTTCCCGGGGGCGTGGGGGAACTTCTGTTGCCGCTCTATTTGAAGCCCTATGGAGTGCCAGGAAGCGCCAGCCTAGGGCTGGCGGTGGGTGGACGGCTATTTGACGTGGGATGGTCGGTTATTCTCGCCTTCGTCTTTAGCCTGTGGCTGTTGCCCCAACATGGTTGGACAACCGTTCGGTTCTCTCTTATTGTAGGGGCCATCGCCATGCTTGCGGTGATTCTTTTGATCCGGTTGGTTAACGGGGAACGCATGATCCAACGAGTGGAACAGCGTCATTTGCCGCACTGGATGGGGAAAGTCATCACCGCGACGTTTCGCGCTCAAGCGGTGATGACGCGCTTATCGTGGATTGACATGGTGGTCTTGTCTTTAATCACGATCGGCATGAAGATATCGAGCACGTTGTTTTATCAAGTGATTGCCCATGGTTTGGGGTATTCTGTAGGGTTTTTCCATATTGGAGCTGCCATGATGTTTTTTTCTTTGTTCATGGTCTTTCCTTTGCAGGGCGTGGCGGGATTTGGCACCACCGAAGCGTGGTGGATGTTAGCATTAACGCTCGTGGGAACGCCGCTGAAAGAGTCTATAGTTTTAGCGCTAGCGTTTCATGTGCTAAATCTTCTTTACGTCTCAGGTCTAGGCGGCATTTATATGCTAGCGCGCTTGCGTCCTGCTGTGGGTATGATCCACAGGAATGCCAAAGTTAAATAGGAGGGTTTGTGGTTATGGTCGCTGTTCGGGTGGTCTTCGCAGCTTTTCTTGTGATGACGTTGGGGTTAATGGGATTTTTAGAGAATTGGCGCAGCAAAATTGGTTGGAGTTTGGCGGTCGTATTTGGTGTTATTGCGTTTGAACCGGCGTTAGTTGCCCCGATTGGGCGTCTTTTACGGAATCATAATCTCACCATTATTGATGGCGTCGCCATTTTGCTTGTGCTGATGGTGGTGTTGCTATTTGGAGCCTTGCGTGCGGCCAATGGGAAATCCGCCAAGTCTTTAAATATTATCAACCAGCTCGTAGACGAACAAGCGTTTGACGACTTTGATAAGGATTATGGCGCGGTTCAATTTAATCCCATTACCGTGGTCATACCGGCTTACTACGAGGCGGCGAATATTGGCAAGGTCCTCGAAAGTATTCCCCGTATGGTGCATAACACGGCGGTGTCTGTATTGGTTGTGGTCGATGGAAGTCCTGACGGGACAGATAAAATTGTCAAAGAACATGGAGATTTTGCGTCTTATGTACGGGTCAATCGGGGGCAGGGTGCAGCGTTGCGGGTGGGCTATCACCTGGCTATTGAACATGGCGCGCAATATATCGTGACTCTCGATGCCGACGGGCAGTATGATCCCGAAGAAATGCGCGACTTAGTCGAACCCGTGTTAAATGACGAAGCCGATTACGTGCAAGGCTCACGCCGTATGGGTAATTATGTAACAGATGATATGATTCGCGTGTTGGGAGTTTATTGGTTTAACTGGCTCATCGGCATATTGATTAAGCAAAAGATTACGGACTCGTCCAATGGATTTCGGGCCATTAAAGCGCAAGTGCTTAAAGATTTGTCGTTAAGCGAAGATCAGTACCATGCGGCCGAACTGCTCATTTTATCCATGCGTAAAAATTACCGAGTCATTGAGCGTCCAGCGTCTATGTATCCACGGACATCGGGTCATACCAAAAAAGGTCATAATTTGACCTATGCTTACCATTATGCGCGTGTCATTTTCAAAAGCTGGCTTCGCGCCATATGATATCAAGCCCCATTCGGTCCCAGCAGTGGGACCGTAAAGACATTTGGGCTTTGGCGTTCTTGGTAGGGTTTCCTATGTTGGTGGCCGTCGGTCTTGAGCCGGGACTTTTGACGCTACATGGGGACAACCTCATTCAAAACTATCCCTTGCGGACTTTGGTGGGTAAAATCCTCCGCGAAGGGCATTTGCCTTTGTGGGATCCATATATTTGGAGTGGCACGCCGCTTTTAGCGGGGTTTAATGCAGGCGCAGCGTATCCTTTGACGTGGCTTTTTGCGCTATTGTCTGGACCTTGGGCATGGACGTTGACCATTGGCATTAGTTACGCGGTCGCCAGCACCGGCTTTTACACGTTTTTGCGCGTACTCGGTCGCAGTGTGTGGGCCAGTTTGTTAGGGGCATGGGCTTTTGCGTTCGGGGGGTTTATGGCCGCCCAAATGGTGCATCTCGAAACCTTGCAAGGGGTCGGATGGTTGACCTGGGTGGCCGTGGCCTTATATCAAATAGCCCACGCCTCGACGCCTCGGATGAAATGGGCCTGGGTGTTAGCGTTAGGGGTGTTTGCGGGGGCTGTCATTTTGGCGGGCAGCCCCGAACCCATGGCTTATGGCGCAATTTTTTCTGCCATTTTGGCCGCGTTTTTTGTTACCAGCACGGCTTACAAGGGAGCGACGATGGCCGGATATGGTGTGGCCGCCGCCATTGCTTTATTGCTGGGGGCAGCCCAGTGGGTGCCTGGGGAGGCTTTTATTCATCTATCGCAGCGGTCCCACGCCAGTTTTCAATTTTTCGGGTCCATGTCCGTTCCTCCCGCTGATGCGGTGTTATTGTTCTTTCCCTATATTTTAGGTGGGTATCACCGTTTTCTTGCGATGATGTACTATGCTGGGCGGTTTAACTTGCCCGAGGTGTCCAGCTACGTGGGAATTTTGCCGCTGTATGCCGCGCTACGGATGTTTCCTGTATGGGCACCACCCGCGGTAAGACGTCTTGTGACCATGTTCTATACGCTCGCCATCGTGGGGGCTGTCCTAGCGCTGGGGAAATATACGCCCATGAGCCACCTCCTGTTTCATGTGCCCGTGTATAACGGGATTCGCGCCCAAAATCGCAATCTCTTTATGCTTGATTTTGCGCTGGCGGCTCTGTTTGCTTTTTGGATTGACAACGTCCGTAATACGGCTTTTGCGGCGGACCGCCAACGCCTGGCCAAAGTCTTTGGGGTGGTACTCGCCAGTGTTTTTGCGTGGGGCTTGTGGGAGGCGACGTCTCGCCTTTTTTCCTTCATGGTGCCGTATTTGATCGTGAGCGTATTGCTGGGCGCCGCCGCGGTGGCTGTGATAATAGGGTTGCCGCGCGTGCCCGAGCGTTGGCGGATTGGGATTTTGGCTCTGTTTACCGCTGTGGATTTGGGATTGTATGATGCAGGACAATATTGGCTCAATGTACCCAAACCGTCTGTCGCCACGGGGACCGGATATCTCGTGGCCAAAGCCCGGGCTGAAGTTCCGGTAAGGACCCGTTATGCTCTGTATAATCCGGACCTGAATGACTACCGGCAGGTTGATGCTATTGGGCAGCCTGACCTCAATATTTTAACGGGGCTGCCCAGTTTTCAGGGCTATGGGTCACTCGTATCCAGCCGTTATAACAATGCGACCGGAGCGCATTTGCAAGCGACGTTTTCGCCTACGGTTCTGAATCTGCCCCTTATCAATCAGTTGAATGTTAGTACGTTGTTTACGGTTCCGTCGTCGTTTATTCAGAGGGTACCTTTATCATGGCATCCCCGTACACACGTTGCAAAGCCCTTGGCAACCGCCGAGAAGCCATGGTTTTTTGGGAAAACGCTTGACGTGACGGCGCTGCACTTGGACATGGTAAAGCCCTTAACAGCGTCAAAAGGACGTTGGCGAGTGGGACTTTTGGTATCTGGGTCTGATAAAGAAAAGTGGCTGACACCGCAGGTACGGTTCTCAGGGCAAACCGTCACGTTGTCATGGCAAGCGACACCTATGGCCGGACTGGCGATTCATAGTCCTGGTCATCGACCGATTGATGGGGCCATGATTGTAACGTCCGAGGGCAAGGCCTACCGGATTACGGGGCCTCTACAGAATATGATAGCATTTCCCAAGTGGCGATTTGTGGGTACCATTGGGGCGTTTGGGGTGTTCCGCAATACAAAGACTCAGGGCATGGTGTGGCTTACAGGGCCAGGCAAGGCGGAAATCGTTCACCAAACGCTTCAAGCTCAAGATACTGTCGTAGTGTCTGCGCCGCGGGCGACGACGTTAATCCGTAGTGAAGCGTATCAGCCCGGTTGGACGGCGACCATCACGGGGCCCCATCTCGATAAAACAGAGCGTGTAGAGCCCGAAGGAGTGATTCAGGCCGTGGCGATACCAAAAGGCCGATACCAAGTCATCTTTCGGTATCGGCCCCGCAGTGTTCGTATAGGGCTATGGGGTTCTGGCGTGGGCATTGCGGTGGTCGTGCTAGGCGCTCTTACGCTATGGGCTACACGCCGCCGCAACATGTCACGTACGATGATATGACGCATAGTCTCGATTACGAAAAGGTTTGGAAGTCTTCCCACACGGCTTTGAGGCCCTCAGGTAAGTCTACTTGAGGTGCCATGCCTAAGCTTTTGAGACGAGCAGTATTGACGATTACCGCGGGCATTTCGCCAGGCATCGCGGCAATGTGGTCGACCTCAATAGGTCGTCCGACGGCTTCAGAGGCCAGTTCACACAAGGTGTTGACGCTGACGGAACGGCCAAAGCCCGTCGTCAACGGGCCTGTAATATTCTTGGTTAGGGCGTTGACAAAGACCTCAACCACGTCGCCTAAGTAAATATAGTCGCGTACTTGCTCACCATCTCCATAGATATGCACGGGGGTTTGTCCCAGCGCTGCGCGCATGAGGCGTGGGATCATACTGTCTTTGTGCATCATCCCGGTCCCATAAACATTGGTCAAACGTACGGCACACCCGTAAATACCGTAGGAAGCCGTGTAAGCCGAGATGAGCATTTCCGAGGCAGCTTTGGTGGCCCCATAGGGTGTTAGGGGCTGCAAAGGCATGTCCTCATTGATGAGGCGAGAGCCTACATTGCCAACCACGGCATTGGACGAGGCAAATACGAAATTCTTGACGCCAAGTTGACGGGAACGCTCTAGCAAGTCGGCCGTCATCTTTAGGTTTGTTTCATAGACTTGATATGGAATGGGGATGGACTTTAGCACGGAGGTAAACCCAGCCAAATGGATCACGGCGTCCGTCCCTGGGGTTAAACTTTGTTCGAGAATAGTGCGGTCAAGAAGGTCCCCTACGACTTGTTGCACGTTAGGGTGTCGGGATGGGACCAAATCCGCAACGACCACGTCCATCCCCATCGCCATAAGGCGGGCTACTAGAGCGTGCCCGATAAAACCTGAGCCACCAGTCACTAAAATGCGCAAATTTATCGCTCCTTTAACATAACAACCTTGCCTAGCACATTCGACGGGCGGATGCTAGGGAATAATACACGGCGAATCATAGCACAAGCCAGCGAATTTTACGATTCAGGGGTATTTAAAATGTCTAGCCGGGCGAGACGGCGCAAGCTGTCCATTTTCGTTCGATCCTCGACTTTTGCGCGAGAAATGGCTTGTTCGAGTACGGCCAGCGATGTCTCATAGTCATGGCGATCTACGGGGAAGGGAATACCGTCTTTCCCGCCATGCGCAAAACTGTAGCGCACGGGATCGTGATAGGTGAGGGGCGATCCGAAAACGACCTCGGAGACCATGGCTAATGCGCGCATGGTACTGGCGCCGACGCCAGGGATACGGAGAAGATCTTCGTAATTGTGCGGTGCGTGGTCATAAATTTGGTACAAAATTTTGTTGAGGTATGACGCAGACGGAATGTCGTGATGGGCAGGCATGACCAATTCGGCCTGTCCTTGTTCCCGGCGCAACTCGCGCAGTGCCAATAACACCTCTTCGGGATGCTGCGTCAATTCGACGCAATGCCCTTGTATCTCCTGGTTATGGCGGTCAGTCAAGTCCAGCACGTATGGCAGGCTTCGCCCCACAATGCCATGATGCGGCTCCACTGTGTAGGCCGTGACGGTTTGACTGAGCCAATGGTAACGGCGGGCCGTTTGATTGTCGGCGTTCATGCCTTGTTGGATGACAGTCCATTGGCCCGTCTTATCAAATAGCATGACATGATGATAGAGTTGATATCCATCTTGCACAAGCGCATTATCGACTTTCGCCACCATGCGGCTTACATCGGTTAATGGATGAATCGTAGTGGGGAGGCCTAACGCATCCCCAATCTGCTCAATTTCCTGGGGCGTGTTGCGCGACGCTTTACCTTTTCCCCCAACAACAAACAGTCCCAGGTCATGTTGTTTGGCGGCGAGCCCTTCCTTGAGCGCTCCAAGGCCGACGGTCGTGAGGCCCGATGAGTGCCAGTCAAACCCGATAACGCTGCCAAAGGCTTGAAACCAAACGGGATCTGCCATGCGCCGCAAGGCTTCGGCCGTACCAAATTCGTAGGCGACAGCTTCGATGATCGCGGCACTAAGCCGGGTCATTTTCTGGAATAACCAAGGGGGACAATGCCCACCGTGTAGCGGTGACATCGCTGTTCCCATTTTGGGCATGTGAAAAAACGCCTCCTTATTTTGATTGTAACAGGTAAGGCGGTGCTGGCAGCACGACGATTTTTTGTGATTGGCGTTGCAATATTTGGCATGGTTTTGGGCAAGTCATTACAATGAATTGAAGATGAAATGGACGTTGGAGGCGCATGATGCCCTTTCCTTGGCGAGGACCAGTGGATGTCTCATTCTTTTTACAGCCCACAAACGTGTTAGCGAAGGCGTTATTAGGAACGGTTTTGGTGCATGACACACCCGAAGGCCTAACGGCTGGACGCATTGTCGAAGTCGAAATGTATCAAGGGCCGTGGGATAAAGCGGCGCACAGCTATGGCGGACGGATGACCGAGCGCACTCGCATTATGTACGAAGACGCGGGGCATGCGTATGTCTACTTCATTTATGGCATGCACTATTGCTTAAACGTCGTGTCGGGGCCGCATGGCGCGCCTGAGGCGATTTTAATTCGGGCGTTGGAGCCATTGGAGGGATTAGAGCTGATGGCGCAGCGCCGCAGATTGGCTTGGCCGCGGAAAGGTCTTTGTGAGCTCACCAACGGACCTGGTAAATTGGCCCAAGCTATGGGAATTACCAAAAGACAATACGGATGGCATCTGGCTCATTCGGCTTTGCGCCTGTATCACGATCAGGACCCGTTGCCAGACAATCAGCTGGCAACGGGTCCGCGCATCAATGTGAATTATGCCGAGGAGGCTGCCCTCTATCCGTGGCGCTTTTGGGTGGCTGGGCATGCTTGCCTATCGGTTAAAAACCGCGCCTAGAAGACAAATACGTGGTGGATATCGGTAATTTGATTTAAATCCCGGACCAGGTCATCGGGGACCGTCTGGTCAAGCGATAAAATCATCAGGGCTTGGTGATTATTCTCCTGCCGGCCCAAATGCAAATTACCGATATTGATGCCGTACTGACCGACTAGGGTGCCTACTTTGCCGACTACGCCGGGCGCATCGTCATGCACCGTCATTAGGGCAATGTCTGGCCATGGCAGATCAACAGCCACCCCATTAATGCGCCGCAGACGGGGTACGTGATTTTCTAAAGACACTTCGGTCGTGGTTTCAGGATGGCCCTCGAGCCGGAGTGCCAACGTCGGCAATGCGTTTGCGTCGCGTTCTTCGACGAGCAGTTTGAGACCTTGTTCTTCAGCTTTGACGAGTGCGTTGACAGCGTTCACACGGTCGGCTAGCTGTTCGTTTAAAATTGCGGCCAAAACCGTTTGCTTGAGCCATGGCAACGCATTCTTGGGAATAGGGCCTTTTAAGCTCAAAACAATAGGCGCATGCAAGGTGCGATGCATTTGGGCAAAAATGCGGCCGACAATGCGAGCTCCCTCATCAAGCATGCCGAACTCATCGGGGGTTAAGGGAGGCACAGGCACATTGACGATATTGGGGGGGGTTAACCCTTGCAAGGCGGCGATAACCCCTTGCGCTGTCATCACGGCCACGCCAGTCATGGCTTCATGCGTGCTGCCTCCAAGGTGGGGCGTTAACACCGCCCGGGGATGACGGAATAGAGGAAAATCGGCGGGCGGCGGCTCTTGGCTGAACACATCCAACCCGACGCCAAGCAGGTGACCGGTGTCCATTAAGGTCGCTAAGGCTTCTTCATCAATCATTCCACCGCGCGCCACATTGATGACAATAGCGCCAGCGGGAAGAGTGGACAACAAGTCAAGGCCGATTTGAGGTCCTGACTTCGGGGTATGCAAGGTCAGGATATCGGAGACCGGCAGAAGCTCTTCGAGGGTTTCCATACGGGTAACATTGTGTGCTTGAAAAATCTCATCGGCGACAAAGGGGTCATAGGCATACACCTTCATGCGGAAACCATTGGCAATGCGAGCGGCTTCACGGCCAACCTTTCCAAATCCGATAATGCCTAAACGCCTTTCATGGAGCTCGCCTCCTAGAAATTTCTTTCGGCTCCACTCCCCGCTGCGAACATGAGCATCACCGAGGTGGACGTTGCGCAAGATGGCAAGCATGTGTGCGAAGGCCTGTTCGGCGGCCGCTACCGCGTTAGCGCCTGGGGCATTGATGACGGCAATGCCCAGTTCAGTGCAAGTCTTTAGATCCACGTTGTCGACACCCGAACCTGCCCGTGCGACGACTTTGAGCCGAGGATGACCGATTAGGGTCTCACGGGGGAGGCGATGTGCACTGCGCACAATCACGGCATCATAGTTGCCGATGATTTCGGGAAGCTGTTCTTTGGGGAGCAGGTCATAGGCATCGACATCGGCTACTTCGCGCAGGAGATCAATGCCTTCTTGACCAAGGGTTTCGGTAATTAAGATGCGGGGCCTCGTCATTATCGGTACGCCTCCTTTTGAATGGCCAGATTGTCGTGCCATACTTTCCAAGCTGCCTGCACCCCGTCAAGACCGCGGGGGAGAAGATGGGCTAGGGTGCTGAGTCCCTCAAACAATTGATTGGGCATCAGTGCGCCTACGTGGCCGATACGCACCATTTCATGATGCCATGGACCCATGCCACCGGCGATTTGTAGACCTAATACGGCTGTCTGATTCCGGAATTCTTGAGGCTCAAAGCCTTCTGCAACGTGCAGTGCTGTCACGGTGGGAGACGCGACTGCGGGGTCTACGGCGGGCTCCATGCCAGCGGCCGCACCAAAAGCATGGGTCATCTGCGCCATAAGGCGGTGCCGCGCGAGACGGGCCTCGACGCCTTCTTGTTCGAGCAGATTAAGGGCCTCTTCGAGGCCGTTCCACAATGAGACGGCGGGAGTGTAGGGGAATTGCCCGGCCAAATATGGTTGCAGGTCAAA
The DNA here is from genome assembly GCF_002903155.1 of Sulfobacillus sp. hq2. Classification (NCBI taxonomy): domain Bacteria; kingdom Bacillati; phylum Bacillota; class Clostridia; order Eubacteriales; family Clostridiales Family XVII. Incertae Sedis; genus Sulfobacillus; species Sulfobacillus sp. hq2. The sequence goes on along the minus strand of NZ_NWUL01000015.1, from coordinate 47,796 downwards.
GAATAGCCGACCCGGCCGGTCTTTTAACACGTGCTCACGAGCCCGAGCTGAGAGCGCTAAGATGCCGAGACCGGGAGGGCACATAAAGCCTTTTTGAGAGGCGGCGACAATGACGTCCACATCGTCTTGCTCAATCGTCAGGGGCACCGATGGCACACCACTGATGCTATCGACAATTAATAACGGGCGATTGGGGTGGTGTTTGAGCAGTTCGGCTAATTGTGTCACGGGATTCAACACGCCCGTCGAGGTTTCATTATGCGTCACGAGGATCCCTTTGATGTGGTGTTCTTCGTCAAGCGTTTCGATAACATGCTGGGGGTCAAACGCTTGCCCATAGGGCACGCGGATATGACGCACCTCGACGCCCATTTTCTCGGCGATATCGACAAAGCGTTCACCAAAGGCGCCTGTGCTCACGCCAATGACACGGTCGCCGGGATTAAAAAAGTTTTGGACAGCGGTTTCCAACGCACCCGTGCCGGTGGTTGGTATTACCGCGACGCCTCCATCTACTCCGACCTTAAAGAGGTCTTGAAGCTGCGCGGTGACATGATTCTTGACCCGTGTAAAGACCGCGCCACGGTGATCTGACATAGCTTGTTGCATGGCGAGGTTAACACTAGGGGGGACAGGGGTGGGGCCTGGTAAAAGAATTTGTGGTGGATACATCATTGGGGATTCCTCCTTAAGATTATGGGGTTTATTTTTATCACGCAAAACAAAAAACGCCCCTAAATTATTAGGGACGGTAGTCACCGCGGTGCCACCCTATTTGGCAGATCGATAGATTCTGCCCGCTCTTTGGCTTTTAACGCAGCTCCGCGATCAACTCATCGCTGATGTCCTCCTGGGTGGAATCGGGTTCGGGCAGCACATCGGGTTCCATCCTACCGACTTTCTAGAGAACCGCCCGGCTCTTCCCATTCATTGGCCGTTTGTGAAATTATAATCACAGGAGCGTGAAGCTGTAAAGAGTTTTGGCAAAATAAATTTGAGCGAGACAATACCAACCCCAACTTCCAGGAATTGTCCGCGGCGTTTTCTTGTCATTTTGTCAGCTAACGCATAGGATGAAGGAGATAAGGTTGGAGGTTGGACTACGAAACGAAAGAGGACAAGCACGTGAGAAAATGGTCATTCCTAGTTGCAGGGATTGCCTTGGCAGGTACGATGTCAGGGTGCGGACTCTTTGCAGGTCCCCCTCAGCAAAAAGTTCCTGCCATGGTGATACCGTCACCAAGTCATTCCCAAAGTGTGTGGATGCACGCCAATGCGGCACAACACACCGTGGATTTGACGGTGATTGCCGGGTATGCCAGTCAGGGCTTTAATCTTAATGGTACGGCCAACGGCGCGATGTGGGTCACAGTGCCAGAAGGCTGGCATGTGGTGATTGAATTTACGAATGATAGTGGGCTTGCCAATTCATGGGCGGTTGTGCGGGGACCGCAAAGTACACAAGCGCTGTTTCCCGGTGCAGGAACACCGCCGTTGGCGAAAGGAATTTCCCAGGGCCAACGGCGAACATTGAGTTTTGTGCCGACCATACCTGGCTCATTTCGTTTGGCCAGCTTAGTGCCAGGCCATGAATCATCAGGGATGTGGGCTCATTTCGTTGTGACACCATCGGGCCAACCCTCGTTGCGGCTGTGAACACGCCACACGACGAGGTCGTGCATCAAGTCTGCCCGCATGACTGTTATGACACGTGTGGTCTCGATGTCAAACGCGTGAACGGGCGCATTATGCGCATCACAGGGGCGAAAGACCATCCTATCACGCAAGGTTTTGCCTGCTTAAAAGTTAATCGCTATCTTGAACGACTGAACCATCAAGATCGCGTGCTGTTTCCCTTGAAACGCACTGGCCCCAAGGGGTCAGGGAATTTTCAGCGTGCCTCGTGGGATGAGGCCCTCGATGCGATTGGCACAAAAATGCAGCATATCGTTCAAACATATGGTGGCGAAGCCATTCTTCCTTATAGTTTTTCAGGCAACATGGGGGTGTTGAGCGAGGCGTCCATGGATCGGCGCTTTTTTAACGCCTTGGGTGCCTCACAACTGGCGCGGACGATCTGTACAGCCTCAGCGGATATGGCTTTGCGCTGGGTGTATGGGCAAAGGCTAGGGCCTGATCCAGAAACCATTGGGCGGGCTGCATTAATCCTCTTGTGGGGAAGCAACCCGGTTGTGACTAATGTTCATGAAATTCCTTTGTTAGATCAGGCGCAATCGCAAGGCGCTGACATTTATGTGGTCGATCCGCTTTACACGGACACCGCCGCCCGTTATGGTCACCATATCGACCTTAACCCTGGCAGCGATGTTGCTTTAGCGTTAGGTCTCGGTCGGTATTTAGTGGCCACGGGACAATATGACAAATCCTTCGTTGCCCAGTATGCGCAAGGATTCGACGCCTATCTCGAACGCGCGTGGCCGTGGACCTTGGATGAGACAGCCCGGGTTACTGGTGTGCCTGTGGCGACCATAGAGCGTTTAGGCGAGCGCCTGGCGAGCGTGCGTCCTTTGCTCTTGCGTACCGGGTATGGTGTACAAAGACAGGAGCATGCGGGAGAAGCTGTCTGGGCGATTTCTGCGTTGTCCGTGATCACCGGATCATACCGGGATGTGGGGGGCGGACACTTGCTAGGGAATGGCGATGCTTTTCCCCTTAACTGGGACCGATTAACACGCCCAGAATTGCGATCGGGAAATCCCCGCACAATTAATATGGTACAGTTGGGAGATGCCTTAACCCAATTGGATGATCCCCCTATTAAAGCTTTGATTGTGTATAACAGCAATCCCGCAGCGACGGCGCCGGATCAAGGGCGGGTTCTAGCGGGACTACGGCGTGAGGATTTGTTTACGGTCGTGCACGAGCAAATGTTGACGGACACGGCTCAGTATGCGGATTGGATATTGCCCGCGGCGATGGCCTTTGAAACCCTCGATCTCCATACGTCGTATTGGCACCGTTATATTCAGTTAAGCCCGCAAGCTGTATTGCCGGCAGGCGAAGCGGTATCGAATACCGAATTTTTTCGGCGTTTGGCTAGAGCCTGTGGATTTAAGGACGCTCCATGGTGTCAGGATAGTGATGAAGATCTGATTCGGCAAGCCCTTGATACACAGCATCCGTGGCTTCATGGCATTACGTGGGAAAGTCTGCAAAAACGTCCGGTGCAAAAAGTCAACCTTAAGGTGTCGGACCGTCCATTTTTAGATACTAAGGACCACAACGGTCCTCTCTTTAGGTTGTACCCTTTACCTGTGTTGCCGTTTACTCCACCTCAGACGCCAGCAGAATATCCTCTTGTTCTGATTACGCCTTCGCGCCAAAATACGATTAAGTCGAGTTTTGGTAATAATCCCCGGTTGCTTATTCGAGAGCCTAATCCCACCATTTATGCGCATCAAGAGGATATAGAGCACTTGGGATTGCAAGATGGGCAGCGCGTACGCGTCGAAAGCCCGACAGGCCATGTAATTTTGCAGCTGCGCGGCAGCAAGCAGGCACGACCCGGCGTCGTCTTGAGTTATGCCGTACGTTGGAACCAAGACGGGGGAGGCGTCAATATTAATCAGTTGACGAGTCAAACGCTGTCAGACTTTGGTGGGGGGGCCACGTTTTACAGTACGCGGGTGAGGATAATTCCCTGGGAAAATGAGGTCGAGTGATATGTGGATAGAATGTGTGCCCAATTTTTCAGAGGGTCGGCGTCTGGACGTCATGCAAGCCATCGCGGAGGCGGCCGCTAGTGCGGGAGCTCGGGTGTTGGGAATGGAAGGGGATTATGACCATAATCGGTCGGTGTTGACATTAGCCGGGGAGACCGCGACTGTCGAAGAGGCCGTACTGCGTGCGGCGTTTGTGGCGGTGTCGCAAATTGATTTGCGTCGGCACGTGGGAACTCATCCGCGGATGGGAGCTATCGATGTCATTCCTTTCATTCCCTTAGAGGGTACGAACATGGCGGATGCCGTCCAGGCGGCGCAGAGGGTGGGGGAGCGGTTGGGGCGTGAGCTTGGACTTCCCGTGTATTTGTATGAGCACGCGGCGACGATTCCACAGAGGCGTAACTTGGCCGATGTGCGGCGCGGAGAATTTGAGGGTCTGGCAGCGCGAATGTCCAGTGATGTGCCGGACTACGGCCCCTCGTCTCCCCATCCGAGCGCGGGGGCGGTAGCAGTGGGGGCGCGCAGGCCGTTGATTGCCTTTAATGTTTTTTTAAACACGACGGATATTCAAGTCGCGCAGGCCGTAGCTAAAGCAGTGCGTAATTCTAGCGGAGGGCTCGCAGGGGTCAAGGCATTGGCCATGGATACCGTCTCGCAAGGACAGGTACAGGTATCGCTCAATTTGGTCGATTATCCTAAGACATCTTTGCCGCGGGCTGTGGAAATGGTCCGGCAAGAGGCGCAGCAGTATGGCGTTAGTGTGGCCCGCACGGAATTGGTGGGGTTGATGCCCGTCCAAGCTCTATTGGATACGGCACGGTATTACTTGCAACAGCCCGACTTAACTTTAGAACGGATTTTAGAATGGCAATTAATGGAACAAATAGATGATGCGGGGCGGGTTGACAAGCCATGAGGAGAACGGGGCGGGCATGATTCACGGAATAGGCGTCGATGCGACGGAAATTGCACGGATTGCGAAAGCATTGGAAAACCCGCGTTTTTTACCGCGCATCTTTACCCCCGCCGAATCACTGAGCGTTGGGGACGGACCCGAAGCGGTTAGGCGTTGGGCGGCTCGGTTTGCGGCAAAAGAAGCGCTCATTAAGGCTTGCGGAGGGATTCGAGGTAGCCGCTGGACTGATATTGAAATCGTGCGCCAAGAGCATCATGAGCCTTTGGTGAGGGTTAAAGGTCCTTTAGGCGTGTGGTTGCAAGAGCGCCAATTGCACATCTGGATGTCTTTTACCCATGAAAGGCTTTATGCTATTGCCATGGTGGTGCTGGAGAAGAGGGAGGACTATGCGTCACAACCAGATATGGAGCGTTGAAGAGGCCAGGCATTATGACCGCCGGGCCCAAGACTTTGGGGTCGGGTTTCTGTCCTTAATGGAAGTGGCGGGCGCCAAAGCCGCAGCACGGTGGGGTACGCAACTACCGAAAGGTCGAGGACTCGTACTAGCAGGTCCTGGGCATAATGGCGGCGATGCGTTAGTTGTAGCACGCTACCTAGCCCGCGACCATGATACCGACGTTTGTTTTCCTTTGGCGGAGCCGCAGTTTGCGGGAGCAAAGGGTCTGAAACAAGCGGCTATTGCGCATGGTGCTAGGGTGGTGGAGGTTGATGACGTCATACCGTCGGTCGCGCACTATGCCTGGGTAGTGGATGGAATTTTTGGCACGGGTTTTCACGGGAATCTTGATCCAACCGTCGCGCAAATTTTTGAGGCAATGTCCGCAGCCGGTACGGCGATGTATGTGTTAGACATCTTGTCTGGCGTTGATGCCGATAGTGGGGCATATCAGGGGCCGCCATTGGCTATCGCGAGTACAGTCACCTTTGGCGGTGCGAAATGGGGCCACTTCGGGTATCCGGGTGCCCTCTACACGGGGCCATTGACGATCGCGGATATTGGATTGGAGTGGCCAACAAACGGTGACGGGTGGATTAGTCCCAAATGGGCGTATGGTCACAGACCTGTGCTTGCCGTGGGGGCTCACAAGTATCAGCGTGGACGAGTGGCTGTTGTCGGAGGCTCGGTGGCGATGACGGGCGCTCCTGTCATGGCGGGAATGGCGGCCTTGCGGGCGGGCGCAGGTCTTGTGCAACTCATTGTTCCGCACAAAGCCCGTCGACGCATGGCCGTACCGGAGCCGTTGATGGTATGGCCGTCGACGGGACGCGGATTATTGACCACCCAGGATTTAGAACAACTCATGCGTGCCGACGTCATTATCTTTGGACCGGGTATGGGGCGTGAGACGGGTGTTTTAGCGTTAGAACAGGTCGTGGGCTTGGGTAAGCCGTTAATCGTGGATGCGGATGGGCTATACTGGCTTGCCAAACGGCCGGACTTGAGGTTACCCGCGCGGTCGTTGTTAACCCCACATAGCGGGGAAATGGGCATGCTGTTAGGGATCAGTGCGGCGGTGGTCGATCATAATCGGGTCAGTGCATTTCACCAAGCCTATCGTCGGTATCAGACGACGTTGGTGCTCAAAGGGCTTTATACGCTCACGGGGGATGCCCAGATCCTAGTGAATACGGCGAATACGCCGGCGTTAGCCACGGCTGGGTCCGGGGACGTGCTAAGCGGTATTGTGGCGGGGATTTTAGCCTCAGCACCTCAAATGTCTAGTGCACAAGCGGCGGCGCTGGCCACGTATGTGCATGGGTGGAGTGGCATTCATGCCGCACGCCACCATGGCCGTAGCGTTGTGGCAACGGACCTGATTGAGTGCTTGGGGCAAGCGTGGCACAGTGTGGAAACCGAAGAGGAGCCTCCACAGTTGCCGCAGTGGATATAGCCTCATAGCCCAAGAGAACAGGGGGACCACCAGTGAGACCAACAATTGCGCGCATTTATTTAGACCGTTTGCAGCATAACGTGTCATGGATTTTGAACCGGTTGAATCCGCATGTACAACTGATGGCCGTGGTCAAGGCAGACGGGTACGGCCACGGAGCGGTTCCGGTGGCCCAAGCGGCCTTAAGTGCGGGAGCTTCGTATTTGGGTGTCGCTCTCGTGGGAGAGGGCGTGGCTTTGCGTAACGCTGGCATAGACGCTCCTATTTTAGTGCTGGGCCAACCGGCCGCCCAAGAAGTTACGGAGGCGCTGGACAATCAGCTGGATTTAGTGGTCTTTGACCCTGAGCGATTTGCGCAAATCGAAGAGGCGGCCAAAAAGCGTCAGAGGCCAGCACGGGTGCACTTGAAGATGGATACTGGGATGGGACGCATTGGTATGCTTCCCGCACACTTGGATGATGCGTGGATTGAACGTCTGCGCTCGCCCCACGTGATATTGGCAGGCCTTATGACGCATTTCGCGAATGCGGATGCGTCTGACCCGCTATTCACCCAGCATCAAGTGGCGGTGTTCTTGGATATTGCCGAACGTCTGCGACAAGCCTCTATCGAGCCATTACTGATGCATGCCGCTAATTCGGCTGCGGCACTAAAATATCCAGGAACGCAATTTAGCATGGTGCGGGTGGGGATTGCGATGTATGGTCTTGAAGCATACCATCCGATGCCTAAGGGATTACGGCCTGTCATGGAGTTGATCAGTACAGTGACCTTTGTCAAAGACGTGGACGAAGGGTTTGCTGTAGGCTACGGGAGCACATTTGTGACCGACCGTCCCATGAAAATTATCACCGTCCCCATTGGCTACGCGGATGGATACCGGCGTGCTCTCTCTAACCGTGCCCATGTATTGATTCGAGGTCATCGTTACCCGGTGGTTGGCCGCATTTCGATGGATCAGTTGTCCGTCGGGGCAGATGCCGCTGCACCCATTAATGTAGGGGATCCGGTGGTGCTGATAGGCGAGTCGGGGGGCCTCACCGTAACGGCTGATGACTTAGCCCGAGAAGCGGATACCATTGGGTATGAAATTGTTACCGGAATTTCGGCGCGAGTGCCCCGTGTTTACGGTGATTGACAGCGATTTTTTGCGCAGACTATAATGAAGAGCATCAGGGAAAGAGGTGGGCATTTTGGAAGAAAACCGTCGGGTGATAGTGCGCATGCCCCATCATTTGGTGGACGCACTGGACAAAGTGGCGGATGGCGAAGGGCGTCACCGGAGCGAGGTCATTCGCGAAAGTGTCGAGTTTTACATCGCCGAACAAAGAAAACGGCAACTCCGGCAAGAACTGATTCAAGGATATCAAGAGCTTGGCGCGCTCAATGCGTCCTTGGCAGAAGAACCGTGGGAATATGCCGGGAGCCCTCAGGAGTAAATGACGGTGGCCATATCTGATGTAGTTGTAAAACGCGGCGATATTTTTTTTGCGGATTTGTCTCCCGTGGTCGGTTCCGAACAGGGAGGAATCCGCCCAGTTTTAATACTGCAGAATGATATTGGCAATCGCTATAGTCCCACGACGATTATCTGCGCGGTCACATCGCAAGTCTTCAAAACGCGGCTGCCCATCCACGTGGATGTCAAGGCCCACGAATCCAACCTCGATCGGGATTCCGTTATTCTTCTCGAACAAATTCGGACGATTGACAAAAGACGACTGAAAGAGCGCATTGCGCACTTGAATCCTGATATTATGAATCGTGTCAATCAAGCGATTGTCATCAGCCTGGGGCTTACTGACCTCTAAACAGGCTGATTACGTATTTTCGTCTTAATAAGGAGCGAGAGTTTATTGGAAAGCAAACCCCTCATAGCGATTTCCATGTCTCGTGAGTTAGGACCGGATAATGTCTATCGGGACTTTTTACGGGCGCCGTATTTGCATGCCGTTGTTCAAGCGGGAGGCATTCCTGTGTTATTGCCCAATGTTCCCGAAAGTCAAGAAGCATTGTTGCGGTGCGATGGGCTATTGTTAACGGGAGGCGGCGATTTTGATCCCGCAGCCTACGGGGCTCTGGATGCGGGAACGAACCAAGCTAGTATCTCAAAAGACCGTGACCGTACAGAAATCGCATTAGTGCGCGCGGCCCTCCAACACAAAATGCCTGTGTTTGGCATTTGCCGCGGTGTGCAGGCGATTGCGGTGGCTCAAGAGGGGACGTTGGTTCAAGATATCCCTCGTGTGTATCCTACGTCTGATATTCACCATAATCAGTCGCAGCCGCGTCAACAGGCCACCCACGGTGTCACGGTATTGCCGGGTACGAAACTTCACCATGTTACGGAAACAACGGATTTGCGGGTTAACTCCTTTCACCATCAGGCTTTAGACAAGGTGCCCAGTGGATGGAATGTGGCCGCCCATGCAGAAGATGGACTCGTTGAAGCGATTGAATATCCGGGAAACTCATGGGGCATTGGCGTTCAGTGGCATCCTGAGGACCTTGTCGATTCCGAGACTCATGCCCGCAAACTGTTTGCGGACTTTGTTGATGCCGCACGGCAATATATGGAACAGGAGAGGCATAATGTCTGAACTGGCAGTAGAAATTACGCGGGGCGGTCATGTAGAAAGTCGAGCCTATGCCGACGTGGCGGTGGTGGATAGTCTTGGGCATATTCGCTATTGGCTCGGAGATCCACAACGTCCCACGTTTTGGCGCTCTAGCGCCAAACCCTTTCAAGCGTTGCCAGTGGTGTTGGCCGGGGGAACAAGCCAATACCACTTCACCACGGAAGAGGTGGCCATGATTTGTGCGTCACACGGTGGAGAGCCCGAGCATGTGAAGACGGTTGCAGGTTTGCTGTCTCGTATCGGGGCAACGCCGGAGGATTTAGCCTGTGGCGTGCATGCGCCAAGCTATGGGCCCGCAGCGCATGATCTCGAGGCCAAAGGGATAGCGCCCAGTCCGCTCCACAACAATTGTAGTGGCAAGCATACGGGAATGTTGACCTTAGCCAAAGTCTTGGGTGTACCCTTTGAGGGCTATGAAAATCCGAGTCATCTTGTGCAACAAAAGATTCGTGAGAGCATCGCAAAGATGACCGGCGTGGACCAGTCTGCGCTCCAGACGGGTATCGACGGCTGTAGCGTGCCCACATTTTTTCTCCCCTTGGCACGTATGGCGTACGCTTATGCACGATTGGTCGACCCGCGGGGACTGGAAGAGCCTTGGCAGGTGGGCTCGACCCTTATCGCGGAAGCAATGCGGCTTCACCCCTATTTAGTATCGGGAACGGGACGTCTCGAAGTCACTTTAGCGGAGGCCACAGCGCACCGGTTTGTTGCCAAAGGCGGAGCCGAGGCGGTATTTTGCCTTGGAATTCCAGAACGAGGCTTGGGGCTTGCGGTGAAAATGGACGACGGCATGTCCCGGACCGTGCCGACCGTTGTCATTCAAGCCTTGCGTGACATGGGGGCCCTTAGTGATAGCGAAATGGCGGCGTTAACAGACGTCATGGCGCCCATTTTGCGTAATCACCGTGGGGTGGAAGTGGGTCAGATTCGTCCGGCCTTTCACTTGCACTCAGGAAAATTAGCCTAGGCTTAGATTGCTGGATAAATAATATCCGTTACATGATTGAAAAGAACATCCTCTCTCATTAGAATAATTCTTAGGTAATCTCGGTTACCGAAAAAATCTAACGAGGGGGGTTTTCTTTTGCCGTCACTGCTGAATACCCAGACTCACAGTAATCTTAAAGAAGCTTTTGCCGGAGAGTCGCAAGCTAATCGGCGTTATCTGTATTTCGCGCAAAAAGCCGACATTGAGGGGCGTCCCGATGTCGCAGGACTATTTCGTGATGTTGCTGAGGGAGAAACGGGTCATGCTTTTGGGCATTTTGAGTTTTTAGAGGAAGTGGGCGATCCCGTGACTGGGGTACCTGTGGGCTCAACCGAGGATAACTTGAAAAGCGCTATTGAAGGCGAAACGTATGAATACACCCAAATGTATCCTGGGTTTGCTAAAGTGGCCCGTGAAGAGGGCTTCGACGACATTGCTGAATGGTTCGAAACCTTGGCACGCGCTGAAAAGAGCCATGCAGGACGATTTACCAAAGGCTTGGCGGCACTAGACGATTAAGTCACCGCACATCAAGGGGCCTTTAAGGCCCCTTGATGGCGATGAGGCGAAAAGGGGTGTCCTGTATGGAATATAATCCTAATCACGAGCGTTATTGGGATGAGACGGCCTTATCCGAAGATATGAAGAAAGCCTTTGATATTTGCAATGGCTGTCGGTTGTGCTATAGCCTTTGTCCTTCCTTTCCTGAACTCTTTCGAGTGGTCGAGTCTCATGAGGATGACGTCGATCTGTTGACAGATGAGGAAATGGCCAAGACCGCAGACCTCTGTTATCAATGCAAATTATGCTATCTCAAGTGTCCATACATTCCGCCGCATCGTTTTGATTTGGATTTTCCCCGTTTGATGCTCAGATCCAAAGCGGTCCGCGCCAAAAAGCACGGAATTAAACCCGCCGATCGGTTTTTAGGGGACCCCGAGCGCATTGGGCGATTGGGCACAGCAGCGCCTACGTTATCCAATTGGAGCAATCTTCAGCCGGTGATGCGACAACTCTTGGAAAAAACCGTGGGCATTGACCATCGCCGACATTTGCCTAAGTTTGCGCTTATGAGGTTTTCACAATGGATTGAAAAACACCAAGAGCGCACCAAAACGGCGGATGTGGCAATCTTTTCGACGTGCACAGTGGAATATCATGAACCAGGCATTGGGCAGGCAGCGCTTAAAGTGTTAGCGCATAACGGTATTCAAGCGGAAGTGCCAGCTTTTCAACAATGTTGTGGCATGCCTGCTTTAGATGGTGGGGATATAGCCGGGGCCACCTTGCGTGCGCGCCAGAATGTGGCGGTCTTGAAACAATTCGCCCGCGACGGCAAGCCTATTTTAGCGTTACAGCCTACCTGCGCATACGTTCTGAAGAAGGAATACCCGCTGCTCCTCGGAACCGAAGATGCGGAATTGGTAAGCCGTAACACGTGGGACGTGACGGAATATTTGGCCCAGATGGCGCGAAAAGGCGAATTAAAGAAGGATTTTGCGGAAGCCTTGGGTACAGTCACCTACCACTTATCATGTCATACAAAGGCTGAGGGGCTCAAGCGGCAAGCTCGGGATCTGCTCACTTATGTAGACGGCACGACAGTCAATGTTGTCGATCATTGTGCCGGGATCGATGGAACATGGGGGCTGAAAGCGGAATTTTATGATGAATCACAGAAGGTGGCCGCCAAGTTAACGCAGGCTTTTCACAAAGCCCATGATACCCAAGCTTGCTCAGATTGTGCTTTGGCAGGATTGCAGATTGAAACGGTCACCGATCAGCCACCGCGTCATCCTGTCGAGCTTTTAGCTCAGGCCTATGGATTGCACAAAGCCCATGACTAACGTGGTACAACGCAGCAGTCTGTGCGAAGTAAGCGTTTAATCCTAAGAATAGGAGGGAAAGCCATTGAAGCCATTGACTTTGGCAGACATCGCGTCGGCTGAACAATTTGCCAAAGAACGCGATGCATTGCGGAAGCGTCTGATTGCGCTTAAGAAGATTCGTCGTGTTGACGTCGGACCGCGCATCGCCATTGTGTTTGAAAATCGCGAGACGATGCGATTTCAAATCCAAGAAATGTGCCGCATTGAACATATTACAGATCCGCGTTTGATCCAGCAAGAAATTGACATCTACAATGAGCTATTGCCCCTAGGTCACGCGATTGGCGCGACCTTACTGATTGCCTTGACCCAAGAGGATGATATTGCGCAAGTCTTACAGCAACTGTCGGGCGTCGAGGAACACGTCTTTTTAGTGGGTGAGGGATTTCGTGTGCATGCGCAAGCCGAAGCAGGACGATCCACCGAAGAGAAGACCAGCGCAGTGCACTATCTTACTTTTAATTTTACGCTCGATCAAATTAATGCGCTCGCGTTGTCACCGCGAGTGTCCTTGGCCATTCATCATGCGGGATATGATTTTCAAACGGTTCTCGAGGACATGACGAAGGCATCATTGTTAGCCGATCTTATCCACTAACTCCACTAAGGGGTGAAAGCCCTTTGTCGGACGGTTGCCGATAGATGTCGCACTGAGGAGTCCAGGTCGGGGCTCCTTTGTTTTTTAAGTGGACAAGTGTAAAAACCGCTTGTAGACTAAATGCTAGAGTTTTTAATTCTTCCTAAATTGGCTATCATCCTTGCATGCGGCTCTTGTCACCATGACCGGGAATGAGGTGGTTTTTTTGTGTGGTAAGAGCCTATTTAGGGTAAACTTGACTCGTATTCGTAGGAACAAGGGCCCGCACGTCATCAGATGAAGAAAGGAGGGAAGCCCGTTTCCGTTCCTGGGGCTTTTCGGGTTCGAGGATTCCAGCGGGCGCGTTGATGTCAAATCCTATTTGCCCGCAGTGCGGAAATCGCTGGCTGGGACGTCTTAGAGGGCCTGGATGGTTTTATTGCGATATTTGTATGGTGGAATTGCGTTGGGAAGCTGGTGCTATGGCCGTGTATATGATTACACCAGAAGGTGACCGGGATCGGGTCGTGAATGACATCGGTCAATCTGTCTGATTTTCGCAGGGATCCCCTTCCCGAAGGAAGGGGAAAAGGTTGCTAAGCAAGCAGGTTGGCATGGCGTGATAAAAAGTCGGCCATAGTGCGGCAAGTCATTTGCGGTTCTTCGATGTGCGGCAGATGACCGACATCATCAATGATGAGCAACTCAGCATCAGCTAAAGCCTTTTCGAGTTGGCGGCCGTACTCGACCGGCACGATGATATCGTCACGGCCCCAGAGCAACAATGTGGGCATGTTGACCCGGGTTAAATCGAGGGACGGATCCGAGGCAATGCCGTCATTCCCTAAATATTGCGCAAAGACATGGCGGCCATGATTTAATTCTTGGGCATCAGACAGTGTTCGGTAGGGCGTCAGTTTACGATATCGGTCGGGATGCTTGACGAGCCCCGACATAAACTGGTCAGGAGGCAGGGTCAGCGGGTTGACAATGGGGACATCTTTAAGATTCACACCCACGGCATCTAATAACATGAGGGCTCGCACTTGCGTGGGCATTTGGGCTGCAACGCCAAGAGCAACTCGTCCACCCATGGAGTTGCCGCCAATGGCGAATCGCTCAATATTCCACACACCCAGCCAGCCTTGGATAGCGACGACGATGTCACTCACCCGTTCAATTCCCGGCACTTTTTCAGATTGCCCGAATCCGGGCATATCGGGGGCGATCACGCGGAAATGGGTACTGAGACACTCTAACTGGTACCACCATGCTTTGCCAGTGCCTCCGCCACCGTGTAGGAGGATAATGGGGAACCCTTGACCGGATTCAAACCAGCTAAACTGCTTGCCACGCCATGTACCATGCTGGCGTATAATGTCTGTGGGAATGGTTGTCGCCTCCTAATAAGTATGCTGTCGTTATTGTAAACTTGTCGCGGCCGAAGGCCAAGGGAAGGAAGGACGTTACGAAACAGAAGATGATACGGACGTCGACCGTGCGTAAAGATCAGGAGGCGGTGAAGGTCAGCGACGTCGGTGAACGGGCGCTGATCTCAGTGATACACCGCTTACAAGCGATTGTACCAATGGGCTATTTGGGCATTGGAGATGATGCGGCATATCTTCCGCCATCGGATCTCGGATGGTTAGTAAGTCAAGATATGCTGGTAGAAGGAGTGCACTTCCGCTGGGATTGGATGACGCCGGAACAGTTGGGAGAAAAAGCGGTAGCGGTCAATATTAGCGATATTGCGGCAATGGGGGGCGTACCCAAGGCTATTTTAACCAGCATTGCCTTACCAGCGGATACTGAAGTCGAGCGGGTCGAACGGCTCTACCGTGGCATGGCTAAGGCATTAGACCGTTATGGGGCCGTGCTGCTGGGAGGAGACACGGTGCATTCGCCGAGTGAGATGTCTCTGGACGTGGCGGTGTTTGGACAGCCTAGTGTAACCGGCCCTATCTTGTTGAATGGTGCAAAGCCCGGAGATCGGCTTTTCGTGACGGGACGACTGGGTGCAGCTCATGCGGGCTATACGTTGTTATCCCATGGCGTGCGGTGGCCGAGTACTTCGATTCAGCATCGCAGTGTACTCCAAGCGCATTTGGCGCCGGTAGCCCGCGTAGAAGCGGGAAAGCAATTGGGGGCCCTCGCTCATGCTATGACCGATATATCCGATGGATTGCTGTCGGAAATTCGGACCATGACGCGTTTTGGAGGGATTGGTGTCCAAATTGATGCCGATAAGATGCCTATTGACGCGGCGACGAGGTCTGTAGCCAAGGAGTACGGTGAGGATGCGTTGGATTTTGCATTGTACGGTGGTGAGGATTACGAATTATTAGCGGCGATTCCGCCGTCCCGTGCCCAACAGGCGGAACAACTCTGTTTGCAGTGTGGGGTGCCAATTACCGAGATTGGCGTCGTAACTGATACCTTAGGCATTCGGGTGATACGCGCGGGAGAGGAGATAGCCGTCGATGAAGGAAAATCCTATCATCACTTCACCGTGGACCCGGATTAGCCATAGTCCCGAGGAGACGGCCGAGCTTGCCAATGAACTAGCGGGATTGTTCGCCCCTAAGGGATTAGTGATGCTGTCGGGAGACCTTGGGTCCGGCAAAACGACGCTGACGCAGGATCTGCTGAAAGCCTGGGGATATAAGGGATCGGTAAAATCGCCAACGTTTGACTTGGTCCATGTTTATCCGCTTCCGGCCTTTACCGTGTACCATGCAGACTTATACCGATTGCAGGGCGATGATGGGTTGGACATTTTAGACTTGCCGTCGCCGCACGATGCGCATAGTATCATTATTGCAGAATGGGGCGAAGCCCTGCGGTCGCTTTATCCTGAAGGGTTTGCACTGTCGTTAGAGGCTTGTGGGGAAAAATGCCGGCAAGTAGAACTGACGGCTTACGGCCCTGGGGCGCAACAGCGATTGCAGCAGTGGCGAACGTCGCAGTCCTTAAAGAGGCGGTCATGAGTCATAAAGTATTAGGATTTGATGCATCGGGACCTGGTTTGTCGGCTGGGTATCTGATAGAGGGAGAGGTGGCCGCGGATTTGTCGTGGCGCCGCTCAAAATCGGCAGGCTCGCATTTAGTCCCGTGGCTTGACATGCTCATTCAGGAATTTGGGACGCCTACCGTCATCGCTGTGGGAATTGGCCCGGGATCTTTTACGGGCGTCCGGATTGCTGTGACGGCGGCCAAGGCCTTAGCTTATGCCTTGCATGTTCCCGTTGTTGGGGTGTCGTCTTTGCAGGCTTGGGCCTATTCACCGCATTTGCAAGGGCCGGTCCTTGTCAGTAGTGAACGACGCGGTCCAGCCTTTTATGCGGGGTTGTATTATTGTGGGGGAAGCGTGCCCGAACCGCTGGTACCAGATTTTGCTGCCAATGGCGCCTTGCCCGAACAATTTCCTTGGTCCGGCCCCGTTGGGGTGTTAGGGCCTTTGGCAAGCGACAGCGAGATGCTAAAGGCTATTAGCCCAGAAGCTTATCGTTTGGATCTGCCCTTATTAGGGAGCCAAGTAGCAAGACTGGCTGAGTTCACAGTACAATATGGAGATGGGGTGGGGGCGTTAAACCTGTCGCCCGCCTATTTGCGAGCACCAGCTATTTCAAACCTGGGCCAAGCGTCGGCCGTGGTGCATGGAAAGGAAGAGAGCAGCCGTGGCAGTGAGCGATGACAAAGCCAAAGCCGGACCGGATGGGTCGCCAGAGGTTGTCGTGCGGGATATGTATATGGCCGATTTGGATGCGGTCATGGGGATTGAAGCCCATTCCTTTCCCACACCATGGTCACGCAATGCGTTTCAAACAGAATTGCTGGAAAACACATTTGCGACCTATTTAGTGGTTGAGTTCCACGGGCAAGTGGTGGCCTATGGTGGAATGTGGGTCATTTTAGACGAAGCCCATGTAACGAATATCGCTGTTCATCCAGACTTTCGGGGCCATCATTTAGGCGAAACGATTATGACAGGATTAATGGCTCGCGCCAAGGCCTTGGGTGTCGTGCGCATGACCTTGGAAGTGCGGCGAGGTAATATCGTCGCGCAAAATTTATACAACAAGTTAGGGTTTGTTCAACTAGGTGTACGGCGGGGCTACTACACCGATACTCACGAAGATGCGTTTATTATGTGGAAAGATCCCATGTAGGAATTAACTGGCCTTGGGATCTTGGCGGGCAGGCGCTTCGGGGGGCGGGAGTTTGGGCACGGTGCGTCCGCCCCACCATGCGGCGAAGCCTCCCAAGACGCCATAGAACACGGCGGCGAACCCTCCCGTAATAAGGGCGCTGGATACGACGTGCAGGTGTAGCATGGTGCGAGCGGCTGCTACGGGTACCCCATGCAACTGCGCAATGAAGGCTTGTTCGGCGGCGGGCAACCGGATCACATACTGACTGATGAGGGTGCCGGCAAAAGCGGTTACAGCGCCGATAACAGCGACTGGCCAAAAAGGCCGTCGCCCATGGCGTTTTATCGTGCGTCCTAAGAGGACAAAAAGGACAACACTGGCTAAAAAGGTGAATAGATGCCCCAGCGTCATCAACGGATATGTGGTTGGAGAAAGGGCCAAACTTGAGGGGCCCGCAAAAACAATTAACAAGACCATCCCATAGAGTATTATAATCCACCCCATAACAAACCCTCCCTAACAGTCATGGGAGTAGTTTTCCCAGATCGGCCAAAGATATTTCGCGCAACCAAGGAGAGGAGCATAGCCTACGAAAATCCTCGGAATCGAATCATCTTGTGATGAAACGGCGGCCGCTGTTGTTGAAGATGGCACACGTCTTTTAGCGACCAGTTTGGTATCATCTGCGGCCATTCAGGCCCAATACGGAGGCGTGGTGCCGGAAGTGGCGGCCAGGGAGCATGCGATGGCCATTTTGCCAGTCGTCGATTGGGTTTTAAAAGAGGCAGGGCTGGACTTAGCGGACATTGATGCGGTGGCGGTGACGCAAGGACCTGGCTTGTTGGGCTCCTTGCTGGTCGGGGTGACTTTTGCCAAAACGTTGGGAGCGAGTTTGCATGTGCCGGTAATCGGAGTTCATCATCTGGAGGCGCATTTGTATGCTAATGCGCTCATGGCTCCCATTGAGTTTCCCGCCTTGGCTTTGCTTGTCTCTGGCGGGCATACTAGTCTTTTTTACTGGCAAGGCCATCGGGATTTGCGGCTTCTGGGAGAAACGCAAGATGATGCGGCTGGGGAAGCCTTTGATAAAGCGGCACGTATTCTTCACATGACCTATCCGGGAGGACCGCAAATTGAACGGTTAGCGCGCCAAGCGCGTAAGAAGTCGTTCAAGCTACCCGTGGCCGATATGCATGGCCGGTTGGACTTTAGCTTTAGCGGGGTGAAGACAGCGACCGCCGCGTTATATCGCGAGCATCCTGACGAACCGGAAGAAGTGGCTTATGCATTGCAAGAGGCGGTCGTGCGCGCATTGGTCCAAACCGTCAAGAGGGCCCTTGCACGTTATCCGGTGGGCGATCTCTATCTTGCGGGTGGAGTGACAGCCAATGAAGCCATTCGCGAAGCGTTTTTGCATCTTGGCGCGGAGCTGGGCATAAGGATCCACATACCCCCGGTGTCTTACTGCACAGATAATGCGGCGATGGTCGCAAGTTTGGGATATTACCAATGGCAAGCGGGAGAGACCATGGGGGCTTTTGAAGGGCCCAAAGTGCTTTTTCCGCTCGGACAACGGGAGGGAGAATAAGTATTGCTGCTCAAATTTGGAGACTTTTATCCTCAAGTTGGCCATCCGGTGTTTGTGGCCCCGGGTTCTTATCTGATTGGCCAAGTGACGCTTGGGGATTATAGCTCGGTATGGTTTAATGCCGTGATTCGCGCTGATAGCGCGCCTATTACCTTGGGCGAGGGATCCAATGTCCAAGATAATGCCACACTGCATGCAGACCCTGGGTTTCCTTGCATGATTGGTGCGGGGGTCACGATTGGTCATGGGGCCATTGTTCATGGAGCGCAGGTGGACGATGATGTGTTAATTGGGATGGGAGCTATCATTATGAACGGATCCCATATTCACCCCGGCACCATCATCGCGGCGGGTTGCTTGGTTCCCCAAGGCATGGAAATTCCTGCGGGTGTTTTAGTGATGGGATCGCCCGCCCGCATTGTTCGTGAGTTGCGGCCCGAGGAACATGAACAAATTCGGTCAGCAGCCCTGCACTACCGCGCACTATGGGTGGAACAGGGATGGCAGTTTCGTTAATAAATAGAGGATGAAACGGCTGTGCTTGGCAAATCCTACCCATAAATGGCTGGAGGGACAAATGTGACGCATGTGCATTTTATAGGAATTGGCGGATACAGCATGAGTGGTCTGGCGCTGTTGCTAAAGCATCAAGGATATGAGGTCACGGGCTCCGATGTCAATCCATCAAGCCGAACGGAGCGCGTCGAACGTCAAGGCATCACGGTGCAATATGTCCATCGGCCAGAAAATGTGGCGGGAGCAGATTGGGTGGTATATAACACGGACGTGGCGGAGGACAATCCGGAGCGGGCTGAAGCGGTGCGGTTGGGGATACCCCTGTATCATCGGTCGGAAATTTTAGCCCGGGTGCTTGAAGGGTTTGAGGCCATAACGGTGAGCGGCACGCATGGCAAAACCACCACGACCACCATGATTGGCACTATTTTGCAAGATGCGGGGGCAGATCCGGCGGTCTTAGTGGGGGGAGAGGTTGCGCAATTTGAGGGGAATGTGCGCGTCGGTCATGGCCGTTATGCCGTGGCAGAAGCCGATGAAAGTGACGGCACGTTCTTGCGATATCATCCGTGGGTTGCGGTGGCAACCAATGTGGAGCCCGAGCATCTCGATCATTATGAGGGGTCTTTTGACGCGCTGCAGCAAGCATTTGCGGTCTATTTAAATAAAGTGCCGGATACGGGCTTAGCGGTCATTGGTGTAGACAATCCTGTGTTACGGACTATCAGTCAGACTCTGGCAGTACCTTTCGTCACGTATGGCCTGACGGAAGAGGCGATGCTTAGGGCAACCAATATCCAATTGACGCCCGCTTTAACGCGGTACACGGTAATGTGGCAAAACCAGCCGGTGGGAACCGCGACGCTCGCGGTGCCGGGGGTGCATAACGTGGTCAATAGCTTAGCGGCGCTGGCGGTAGCCCACCATACGGGGATTGCGTGGGATGATGCCTTACAATCTTTGGCCACATTTTCTAATGCTCAACGCCGGTTTCAGGTTATTGTGGATACCCCTGTCATGATTGTCGATGATTATGCGCATCATCCTACCGAGATTCGCTCGACCCTCCAAGCCTGCCGGCAGCGCACACCAGGGCGCATTTTTGCTTTATTTCAACCGCAAAGGTATATTCGAACCAAGAACTTGTGGACGGAGTTTACCCACGCTTTTGATGATGCCGATGAGCTCTATTTGACCGAGATTTATGCACCTCCGGGAGAAGCGCCCATTGCGGGCGTATCAGGAGAACGATTGGCCCAAGCGATTGCCGACCAAGGGAAAACCGTACATTTTCGTCCGGATATGTTTTCTGTTGTGGAGGACGTCTTGGGGCGCATGGTTCCGGGCGATACATTTATCACCATGGGAGCTGGGAATGTCTATATGGTCGGACGAGAACTTGCGAAGAAATTAGAGGCAAGCGATGTCGCGGGCTCAGGGTTGTGATAGACTGATGAGAAATTCCCTGGATGCCCCGGGGTGGTGAGTCAATACGAAGGAGAGATTAGAAGTGGAGTTTCAGGAAAAGTTTGGGCCCGAGGCCTTGACTTTCGACGATGTTTTGTTAGTCCCAGGACATTCAACCGTTCTGCCTAAGGATGTGAGTTTGACGACGCGCTTTACGCGTAATGTGTCGCTCAATATTCCCTTGGTTTCGGCCGGGATGGATACCGTCACAGAAGCGCGAATGGCCATTGCAATGGCGCGGGAAGGCGGGATCGGCGTGATTCATAAAAACATGTCGATTGAACGCCAAGCCGCAGAGGTGGACAAAGTTAAGCGGTCTGAACATGGGGTCATTATTGACCCAATCTTTTTGGGTCCGGATAATTTTGTGCGCGACGCTTTGGAAATGATGCGTCACTACCGTATTTCGGGCGTTCCGATTGTCCGAGATGGCGGATATTTGGTGGGTATTCTCACCAACCGGGATTTGCGGTTTGAGACAGATTTCGGTCGGCCGATTCATGAAGTGATGACGAAAGATAGTTTAGTCACGGCGCCTGAAGGAACCACGTTGGAAGAGGCCAAAGCCATATTAGGCCGCCACCGCATTGAAAAACTTCCCTTGGTCGATCGCATGGGTCGGTTGCGTGGCTTGATCACGATTAAGGACATTGAGAAAGCCAAAAAGTTTCCCCATTCCGCGAAGGATCAGAATGGACGGTTGCTGGTCGCGGCAGCTGTTTCAGTGGGGCCGGAAACCATAGCGCGCGTCGAAGCGCTCGTCGCGGCACGGGTGGACGTCATTGTCGTGGATACGGCGCATGGTCATTCGCAAGGGGTTATTGACACCGTGCGTCAAATTAAACAACTGTTTCCTCATGTAGATGTCGTGGGCGGTAACGTGGCGACACCGGAAGGAACCTTAGCGCTTATTGAAGCAGGGGCGGATGCGGTCAAAGTCGGGGTGGGTCCTGGGTCCATTTGTACAACCCGTGTGGTAGCCGGAATCGGCGTGCCGCAGGTGACTGCGGTCTTCGGGGCTGCGCAGGTGGCACAGTCTCATGGGGTGCCTATTATCGCCGATGGTGGTATTCGTTGGTCTGGCGATATCGTGAAGGCCCTAGCCGCCGGAGCATCAACGGTCATGATTGGCTCTTTGTTTGCAGGGACGGAAGAGAGTCCAGGCGAGATGGAAATATTTAAGGGCAGGTCGTTTAAAGTTTACCGGGGCATGGGGTCTTTGGCGGCCATGAAAGAAGGCTCGCGCGACCGTTATTTTCAGGACGATCAAGACGTGGATAAACTGGTGCCGGAGGGGATTGAAGGGCGTGTGCCTTACCGCGGATCCACAGCGGATACGGTGTATCAATTGGTTGGGGGCATTCGCTCAGGGATGGGCTATTGTGGCACACCGACGGTCGAGGATTTGTGGAGTCGTGGAAAGTTTATCAAAATCACTAACGCGGGCTTGCTCGAAAGCCATCCCCACGACATTCAGATTACGAAAGAGGCGCCGAATTACAGCTTATAGGGGTTTGCCCGATATGAAAGGCGGATTAGTGTGGCACGGCTTGTCATCGAAGGCCAGCACCCACTGGCTGGGGAAGTAAGTGTAGAAGGGTCGAAAAACAGTGCGCTGCCCATTATTGTGGCAGCGGCGCTGGCGTCAATAGGGACCACCATTTTAGATAATGTCCCGCGTTATACCGATATTTTGGACTTATGTCAGATATTGCGGGAATTAGGAGCCCGCGTGGAATGGACTGGTGAAACCCAGCTTGAAATTGATGCCACAAACTTGTCGGGATATCATGCGCCGTATGAATTGGCGAAGAAGTTACGAGGATCGACCTATGTGGTGGGCTTGCTGTTGGCACGCATGGGGCAGGCCGATGTGGCTTTTCCGGGCGGGTGTCAAATTGGATCACGCCCCGTGAATTTTCATGTACGGGGTTTTGAAGCACTAGGGGCTCATATGTGGCTGGAACACGGATCGATTCACGGCGAAGTCGGATCCCAAGGACTGCAGGGCACGCGCATTTATATTGAGCGGGCGTCTTTTGGCACCACCATTAATTTAATGATTGCCGCGTCCTTGGCGCATGGAACGACGATATTAGAAAATGCGGCCATGGAGCCAGAAACCGTAGATTTGGCCAACTTTCTCAATGCCATGGGGGCGGTTGTGAGGGGAGCTGGGACAAGCCTTATACGCATCGAGGGTGTGACAACGCTGCATGGGACGCGTCATGAAATCATTCCGGACCGTTTAGAGGCCGGGACATATTTGTTGGCGGCAGGGGTTGCTGGAGGTTCAGTAACTGTAACCAATGTGATCCCGGAACACTTGCGGACCGTTTTGTTGAAACTGGAGCAGGCCGGTTGCCACATCGAAGAAGATATGGACTGGATTCGTATTAGCGTCGAGGGACGTTTACGTGCGGTCGATATTGAGACCCTACCGTACCCCGGTTTTCCGACCGACCTCCACCCTCAAATGGTCAGCGTTTTGAGCCTATCTGAAGGGGTTTCTGTCGTCCAGGAGACGGTGTTTGAGAATCGCTTTGGCTATACCAACGACCTTGTGCGCTTAGGGGCTGATATTAAATTGGACCGGGAAACGGCGATTGTCCGGGGTGTTGACCAGTTGACGGGGGCCCCCGTGCAAGCTCAAGATATTAGAGGTGGAGCTGCGCTGGTTTTGGCAGGGTTGGGAGCGTTAGGCACTACCGTCGTCGACGGTCTGGAATATATAGACCGGGGTTATCATGCCTTGGAATATAAACTAAGCAGGTTAGGGGCCCGGATTATCCGGGAAGGATGAGGAGATGAGGAGCAATGCCAGAAACCGTGGTAGTGAGTCTAGCACGGACACCCTTCACGCCCTTTGGGGGCGCACTCAAAGACGTCAAAGCAACGGATCTAGGAGCCCATGCTATTCGTGAGGCGCTAAAACGGGCCATGATACCAGGCGACGCCATCGACTATGTTTTTATGGGCCAGGTCCTTCAGGCGGGAGCCGGACAGATTCCCTCGCGACAAGCCTCGATGGGAGCGGGAATGCCGGAGACGGTGCCATCGGATACGATAAACAAAGTCTGTGCCTCGAGTCTTAGAGCCGTGAATTTAGCAGATATGGCCATCAGGGCGGGCGAAATTCAATCGGCTGTTGCCGGGGGGATGGAATCGATGAGCCGGGCGCCATATTTGGTGGATGGGGCTCGCTTTGGTTTGCGGATGGGAGATGGGGCTCTTGTCGATGCCGCGGTGCACGACGGATTGTGGTGTAGTTTTGGCCAGTGTCATATGGGCGTTTATGGCAGCGAAGTTGCGAAGGAATTTGGCATTAGCCGTGAAGAACAAGATGAGTGGGCCTACCGCAGTCACGTAAGGGCGATTCTAGCGACGGATTCAGGGCGATTTGCCAAAGAAATTGCGCCATTGACATTGACGGGGCGTCGCGGTGAGCAGTCGGTCATTGATCACGATTTAGGCCCCCGGCGTGATACATCACTGGAGAAAATGCGGGCCCTTAAACCAGTGTTCGTCGCCGACGGGACTGTGACGGCGGGAAATGCGCCTGGGTTGACAGACGGAGCCGCCGTATTGGTCTTGATGGAGCGCACACAAGCAGAAAATTTGGGGTTGCCGATATTAGCGACGATCGTGAGTTCGGGATTCGTGTCGCGCGCTCCTAAATACTTGCATACCGTGCCCGCTTATGCGGCTGAAATGGCTTTGGCAAAAGCGGGGATTGACAAATCCCAACTCAAACTCATCGAAATTAATGAGGCCTTTGCGGCGGTGACGTTGACGAGTATTAAAGTTGGAGAATTTAATCCCGAAATTGTCAATGTCAATGGGGGTGCTGTCGCGTTAGGACATCCGATCGGCGCGTCGGGGGCACGCATTTTGATGACGTTAATTGTCGAACTGCAAGAACGGGGCGGCGGTTACGGTGTGGCCGCGATCTGCAGCGGAGGTGGCCAGGGGGAAGCGACGCTGGTCAAAGTCGGGTAGGGGGTCAATATGATGGAAAATCAGCGCCTGTTAGTCGTAGGGGCTGGACAAATGGGAGCCGGCATTGCGCAGACTGCGGCGACTCAGGGCTTTGAGGTGTGGTTGACGGACAATGCCCCGGAAAAAGTGCAAAAAGCCCTCGGTGGCATGCAAGCGCGACTGAGCCGTGCGGTTGAGACGGGTAAATTGACCGCCGATCAACAAAGGGATATTTTGTCTCGCATTCATGCCGTGCCCACGGCCCAGAGTGTTTCTTCCGTTGATCTTTGTATTGAAGCGATTGTTGAAGCGGAGGCCGTCAAAGTGGGGGTGTTTCGTGAGCTGGGCGAGCACTTCGGTCCCGACACGATACTGGCCTCCAATACGTCATCCATCTCGATTTCTCGTATTGCCCGTGACACCCGGTATCCGGAACGGGTTATCGGCATGCATTTTATGAATCCGGTTCCCGTAATGCGTTTGGTTGAAGTCGTGGAGGGAGCTCTTACAAAGAGCGATGTCACCCAGCACGTCATGGCGGCAGCCGAAGCCATGGGGAAGGTGCCCGTCCTAGTGCAAGATTACCCTGGTTTTGTCTCCAACCGCATTTTGATGCCGATGATTAACGAGGCGATCTTTGCGTTGCAAGAAGGCGTGGCGAGCCGTGAGGCGATTGATACGGTGATGAAATTAGGCATGAATCACCCCATGGGGCCTCTGACGCTAGCAGATTTTATTGGACTTGATACCTGTTTATCTATTATGGAAGTGCTTTATCAAGGTTTTAGTGATTCCAAATATCGGCCAGCGCCCTTACTACGGAAAATGGTGGATGCAGGGCTTTTGGGCCGGAAAAGCGGACAAGGGTTTTATCACTATGACAAGTAGGAAAAACGAGGCGGATTCCCGCCTCGTTTTTCTTTTTCATCAAAATACCGCGCGGCGGAGACCTCGGCCTTCAGGCCGGGGAGGAGCCGCGTCAGAGAACCCCCCCCTTCTTCCCATGTTGTGGTCTCACTAACATTGCGATATGATAGGTCTCGTGAATGTTGGGGGGCGTCTGCGACGGTACTGACCTTGACCGCGAAAGTGCCATGGTATCCGAACCCGGATCAGGCGACGTTGCTCCAGCAGACCGTCGAGGCCTACCGTCAGGGGTGCCACGGGGTCTCCGGGGTTGTCGATACCACGCACTGCCTTCAGCAAGCCGATCTCCACACCGAGACCTACCGGCCCTTGTGGGCGCCGTTTGGCTTGCGATCCCAAATGGCGCAATCGGTGATCAAAACCGTGATGGCCCGCTACAACAGTGTGCTGGCCCACGGGCATCCCTGGACTCGGGTGCCGTTCACCAAACCGGCCTTCGATCTCGTCTGTAATCGCGACGATTCCTTGAAGGCCGGCGCATTCTCTCTCAATACGCTGGCAGGCCGCGTGCCGATCCCCTTCGCCCGGCAGGGCATGGAACGCGTCTTCGACGGGACTTGGCAGTGTGGCACGGCACCTCTTGTGCACCGCCATGGGCGCTGGTTTCTCCCTGTACCGATGACGAAAGACGTGGCCGAGACCGATTGGGCGGAGATTCGTCAGGTGGTCGGGCTCGACTTCGGCATCAACGTCCTGGTGACGGCCTACGATTCCCAGGGGCAGACTACCTTTTTCCCCGGCCGCGCCGTCAAAGTGCGGCGTGACCACTTCAAGATCCTCCGGCAGACCCTGCAACGCCGGCAGACGCCGTCCGCCCGGCGGCGCCTGAAACGCTTAGGACAACGAGAAAACCGTTGGATGACCGATGTGAACCATCAGGTCAGTAAGGCACTCGTGGTCCGCTATTGGGGCCCAGACGCTATTCGTCCTGGAGGATCTGACGGGGATGCGGGGGGCCACGGAGCGGGTCCGGCGACGGGATCGGTATACGTCCGTGTCGTGGGCCTTTTACCCACTCCGCTAGATGCTCGAAATAAAGCGACCCTATATCAGTCCCGCACGATCGCGGTGGATCCGCGCTATACCTCGCAAACCTGTCCCCACTGTGGGCACGTGGCCCGAGGAAATCGCGATAAGCGCCGACACCGCTTCGCGTGCCAACAATGCCACTACCGGTCGAACGATGACCGGATTGGCGCCATGAACCTGCACCGTCAGGGAATTGAGTACCGGGTGACAGGTGCGATCGCGGCGGGCCCGCGGTCGTGAGGGCGACGTCAACCGCCCTACGAAGCGACCCCAACCCAAGGAAGGAGATGGCGTTCAGCCATCGGACGCACTTCCGGGGAGTCGCAAGCTCCGGCCTTTAGGCCGGGGTAGTTGACGGGTCTAATAGCGCGTTAAATGGGAGAAGAGTGGGGTACTTGGTCTTGTATGAGTTGAGGCAAAGTGACCGCTTGGTAGCCCATCTGCTTTAGTTGCTCTAAAATGGCATTGAGGGCAGTCGCGGTCTGCGAACGATTCCCGCCGCCATCGTGCATGAGAATAATGGAGCCAGGTTTTACTTGGGTTGCGACTTTGTTAATAATAGAGCCAACCCCGGGGCGAGCCCAGTCTCGCGTGTCGATAGACCATAAGACAACGGTGTACCCGTGATCGGCAAACAAATGTATCATGGGTTGGCTGACTAGGCCATAAGGGGGCCGGTAGAATAATGAGGGGTCGACGCCTAAGGATCGGACAAAATCTTGCGATTTGCTCGCGTCTTGCCATAGCGCGGCGGCGCCGACGCGGCGTAAATTCAAATGCTGCCAGCCATGATTTGCGACTGCCGAGCCTTGACGGGCGATGTCGCGCACCAGTTGTGGAAATCGCTCGGCCTCACTACCGACAACGAAGAAAGTGGCGTGCGCATGATACCGTGTCAGGGTACTGAGAATTAAGGGTGTGTATTTGGGTGATGGTCCATCATCAAACGTAATCGCCACGATTTTTTTGTTGGTGGGGACATGGGTTAGGACATTTTGGGAAACGGGCTGAGTGACCAGAAGAAAGGCTAACGCGATTAAGACGAATGGACTGATGACGAGCCATCGCCAACCATTCATGGGGCAATCATCTCCTTGGGCGGTGCTAAAGCCCGTCCGGCGTGTTTGTGAATATGTACGCACTGCTTGCCGCGAATATGCGGCGGATGAGACACAATGAAGATATGCGAGAAAGGGGAGAATAATCGGTGGCAGAAAACCTTTGGCAAACCATCGAGCCTTGGATGGTCGACGTACGAAGACAAATTCATCGTTTTCCAGAATTAGGGCTTGAAACACCCCATACCCAACAAGTCGTGGAAGAGGCTTTAGATTTCTTGCAGATTTCGCATCACCGCTTAATTGGCACGGGGGTGGTGGGCGTGATTGCCCCCCATGCACAAGGTCCTGCCATGTTATTGCGCGCGGACATGGACGCTTTGCCGATTTTAGAGGCCACCGGCCTGCCTTTTAGCTCAGAAATCTCTGGCCGCATGCATGCATGTGGTCATGACATGCATACGGCCATGCTATTGGGCGCCGCATATTACTTAAAACATCACGAGGCGCAATTAAGCCACCCGGTTATTTTAATGTTCCAACCAGGAGAAGAAGGACCGGGAGGCGCTTTGCCGATGATCGAAGCGGGCATTTTAGACAATCCTCCGGTGAGTCGGGCCGTAATGGTGCACGTGGATAGCGATCTTGCCGCAGGAGTTGTTGGCCTGTTCAGCGGTCCCGCCATGGCCTCACCGAATGATTTTTCGATAACGGTTAAAGGCCGGGGCGGGCACGGGGCTCATCCGGATAAAACGGTGGATGCCATTATCGCGGCAACGGCGATTGTGCAAGCGTGTCAGACATTAGTGAGCCGCGAAGAAGATCCCACCGAGCCTTTAGTGGTGACGTTTGGCACAATTTGTGGGGGTTACCGGGAAAATGTGATTGCAGATACGGTAGAGATGACGGGTACGATTCGTATTTTGTCACCCAATAATCTCGACGGGACTCTTGAGCGCTTTGACAATTTGGTCCATCAAATCGCGCAAGCATACCGCGCGGAAGCTGTCATTTCTATGCACCGAGGATATCCTCCGCTGGTGGCTGATCCCGCCTTTACGGGTTTGGTGCAGCAGGTCTTGACACAGGAATTGGGAGAGGCTGCTGTCGTTTTACTGCCACGGCCATCGATGGGTGCGGAGGATTTTGCCTATGTCGCACAAAGAGTGCCCGCCACAAACGTGCATGTTGGCGTCGTGGGCCCGGATTTCGTCACAGGAATTCATTCGGCAGCGTTTAATCCCGATGAGCGCGCATTGCGAACAGGTGCCCAGGCGTTTGCGGCGATTGCGATGCATTTGTAGGAGGGTCATACGTGGGTACCCAACCAAACCATCTTAATGAACGTGGAGAAGTACATATGGTGGAAGTGGGCGAGAAGCCGGCAACCCGGCGCCTAGCGCGTGCCGTTGGGTATTTATCGGCGCGCCCGGATATTTGCCAAGCGGTTAAGAACGGCCAGATCCCTAAGGGTGACGTTTTGGCCGTCTCCCGCGTGGCGGGAATTATGGCGGCCAAAAAGACCAGTGACATCATTCCATTGTGTCATCCTTTGCCATTAACTCATATAGACGTCCAGATTGAAATTGAATCAGAAGCTTTTCGGGTGGAAGCGGTGGTGGAAACAACGGCTCCGACGGGCGTGGAAATGGAAGCGCTAACCGCGGTATCAGCGAGCCTTCTCACGCTTTATGACATGCTTAAAGGGATGGACCGAACCCTGGAGATTGGGCACATTGTCTTGTTGGAAAAGGCCGGAGGCCGTTCCGGGCATTTTCTTCGGGAAGGAGCTTCTCATGTGGACCATAGCGATTCTCACCAGTAGTGATCAAGGCGCTACGGGGAAGCGCGCAGACGAATCGGGGGCAATTTTGGCGACCCATTTGGAACAAGTTGGCAAAGTTGTCGAACGCAAGATTCTGCCCGATGAAGAAGAGCTGTTAGCTCAGCAGATGCAGAAGTGGATAGACCAAGGCATTGATCTGATTCTGACCACAGGGGGCACCGGGTTAGGGCCCAGGGACGTGACGCCCGAGGCTACAAGACGAGTCATCGACCGCGATATTTCGGGTATCGCGGAGGCCCTGCGACAAGAGTCGATGCGCCACACCCCCATGGGCATGCTGTCTCGAGGGATAGCGGGCCAGGCCAAGATGACGCTCATCATCAATCTTCCCGGCTCTCCTCGTGCGATTGAGGAACTCTTGCCAGTCATTTTTCCTGTTTTAGACCATGCGATGCACCTCATTCATGGGCAAACCACTCATGAAAAATGATGTTTAGGGTAGAACTAAAAAGATTTTACGAGATTGGTGGCCGTAAAGGGCCATATTTCCGGTTTCTGCCGGGAAGAGAATTATTTGACGTGTTTCGGCCTTTTGAGTAAACTGCTCTATGGGTACGTTAGCACTCGCTGAGCGTGAGTGCTAACAAAAAACATAGTTAGCTATTACTGAGGAGGGAACATCTGTGGAGCTTCGTCCTCTGGCAGACCACTTGGTAGTGGAAATGACAGACGACGATTCACTGCCTTCGGGGATTGTGTTGCCCGACACCGCGAAGGAGAATCCGCAGCGGGGACGTGTTCGAGCGGTTGGCCCTGGCCGACTCTTGAATGATGGTACCCGGGCACCTTTGGAGGTCGGACCCGAAGATGTCGTGCTGTTCGACTTGGAAGCAGCAAAGAAAGTTAGAGTGAACAATCATGATTACTGGTTGCTGCGGGAACAAGATGTTCTGGCAGTAATCGTGCCGGCAATGGTTCACGCCTAACCACATGCACCATAAACGCTTAGGAGGGTAACAGTTAATGGCGAAGCAAATCATTTATGAAGAGGAAGCCCGTCGCGCTTTAGAGCGGGGTGTTGACAAGCTGGCCAATGCTGTCAAGGTCACGTTGGGACCCAAGGGACGCAATGTTGTGTTGGAGAAGAAGTTTGGAGCCCCTTTGATCACCAATGACGGAGTCACCATTGCACGCGAAATTGAACTGGAAGACCCATTTGAGGCGATGGGCGCTCAGCTCGTGAAAGAAGTCGCCACCAAGACCCAAGATGTTGCAGGGGATGGAACGACCACGGCGACCGTGTTAGGTCAGGCCATGATCAAGGAAGGATTGAAGAATGTTACCGCCGGGGCAAATCCCATG
Source organism: Sulfobacillus sp. hq2 (assembly GCF_002903155.1). Classification (NCBI taxonomy): domain Bacteria; kingdom Bacillati; phylum Bacillota; class Clostridia; order Eubacteriales; family Clostridiales Family XVII. Incertae Sedis; genus Sulfobacillus; species Sulfobacillus sp. hq2. The sequence goes on along the minus strand of NZ_NWUL01000015.1, from coordinate 17,343 downwards.
GGGATCAAGCGGGGCATTGAGCGGGCGGTCGCGGTTGCAGTTGAAGAGATTCGCAAGATTGCTACCCCGATTGAAGGTAAAGAGGCGATTACCCAAGTGGCTTCCATTTCGGCCAACGACGAAGAAATTGGGCGCCTTATTGCCGAAGCTATGGAGAAAGTGGGCGCTGATGGCGTCATCACCGTCGAGGAATCCAAGACCACGGGCACGACCTTAGAAACCGTGGAAGGCATGCAGTTTGACCGTGGTTACATTTCGCCTTACATGGTCACAGACACGGAGAAAATGGAAGCCGTCTTGTCCGATCCGTACATTTTGATTACTGACCGCAAGATTTCTGCTATTCAAGACTTGCTGCCTGTGTTAGAGAAGATCGTTCAGCGTGGCAAGCCCTTGGTTATTATTGCCGAGGACGTTGAAGGGGAAGCGCTTGCGACGTTGGTCGTCAACAAGCTGCGTGGAACATTGACGGCCGTTGCCGTGAAAGCTCCGGGATTTGGTGACCGCCGCAAGGCGATGCTCGAAGACATTGCCATCTTGACCGGAGGTCAGGTCATTTCTGAGGACATCGGGTTGAAATTGGAAAATGTGACGCCAGAGATGCTCGGTCAGGCACGTCAAATCAAGATTGCTAAAGAAGAGACCACGATTGTCGAAGGTCATGGCTCTGCGGAAGACATTAAGAAGCGGGTCGCAGTGATTCGCAAGCAAATTGAAGACACGACCTCTGATTATGACCGTGAGAAGTTGCAAGAGCGCTTGGCCAAATTGTCTGGTGGAGTAGCGGTCATTCAAGTGGGAGCAGCCACCGAAGTAGAACTAAAAGAAAAGAAACTGCGTATCGAAGACGCGCTGTCCGCAACCCGGGCCGCTGTTGAGGAAGGTATTGTAGCTGGCGGTGGCACCACCTTGTTGCGCGCCATTCCCGCAGTAGACGCCATTGAGGCATCGGGTGACGAGCGCATTGGAGTCAACATTGTTCGCCGTGCGTTAGAAGAACCCGTGCGTCAGATTGCTCACAACGCCGGTTTGGAAGGTTCCGTCATTGTTGACGCCATTAAGAAGGAAAAGGGCAACATGGGTTATGATGCGGCTCACAACCGAGTGGTTGACATGGTCAAGACAGGGATTGTTGACCCCGCTAAAGTCACGCGGTCGACGTTGCAAAATGCAGCCTCCATTGCGGCGATGTTGTTGACCACTGAAGCGTTAGTGGCTGACAAGCCCGAGAAGAAAGACGCGGCTGGAGCCCCTGGCGGTATGGGTGGCATGGGCGGTATGGGCGGCATGGGCGACATGATGATGTAAGTCGTTCTTGCTCAACAAAAGAGGGGAGCCTTGAGGCTCTCCTCTTTCTTTTTGCGGCTCGGACAGGAATAATAGAGAGCACAAGATGATGAGGAGCGACGTAGGAGGGAATGAAATGGGGGCATTAGCTATTGGCATCGTCATCGTGGCATTTTTCTTGGGAGCCATACCTTTTGGGTACCTCCTCGCACGTCTCCGTTTTCAAACGGACATTCGCCAACATGGCAGTCAGAATATCGGTGCGACCAATGTGGCGCGGACTTTTGGACTGAGTACAGGACTCATCGTGTTGGGCTTGGACGCCTTAAAGGGAATTCTAGCCGTGCAACTGGCCTATTGGGTCACGCCTGCGCATCCGGCATGGGCGGCATTGGCAGGGTTTTTTGCTGTTTTGGGCCATGTGTTTTCCCCGTTTATGCGATTTAAAGGCGGAAAGGGCATTGCGTGCGGCTTGGGCGTTGTCATCAGTTTATTTTGGCCTGCGGCATTGGGGGCGGCCTTGGTCTTTGCAGGGGTTGTCCTGATCTTTCGCATTGTCTCCGTTGCGTCATTGATGGGCATGATTGCTGCCCTGGTGACGCTATGGGCGGCTGGCCGTTTCGTGGATCTCTGGTATTTTGCCGTTCCCACGGTGATTTTGGCGTTATGGGCCCACCGCAAGAATTGGGAGCGCTTGATTCAGGGGAAGGAACCCCGTTTCGGTCGATAAAAATTTTTTAGGAAAGTATGGCAATGGATTGAAATGGGTAAAAATGGGAAGGCTGAAGATAGACGAATCGCTGTTAAGGAGGCCTAACCAGTGGAAGTGACATTATCTCAGCTTATTGAAGCGGCTCCAGAATTGGCTGTCGCGTTGCGCACCGATATTCGGCGAGGAAAGCTGCCGGCGAAACGGCAAGAAGGGGTGGCCGGTCGTCCCTACCTCGTGGATACCCATGCGCTGTTACAATCGGACCGCGAAGGATTTCGTCAGTTAGCCCAGGATTTAGAAGCCGGTCGGGAAATTATCCGGACCAAATCGGATAAAGGAAGCGCTGGCGTGTCGCATTCTCGCCGCATTGGGGAAGAAATTTGGCCGCCTTTCATGAAGATTATGGAGTCTCAGCAATCGATGATGAATCAATTGTTGGATGTCTTTACGGAAGAGATGCGGCGTCGGCAGGACCGTGTCGACCGTCAGGCACGGGAGATGCAGGAGTTGTCGTATAAACTCGGGCAATCGCATCAACAAATTGAGCGATTGGAACGTATCCTCAAAGAACGAACAGAAACCCGACTTGAACAGGCGTAAAACGATTATAGAAAGTCGAAAATGATGGCAGGGGTTTTGGACCCCTGCCAAATTCTCGTCAACGGGTTTAGTTTGTTGTTAAAGTTCGGTAAGATATTGACAGGAACACAGGGGTTTTATCACGAGGAGATGTTTTATGAAAAGTGGCAGCCATTCCGACCAGCCATCTTTCTCTATTGGGGTTGTCAAAGAGGCGACCGGCTTGACAGAAAGACGCATCCGCTATTATGAGACGCTGGGGATGTTAGCGCCGGGACGTACTCAGGGTAATCAGCGTCTTTATAGCCAGGGGGATATTGACCGCCTCAAATATATTAAAGCGTTGCTTGATCACGGGGTCACCTTGAAAGAGGTGCGTGCTCAACTGCAACAGGAAGATACGGCCACGTACCGCCACGACTTTGACGAGGTGGAACGGGATGCGGAGAGTTACTTTCAGGGGAAGCTGATTGCGCGGCGGGCCGATGTCCACCGCGATTCGCTGTACCCGTTGATTAATCGCCAAGACATTATGCGCCGTTTGGCTCGTGAGCACAAGGACGGGCAGGGAGATACGAAGGGAGACCATTAAGCATTGCAAGCCGCGCAAGGAGAACGATTAGAAGTGTTGTTATCGGCTCAGCAGATCGCTAGCCGAGTTCAGAACCTCGGCAAGCGGATTACGCTGGATTATCAAAACAAGCCGTTGATTTTAATTGGGATTTTAAAGGGCTCTTTTATCTTTTTGGCCGACCTCGTCCGCTATATTGATTTGCCCATTTCTGTGGATTTTATGGCGCTGTCTTCCTACGGCAGTTCAACCAAATCTAGTGGAGTTGTACGCATTATCAAAGATCTTGATCACAGCATTGAAGGCCACCACGTGTTAGTCGTGGAAGATATTGTGGATACAGGTCTTACGCTGAACTATATTTACGGCCATGTGAAATCGCGCGGCGCTCTCAGCGTGAAAATCTGCTCATTGCTAGACAAGCCGGATAGACGGCAGGTGGCGGTGCCCTTACATTACAAAGGATTTGAAATCCCCGACGAGTTTGTTGTGGGATACGGACTTGATGTGGGCGAGCGCTACCGTAATTTGCCCGATGTCTGTAAGTTGGTGAGGACAGACGCATGAACTCTGGAGTGTTAGTGTTAGATTTTGGAGCGCAATATAATCAACTTATTGCGCGGCGGGTACGCGAAGCCCATGTCTTTTGTGAAGTCGTGCCTGGAGACATTGCCTTGGACGAGTTAAAAGCCAAGCAACCGCAGGCGATTATTTTGTCGGGCGGGCCCGCGAGTGTTTTTGAACCAGGGGCCCCGACCATGGATCCGCGTATTTTGTCCTTGGGGATTCCCACGTTAGGCATTTGTTACGGCATGCAATTGATGGCCAAGCTGTTGGAGGGCGGAGTTGAGCCGGCAGCTCAACGAGAATATGGTCGCACGATGATGGAGCTGGACGTCGACTCTAGCCCACTGTTTACGCATATTCCCGCCCAATCGACGGTTTGGATGAGTCATGGAGATCATGTATTTCGTGCTCCTCCCGGGTTTCGTGTGTTAGCACATACCGCGACGACGCCTATCGCAGCGATGGCCGATCCAGCACGGAACTTATGGGCCGTACAATATCATCCCGAAGTTCGCCATACAGAGGGCGGATTTCAAATGCTAGAGAACTTTTTATTTGACGTAGCTCACTTAACCCCTTCTTGGGAGCCTGCTCAATTCATTCCGGAAGCGATTGCGCAAATTCAACGGGAGGTGGGCGCGGGACGTGCGCTCATTGCATTGTCCGGCGGCGTGGATTCGGCTGTGGCGGCGGCTTTAGCACATGAAGCGCTAGGCCCGCGATTAAGCGCCATTTTGATTGATCACGGCCTGATGCGCGCGGGTGAGATTGAAGAAGTGGTGCGTGCTTTTCCAACCTTGGACTTACATGTCATCAACCGTGCGGATGTATTTTTTGACGCGCTCAAGGGTGTCACAGATCCGGAAGCCAAAAGGAAAATCATTGGACGCGAATTTATTGCGGCGTTTGAATACGCCAAGCGCACTGCCGGACATGCTGACGTGTTGATTCAAGGCACTGTCTATCCCGACGTTATTGAGTCCGGAGGGAAAAATGCACGGACGATTAAATCCCATCACAATGTTGGAGGACTACCGGAAGAGGTGGGTTTCACCATCGTTGAACCCTTGCGCTGGCTATTTAAAGATGAGGTACGCAATGTCGGATTAGCCTTAGGGATGCCGGAGAGTATTGTCTGGCGTCAGCCATTTCCGGGACCGGGTTTGGCGGTGAGAATCGTGGGCGAAGTCACCCGGGAAAAAGTGGAGATTGTGCGTCAAGCGGACGCGATTGTGCGTCAAGAGATTGAGGCGCGTGGACTGCAGCGCGCGATTTGGCAGGCGTTTGCCGTGTTGTTGGACGTGCGGTCGGTGGGGGTTATGGGCGACCAAAGGACTTATGGCTATCCGATTGTTGTGCGCGCGGTGCAAAGCGATGACGGGATGACGGCGGATTGGGTGCGCTTGGATCCGGACTTGCTGGAAACGTTAGCGCACCGGATTATTGGAGAAGTGCCGAATGTAAACCGGGTGGTCTACGATGTGACCTCAAAGCCCCCGGGGACCATTGAATGGGAATAAGTCCTAAAGGATGAGGAATAAGGACAGTGGCCATAGAGGACATTAGCTATGGCCACTTTTTTTTGGAAAGGCGGACGGGAAGGGTCGACATTTCCGAACAATTTATATAAGATTACCGTGTAATGTTCGGTTACTGTGAGAGAGGGGATCCCAAGGTGATTAATCGGTATGCGCGGCCCGTGATGCAGGAGTTGTGGTCGGATCAAAATCGCTATGACCGCTGGCTGGATGTGGAACGCTATGTCGTAGAAGCATGGGAGACACTGGGAAAGATTCCCCATGGTGTGGCGGCAAGACTTTCTAAGGCTACCGTCGATCCCAAACGGGTGGATGAGTATGAAAAGACATTTCATCACGACATGATTGCTTTTATTAATGCAGCAGGTGAAACCGTAGATCCTGAAGACGCGAAATACATTCATTTTGGTTTGACGTCTACGGATGTGGTCGACACGGCGTTGGCATCCTTAACGCGCGATGCGCTTATGATTGTCCAAGAGGGCGTGTCACGATTGTCGCAGGCCGTGCGAAAGCTGGCGCTTGAACATCGCCACACGCCGGTGATGGGGCGCACCCACGGGATTCATGCTGAACCCACCAGCTTTGGTCTCAAACTTGCGTTATGGTGGTTGGAACTTGAACGGGATAGAGAACGCATTGTGCATGCCACAGAGAATATCAGCGTGATAAAAATATCGGGGGCGGTTGGCAATTATGCCAATATTCCTCCGGTCATTGAGGCCCAAGTGGCAGAAAAAATGGGGATGAAACCGGCGCCATTGTCGACCCAAGTTCTGCAGCGGGACCGCCATGCCGAAGTCATCACGGCTTTAGCGATTTTAGCGGGGACGTTGGATAAAATGGCTACGGAAATTCGCCATATGCAGCGCACCGAAGTGGGGGAATTGGCCGAACCCTTTGGCGAAGGCCAACGGGGATCATCGGCCATGCCGCACAAGCGAAACCCGGTGATGGCCGAGCAAGTGTCAGGACTGGCGCGCGTGTTGCGTGGTTATGTGGTGCCGGCTTTGGAAGATATGGCATTGTGGCATGAGCGCGATATATCGCATTCGTCGGTGGAGCGGGTCATCTTGCCCGATGCGACAACCTTGGCGGACTACCTGCTCGATGTGATGGGCCGCATTATGGAAAACTTGACCGTGAATACCCGTAGGATGCGACAAAACATCGATATGACGGGCGGTTTGGTGTTTTCCCAGAAACTGTTGTTGGCGCTGGTCGAGGCGGGGATGACGCGCGAAGAGGCTTATAAACGAGTGCAGCACCACGCCATGGAAGCGTCCGCAGATCCGGCGGTCAGCTTTCGCGAACGGGTCCTTGCAGATTCTGTGATTGCTAGCTACTTGACTCCTGAACACATTGCCAGCTTGTTTTCAGTTGACCCTTATCTCAAGGAAGTCGACGCCATTTATGAGCGTCTGGGACTTACCCAAGCCTAAGCGGTATTCGAGTTATTCAAGGAGGACATGCGATGTTGACGGCAACAGAACTGCTTTATGAAGGCAAAGCCAAGAAAGTGTATGCGACAACCGATCCCCGTGTGGTGATTGTAGATTTTAAGGATGATGCGACAGCCTTTAATGGCGAAAAAAAGGGCCAAATTGCCGGTAAAGGCGAAGTCAATGCGGCGATTACCACCCGATTAATGACATATTTAGAAGCGCATGGCATTCCAACGCACTTTCGCGAGCAACTAGATGCACGGCGGCTTGTCGTGTCCCATTTGCAAATGGTGCCTTTAGAAGTCGTGGTACGCAACCGGGTGGCGGGTTCACTTGAGAAACGGTTGGGCCTGGCGGAAGGCACGGTTTTGGATGAACCCGTAATCGAATTGTATTACAAGAATGATGCTTTAGGAGATCCTTTGTTGAATGACGACCACATTCGGGTTTTACAGGCGGCGTCACCTGCCGTGGTTACCCAACTCAAGCAGCAAGCCCGCGACATTAATCGGTTACTGCAGAATTTTTTCGAAGAGCGCGGCCTAATTCTTGTGGACTTTAAACTGGAGTTCGGCATCCAAGAGCATGCTTTGGTCCTGGGCGATGAGATCTCTCCCGATACCTGCCGGCTCTGGGACAAAGAAACGTTGCAAAAAATGGACAAAGATCGGTTTCGCCGCGACTTAGGTGGCGTGGAAGATGCGTACCAGGAAGTCTTGAAAAGGGTGATGTCATGACGTTTGATCTCATAGTCAATGTGGCCTGGAAAGAGGAAATCTTAGATCCGGCCGGGCAATCGACGACGAAAGTGCTCCAACAAATGGGGTATGCCGTAGACAACGTGCGGATTGGCAAACAAATCAGATTGCAAGTCGAAGCCCAAGACCAGGACAGGGCCTTAGAAGCTGGGCGCGAGATGGCGAAACGATTGCTCGCCAATCCTGTTATGGAGACGTATACCGTGCAGGTGGTGGAAGCATGAGAGTCGGTGTCATTTCGTTTCCTGGCTCGAATTGCGATGATGATACGTTGAACGCTTTGGCTGCGCTTGGGGTGGAGGGCGTGCCGTTATGGTACCAGCAGACGGAATTGCCCCCGGTTGACCGTCTGATTTTACCTGGAGGCTTTTCTTATGGCGACTATTTGCGCAGTGGCGCCTTAGCAGCGCAAGCCCCGATCATGGCCAGTGTGGAGCAGGCCATCGCCACACAGGCGATGCCGGTTTTAGGCATTTGTAACGGGTTTCAGATTTTATGTGAACGAGGACTCTTGCCAGGCGCATTGCGTCCTAACGTGTCTGGAGAATTTCTTTGCACATGGGAAACGCTGCGAGTCGTCTCTGTGCCCCAGGGGTTTGTGGGTCTTAAAACGGGGGATTTGTTACGGATGCCGATTGCCCACCATGAGGGAGCCTTTGCGGTGGAGCCCGGTTTTCTTTCCACACTTTTTGATCAGGGACAGGTTTTTTTGCAGTATAGCGACCCCGACGGACAAGTGCATGCCCTGACTAATCCTAATGGCTCGGTGGCCAATATTGCTGGGATTAGCCAAGGAAGTGTGACGGGACTAATGCCTCATCCCGAACGGGCCATGGCCCAATATTTAGGCTCGGTGGATGGCCGTAGATTCTTAAAGGCCTGGCTTGGGGAGGTAGACCAATGACGTACGAAGAGGTAGGGCTGACGGCCGAAGAGTTCACGCATATTTGTGATCAGATGGGCCGCGTGCCCAATGACCTGGAGTTGGGATTGTTTGGCGTATTGTGGTCGGAGCATTGCAGTTACAAAAGTTCCAAAAATTTGCTGGCGTGGTTGCCACATGACGGCCCGGCTGTTGTCCAAGGCCCCGGAGAAAATGCGGGTGTGGTGCAATTGGACGACAAAGTTCATGTGGCGTTTAAGGTCGAAAGCCACAACCATCCCTCGTACGTGGAGCCAGTCCAAGGGGCAGCGACAGGGGTTGGGGGCATCTTACGCGATATTGTGGCCATGGGGGCAAGGCCGGTAGCGTTGGCGGATTCCTTGCGCTTTGGTACCGATGACCCATCCCAGCACTTGCAACACGCGGTGGTCGAAGGGGTGGGGGCCTACGGCAATGCTATCGGAATTCCCACCGTGACGGGTGAGGTCGGCTATGGGGCGGTCTACGATAAAAATCCTTTAGTGAATGTGATGGCCGTAGGATTATTGCCGGCTCAACGTAAGATTAGTGCGCGCGGGGCAAGACCGGGATCGTATCTTCTGTTAGTAGGACAGCCCACGGGCCGTGACGGTATTCATGGCGCCAGTCTTTTAGCATCGCAGGACTTTGGCGAAGGCACAGAACACATGCGGCCTACCGTCCAAGTGGGGGATCCGTTTATGGGCAAGCTGCTTATGGAAGCCACCTTGGCCGCTGTGGAAACAGGCTTGTTGGACGCTGTGCAAGATCTGGGCGCGGCCGGCTTAACGTCAGCTATTGCGGAATTGGTTTATAGGTCGCAGGTGGGAGCTCAAGTTTGGCTCGACGACGTGCCGTGTCGTGAACCGCATATGACGCCTTATGAAATTATGTTGTCCGAAACCCAAGAACGCATGCTGTTGATTGTGGCTCCTCATCATTTGGAAGCCATCGAGGCCATTATGAACCACTGGGAGTTGCCGCATCGTGTCATTGGCGAGGTGACGGAGGAACCCTTGTTAGTGATTGGGACGCGGGACAACCCTCGGCAAGCCGTTTTGCCACCAGAAATTCTGGCCGGCGCTTGTCCGCTCAAGCCGGTACCGGCTAATGGGCGGGATAAAGGGCGCCAGCTTGTGCCGTCCATGCCAGCCTTTAAGCCGCTGACACTTGAGCGCGAATGGGGTTTGAACGTTTTGGGCGCTCCAGAGTGTAAAAGCCGCGCGCCTATTTATCAGCGATATGACTCCATGATCTTGACAAACACCGTTTGGGGGCCTGACCATCCTTTGGCAGTGTTGCGGGTGAAAGACTCTACCGCTGGGTTGGCTATAGCAGTCCGGGGCCCTGGACGCTATGCAGCGCTCGACCCCTACAGCGGGGGGATGGCGGCCGTGGCTCGCGTTATATCGCTGCTCGCAACGCAAGGCGCGCAGCCCCTTGGATTAACCGATGGGATCAATGCGGGCAATCCAGATCGAGAGGACGTATTTCAAGACCTTATGGCCTTGTTGGCCGGGATTGCTGATGCGAGTCAAGCCCTAGGTGTGCCGGTAACCGGAGGCAATGTGTCGTTGCATAACGAAACCAGTGGTCATCCAATTTGGCCAACGGCGGTCATTGGTGCGGTAGGACGCCATTCTTGTCCTCTTGAACCCGTTCCCGATGCGCCTATGGCGGCGGGCATGGATATCTTGTGGGTTGGTCCTGAGGATTTAGGGCTTGGCGGTAGCATTTTTGAATCGCTATATAGTCCGCGCCTGACTCCCTACCCGCGGGCGAATCTTACCCAGCTTGCCGAGGTATTGGCATGGGTGACAAGCCTGGCACGCACGGCACCTGGTATAGCGCTTCGAACCATTGAAGAGGGGGGGCTTTTTGTCGCGATGAGTCGGGCCTTCATAAAGGCACCGGAAAAGCTAGGGATCACGGTGAAAGCTGACGACCCTGTAGTAGAATGGTTGTTTTCTGAAGCGGTTGGCCAGTTTTTGATTTTTTCAACGCCGGAGTCAACGGCACGCCTTTTGGAGGAGAGCCCAAAGTCGGTTACAGTGCGGGTTATTGGTCAAACCACGCTAGATGGGGCACTGCAATTCAGAGCGCACAAGACGTTACACTATAGCCGGGAAGAACTCGAACGGACGTTTGCACAGGGTTATAGGGGGTAGACATGGCACAGGAGTTGCACGATGAATGCGGCGTGTTTGGCATCTATGGCGATCCTCAAGCCGCGCTGAAGTCCTATTGGGGGACATTTAGCCTGCAGCATCGGGGCCAAGAAAGCGCAGGATTGGCCGTCTTGCATGAGGACGCCATTACCGTGAATAAGGGCATGGGATTGGTCACCGAGGCGCTAAAGGTCGAGCAAGAAAGCCAGCGCATTGGCCACGCGGCGATTGGCCATGTGCGCTATTCCACGACGGGAGAATCTTCATTAGTCAATGCCCAGCCGTTGCTGATGAAGACCCGATTTGGTTTGTTGGCATTGGGGCAAAATGGCAACTTGGTGAATGGGGAGTCCTTGCGGGAACGTCTTGAAAGCCAAGGAGCGATCTTTCAAGGGACAACGGATAGTGAAGTGTTGGCTCATTTGATTGCCAGGAGTGCTGAGCCGTCTTTTTATGATGCACTAAAGGAGTCATTGCGCCTGTTAGAAGGAGGCTTTGCGTTTACCGTGTTAACGCCACAAGCCCTGTATGGCGCGCGCGATGTCCACGGCATCCGGCCCTTGGCTCTGGGACAGACCAAAGAAGGGGCCTATATTTTGGCGTCGGAGTCGTGTGCTTTTGATGTGGTTGGGGCTCGTTACGTGCGCGATATCGAACCCGGGGAACTGGTGCGTATTAATGACGATGGGATAGAGACGGACCGTTTCGTCGAAAAAAAGTCGGAACGGGCCTTATGTGCGTTTGAAATGATTTATTTTGCCAGACCGGATTCCCGTATGGAAGGACAAAGCACGCACGTTGTGAGGCGACGCCTAGGACAGATCTTGGCGCAAGAAGCCCCAGCCCGGGCCGATGTCGTCGTAGGGGTGCCGGACTCTAGCATTCCTGCCGCCATGGGATATGCCCAAGCGTCGGGGTTACCCTTTGATTTTGGGTTGGTCAAAAACCGGTACGTGGCAAGGACGTTTATTGCACCCAGTCAAGCCTTGCGTGAATCGGCTGTGCAAATGAAGTTGTCGGCGGTTCGTGATGTGGTATTTGGCAAACGGGTGATTTTGGTGGACGACAGTTTGGTACGAGGTACCACATCTCGCCACTTAGTGCAACTCCTGAGGCAAGCGGGAGCTACGGAAGTCCATATGCGGATTGCGTCGCCGCCTTATACCGATCCGTGCCACTATGGGATTGATACGTCCCGGGCTACAGAACTCGCCGCTCGCAATATGAACATTGAAGAGATTCGTACGATGGTAGGGGCCGATTCTTTGGCCTATTTGTCGCTTCAGGGACTAAAAACCGGTCTTGGGCAACAGGGCTGGTGCATGGCGTGTTTCGGGGCAGGCTATCCCGTTCCTTTAGAGGAACAGCCAGTTTTGCCGCTGATGCAACGACCTATCGGGGTGAAGGGAGATTAGTGATGCCGGAGCCAAAGCGGCCCATGAATTACCGTGACGCGGGTGTGGATATTGACCAGGGTAACGAAGCGGTAAAGAAAATCCGGCCCTGGGCGGAAAAAACCCAGCGTCCCGAAGTGTTAGCGGGTGTTGGAGGATTTGCGGGCGCCTTTGCGTGGAATCAGGCTGGAGTCCTGTTAGCCGGGGCTGATGGGGTGGGCTCGAAATTATTATTGGCCCAGCAGCTCAACAAGCTAGATACGATAGGCATAGACTTGGTGGCCATGAATGTCAACGATATTCTCGCCCAAGGGGGTGAGCCGTTATTCTTTCTCGACTATATTGCTACGCACCGGGTCATTCCCGAGGAAATTGAAACGGTGGTGGCGGGCATCGCTCAGGGGTGTTTGGAAGCGGGCTGTGCGCTTTTGGGAGGCGAAACCGCTGAATTGCCGGATTTATATGCCCCAGGGCATTTTGATTTAGCGGGCTTTGCTGTGGGTCATCAGCGCTATGTACCGCCTGCTCTCCCTGAGCCGGGAGATGTCGTTTTGGGCTTAGCTTCCAGCGGTTTTCATTCTAACGGTTACCAATTGGTCCGGCGCATCATTGCGGACAACGGCGTCGATTTGAACGCCCCTCTGTTTGAGGACAACGGCGTCTCATGGGGCAGTGCGCTCTTAACCCCAACTCGCATCTATGTGAAGGCCGTTCGGGCCTTATGGGATCATGCCATCGTCAAGGCTATGGCGCATATTACGGGGGGCGGTTTAGTAGACAATCTTCCTAGGACCTTGCCCGAAGGGGTCGCGGCCGTTATTCGCAAACAGTCATGGCCGATTTTACCCTTGATGAGTCGCGTGGCCGAAATGGGCTGCCTGGAGGATCAGGAGTTTTATCGGACCTTCAATGCGGGTATCGGCTTTACGGTTGTTGTGGCGCCAGACCGAGTCGGTCAAGCCCAGACCATCCTCGCGCAGCACCAAGTGGCGTCCTATCCCATTGGGCGGATTACCCAAGGTCAAGGTCAAGGGGTGGTATGGGAATGAAATGGGCGGCACTTGTGGGGGGATATGGAAGCAACTTAGAAGCCATGTTGGAATATGGCAATGCGGTGCATTTGGTCATTTCGCATAAGGCCAACGTCCGGGCGCTCGAGGTAGCCGAAAAATATCACGTGCCTCAGGTTGTTTTACTTCCGAAAGCGTATGAAAGTCGACAAGCTTTTGATGCAGCTTTGTTAGCGGTTTTGCAAAAAGAAAACATTGAGGCATTGGCGTTGGCAGGGTACTTGCGTTGGTTGGGCCCTGAAGTCATCGCCCACTACAGGGGGCGGGCCGTCAACTTGCATCCCGCCTTGCTGCCTTCGTTTCCGGGTCTTAATGCCATCGAGCAAGCTTTTGCTCATGGCGTGTTTTGGACCGGGGTTACAGTCCATTTTGTGGATGATGGCCATGACACGGGCCCAATCATCGCACAGGCGGCGGTACCACGGTACCGCGAAGATACGTTGGACGACTTGCGGGAACGTATTCAGCATCATGAGCACCGTCTGTATCCTCGAATTGTGGAGGCGGTCGACAAGGGGATCGTTCATCTTGAAGGAGAACATGTAATCTGGGAGGAGTCTAAATCGTGGATCAATGGGCATTATTAAGCGTTAGTGATAAGACGGGTATCGTGGAATTAGCCCAGGGGTTTGTGGATCAAGGCATTGGGTTGTTAGCGAGTGGCGGAACTTATCAATACTTACGAGATCACGGCTTAACCGTCAAGTCGTTGGAAGACCTGACGGGTTTTACAGAGATATTAGGCGGCCGCGTGAAAACACTGCACCCGCGCATTTATGCGGGAATTTTATCACGGGAAACCCCTGACGATGTTACCGACCGTCAAAAAGTTGACGCACCCCATGTGGTGGCGGTCGTTGTGAACTTGTATCCCTTTGAGGCATTTCTCAACCAAGGGGCGGATCAAGCCACCCTAATTGAAAAAATTGATATTGGTGGCGTCGCTTTGATTCGGGCTGCGGCCAAGAACTTCCAGCACGTGGCCGTGGTGGTTGATCCTAGTCAATATGCCACCGTTCTGGCCAAGCCGCTTCATGCCGTGACAGTGGAAGAGAGGCGGCGGTGGGCCTATCAGGCCTTTAACCATGTTGCGTACTATGATGCTTTAATTGCGCAGAGTTTTGGGGATTGGGAAGGCCACCAAGCGGAGCTACCGGAACTATACGTCGTGGCAGGCCGCAAATCGGGCATGTTGCGTTATGGAGAAAATCCTCATCAACGCGCGGGGTTTTATGCCCAGACACGGGACGTCGGATTTCAGAGTGCAAAGCTTCATCAAGGGAAAGCCTTGTCTTATAACAATTTAGCGGATGCTGACACCGCTTGGCGTCTAGCCGCGACGTTGACGGCACCGGCTGCGGTGGCGGTGAAGCATCAGACGCCCTGCGGCGCGGGGGTGGGGCAAAGCCTCGCTGAGGCATATGAGAAAGCGTATCAGGCCGATCCGGTATCGATCTTTGGAGGCATTGTGGCCTTAAATGGCATCGTGGATGCGCCATTGGCCAACCGCCTCACGGAGATTTTTTTGGAAGTTATCATTGCGGAAGGATTTACGGATGAGGCTTTAAAGGTGTTGAGCGCCAAAAAGAATGTGCGAGTACTGGAGATGCCCTTTGTGTTGCCCGAGCAGTCAGAGGAAATTCGCACGGTAACCGGTGGATTTTTGGTCCAGGAGCGCGACCGTATTACCGTTCCGTGGCAGTCGCTAAAGCAAGTGGCGGGACCGGCGGTATCACTGGCAGAATACGAACAGGATATTACGCTAGCTTGGGCAACTGTGGGATTTGTGAAGTCGAATGCGATTGTTGTTGTGAACGAGGGCATGACCGTGGGAATAGGTGGAGGGCAAACGAACCGCATTGATGCGGCCAGGCAAGCACTGGCTCAAGCGGGTGATAAGGCCCATGGCGCCGTTTTGGCATCCGATGCCTTTTTCCCGTTTGGGGATGTGATGGAAGAAGCCGCGAAGCACCGCATTGGGCTTGTAATTCAGCCAGGTGGCTCGGTGCGGGATAACGAGTCCATTGACGCCGCTAACGCCCATGGAATTCCCCTGTTCTTTACGGGAGAGCGCCATTTTCGGCATTAAAAAGTGCGCAAGGAACAGGAGGCGATGGTCATGCTAGCTTTACGCGATATGCAAGGGATTGTGGTGATCGGATCAGGCGCTCGCGAGCATGCGATTTTGTGGGGGTTAGCGCAACAAGCGCCCCAGGTGCCGTTGTATGCAGCTCCCGGGAACCCGGGTATGGAACAGTGGGCTTCATGCCTCGGATTGGACACCGTAGCCGATATTGTGCAGTGGGCAAGTCAGCAGTCCGGGCCGTTGTTGGTCATCATTGGACCGGAAGGCCCTTTAGCCGAAGGCTTGTCGGACCACTTGCGAGCTCAAGGCCATGTTGTGGTGGGGCCTTCCAAAGAAGCAGCCAGACTGGAGAGCAGCAAGGCGTTTGCTAAAGAGTTTATGGACCGTCATCACATTCCAACTGCTCGTTGGACATTATTTCATGAACCTAGCGCGTTGGCCGCCTACACTGCGCAATATGCTGAGTGGCCCTTGGTACTTAAGCAAAGCCGCTTGGCGCAAGGCAAGGGGGTCGTGGTAGCGGCTGACGAGACAGTGGCCAAAAAAGCTATTGCGGAGTGGTCGGAGGATCCGACGGTTTATGACGATGGGGTGATTGCCGAAGCTTGTCTTGTCGGACGTGAGGTCTCGGTGCATATTTTGACGAATGGCCAAGACTATGTATGGATGCCATTAGCCCAAGATTATAAGCGCTTAAGCGAAGATCCGCAGAGTCCCAATACCGGCGGCATGGGGGCGTATGCGCCCGTCACGTGGCTGACGGATGCAGACCGAAAGGCGATTCAAACCGCCGTGCTCGACCCCTTGATGCAAGCAATCCAAAAAGACCATTTACTTTACCGCGGTGTGTTGTACGTCGGTATTATGATGACGGCGCAAGGTCCCATGGTGCTCGAGTTTAATGTGAGGATGGGCGATCCCGAAACGGAGGTTATTATTCCGATTTTGGATGTGGACTGGATTCAGTGGTGGTGGGAATTGGGCCAAGGGCACTTACATGCTCAAACATTGCCCGAACCCGCCCGTGCGGCCGTCGCGGTCGTGCTAGCCTCTGACGGCTACCCGAAAACCCCTCGGCGTGGGCAGCCGCTCGCGATAACGCCGACAGAAGAGGCGATTGTCTTCCAAGCGGCGACTCGCCGTGATCCGAAGGGACAACTTCAAGCGAATGGTGGGCGGGTATTGACGGTTGTAGGACTTGGAGCCAGCATTTCCGAGGCGCGGCGCCACAGTTACCAGCAAGTGACCGCCATTGATTTTCCTTTCAGCTGCATGCGGCACGATATTGCGCTTGAGGCGTTAGAGTAAATTTTAGGTTAATGGGGCATTCTGAACACATGAAACTGTTCGGAGGTGCCACTAGTGCACAATGGGCTTCGTAAGACCTTCATGGTAACGGCTACGGGATTGCTGCTGTGGACTGCTGCGGGCTGCAGCTTTACCATGGGAGCTCCCGCCCCAGAACATGGCAGTACAGCCTCAACGAATCAAACGGAGGGCACTGCTAGCTCGGGCAGTTCCTCGTCTGCGAGCGGTGCGTCATCAGGGAGCTCGGGGGGAGCATCTGGGGCTTCAGGCGGGACGGAACCCTCTATGCAAATTCAAAAAGCTGTTCGCGATGAGATGGAAACACCGAAAATGCAAAAAATGATAGCGGAAACGGTTTCCACGTCGCAGTTGCAACAAGCGTTGATGACGCCGGCTGGCCAGTCCACCATGGAGAAAGCCTTACTCATGGTGGTCAATAGTCCTACGTTTCAAAAGACCTTGGAAATGGATGTCACAAAGGCCATGAGTACATCTAAGGTGACACAGATTATTGATACCGCAGTAAAGGCGAGTCTTATGAAGATGGCGACGAGTTCATCCAGCAGTGCGTCAGGAGGTAATGCATCAGGCGGCACGAGTTCTTCCTCCACGTCCAGCGGGGCGTCCTCTTCGATGAGTGGGGGGCAGGGGTCCTCTGCGACAAAAAGTGGGTCGGGAAGCGAATAAGGCTGGGGTCGATATCGCGAGCCCATGTTCGGGCAGAACCCCGTCAGCAACCAGGATACGGCAGGCTGGTGTTTCCATACGGAAAAGGAAATAAAAATTTTCTTTAGTACCACAGGGATGGAATCCCAAATTCATGAACGTCCTCAGTCCTGGTTAAAAAAACCTACGATAATCTCTTTTGGGCTTTTCTCGGCCCCTAACGGGACCCGCAGTCCTCACAGGATTCGTCTGCTCGGGGGTGGCTTCCGCCCCATCGCGTGGGGATGTTTTCC
>NZ_NWUL01000028.1:12740-104942 GCF_002903155.1 Sulfobacillus sp. hq2 | reverse complement strand
GTCGTAAGACTGGAGTGAAACCGGCCTCAGCGAAGCAGGAAATCAGCTTTGAACCTGTTTGAGCAGGTTCGAGTAGGTCTGATAGAACGGTGTGAGGTCTGCTGGTTTGTAGACGCTAGCCGTATGGGAATGGATGTGTTTGCGGGGCATGGGTATCACCTCGTCATAAGCAGAGTAGACGGATTTTCCACGCCAGAACTGGACGTAGTGTACTGATGACGGTCCCCTCCGCCGAGGCTCCCTAGGTCGGTGGGAAATCCGTCTGCACAGTCATCGTACACTAGCATAACGCCGCTAGGGAACGTCACGTTACGGATTGTGCTGCGTTGAGACTAGAGTTTAGTATTTTATTTATGCTACAAATGCGAGCTACACATATGTTTGAATTCCTCATAGGTAGGCTACAAAACCTGCTAGGTCAGGAAATCTCACCATCACAAAGTTCGATTCATAATTCGGAACCCAGAATGTGGCATCCGCCTGACTAGGCGTTGGAGCACCATGACTGGATTAATGTAGTTCCTTGGTCATTAGAACATGGTGTTAGTTCTGTTCCTGATCCACTGCTTTTCAACATTCAAAGTCGGCTTGTTGGCTACCGCCTATGTATCCCAAACATTGCGCCACACGAATCAGCGCTAAGGGGGCTTTCACGGCCAATGGGGAGATATGTTCCTGCAACACTTGAGAAAATAGACGCGACACAAATACTATTCATCGGAAAATATTACACTAGACAATATTTAAGCGATATCATTAAACATAACAAACAAGGAAGGATGCGAAATATGGATGAATTTTTGCCAGGCGCACTGCAAGACAAAGTCGTGTTTATTACAGGAGGGGGAACGGGCCTTGGAAAAGCCATGGCATTGCGTTTTGGACAATTGGGTGCAAAGATTGCCCTGATGGGGCGGCGTCTTGATGTTTTGGAAGATACCGCTAGGGAATTCGCTGACCAAGGCATTCCAGTGTTTGTGCGCCAAGGAGATGTAAGAAACCCTGAGCGCATTGCAGCCATTTTCGATGACGTCCACGCACATTATGGGCGCATGGATGTCCTGGTCAATAACGCTGCGGGCAATTTTATTAGTCCAACGGAACGTTTATCACCCCATGCCGTGGATGCCATTATCAATATTGTGCTGCATGGCTCTTTATATTGTACTCTCGAAGCGGGCAAACGCTGGATCGCAGCAGGACAGAAAGGAACGGTTCTCAATATTGTCACCACTTATGCGTGGACTGGATCGGCTTACGTCGTGCCCTCGGCCGTGGCGAAGGCTGGTGTGTTAGCGATGACGCGTTCGCTAGCCGTGGAATGGGCTCGGTACAATATTCGTCAAGTGGCCATTGCGCCAGGGCCTTTTCCTACGGAAGGGGCGTGGTCCCGGTTAGCACCCACCCCAGAAATTGAGCAGGCCATGGCGGCACGTGTTCCTTTAGGGCGCAGCGGCCAACCTGAAGAATTGGCCAACCTTGCAGCCTTCTTACTTTCAGATTACGCCGCCTTTATCAACGGCGAAGTGGTAACGATTGACGGCGGGGAATGGCTTAAGGGCGCCGGCGAATTTAATATGTTGACTCAGCTCACCCCAGAGGATTGGCAGCGAATTGCTGCATTGATTCCGCGTCGTAATCGTGAGCAAAGCTAGCCAAAGGGCGACATAGGCCAATGGGGTGAGCGTTGGCGAATTTTGTGCACGATACCAGGGCATTCGGTCTCCGTAATTTTTTATAGGCCAAGTATTGCTTGGCCTGCTTCGTCCTGTATAATATCACATATCTTCACGAATATTGTCGAAAATTAGCGAGTTAACGCTTATATCTTCGTAATGTGAACCCCTGAATGCGGTACTTCGTGATTTTAATTGGTTAGGAGGCCTTGTTCGTGGCAAAAATTCGTACACTCGCTCTTACCGCTGCGGGGCTGGGAATGACGTTAGCTGGGTGCGGGACTCAAGCCCCTAGTAGTGCGGCTGTGGCTACTAAAGCCCCCACCACAGTCGTCATGGCTCTGCCAGTGCAAACATCCCCCGATTGGTTCTTTCCGGTGCTGGCATCTACGGCGTTTATTGATGTCAATAGCCAAATGAACTTTCTGATGTACAAACCTTTGGTGTACATCAGCAAAACGGATGGGGTTGACTATCAGA
Organism: Sulfobacillus sp. hq2; assembly: GCF_002903155.1. Classification (NCBI taxonomy): domain Bacteria; kingdom Bacillati; phylum Bacillota; class Clostridia; order Eubacteriales; family Clostridiales Family XVII. Incertae Sedis; genus Sulfobacillus; species Sulfobacillus sp. hq2. Next base: position 102,786 of record NZ_NWUL01000028.1, on the reverse strand, counting down.
AATCACTCGCCCAATCGATTACGTATAACGCGAGTGGGACGCGGTATGTTATTACGTTAAGCCATAAGTATAAGTGGTCCAACGGACAACCGGTGACGAGCCAAGACGTGGTGTTCACGTGGAACATTATGGATGCAGCCAGTCAAAATAACGCGGTCTGGTCTTATGGGGGCGCGGGAGGGGGCGGTGTCCCGGCCGATTTTCAAAGCGTCACCGCTGACGGCCCAGATAAAGTCATTGTCACGTTGGTTCATCCTGAAAACCAGACATGGTTTATTCACAACGGCTTGGCCCAAATTATCCCGGTCCCCGCGAGTGTGTGGGACAAATATCCCACGAATATGACGGCTGAGCTGAATTACATTAAGAGCATTGCGAATATACCGACAGCAAAGCCCTATAGCGTCGTGGATGGTCCGTTTAAATTTTCGCAAATGGCCCCCAACGATTACTGGACCTTTGTGCCCAATCCGGCGTATGGGGGACATCGCGCCACGATTAAGAAGCTGGAATTTCAGTATGAAACATCTACGTCGAACGAGTTTGCAGGCTTGAAAACTGGAATTGTGGATGTCGGATATCTTCCGCCGTCTCTGTGGAATTCGCGCAGTGCATTGACCGGCGACCGTTTTTGGAGTGCCTATCCTTTTGGCTTTAACATGGCCCGCGTCAACCAAAGTCCCCTGGCTGAAGGCGGATTGGGTCCTGTCTTCAGTCAGCGGTATGTGCGTGCGGCCCTCGAAATGGGGATTAATCAGCAAGGCATTATCGATAGCTTCTACCATGGTCAAGGGGTTGTCGAAGATAGTCCGGTGCCTTCAGAACCCCCAACCGAGTTTTATGACCCCGCTTTGAAGAATCCTCCGTATCCCTTTAATCCAGAAGCGGGCCAAAAGCTATTGGAAGCTCATGGCTGGTCCTTGGTCAATGGCGTCATGACGAAAAATGGGGTGAAATTGGCTTTCCCCTTAATCTACACGGCAGGCAGCAACACGGTTGCAGACATTGTGCAATTGGTGAAGTCCGATTGGGCCAAAGAAGGAATTCAAGTGAGCTTAGTGCCTGAACAGTTTGATAACGTGGTCCAAACCATGCATGGCAATCCGAGTAAGTGGGACGCAGCGTTCTGGGGCGGTGGGTGGACCTATCAACCCGACTATTATCCCACGGGTGGGGAATTGTTTGCGAGCGGCGCGGCGGCCAATGCTGGCCATTACGATTCACCAACCATGAACCGATTGATTCAAGCCTCGTATCAACCAGGGACACCCCAGCAAACAAAACAAGCCCTATTCGCCTATGAGGCTTGGGCGGCGCACGATATTCCCTACCTCTGGTTCCCATGGACGGCACAGTTCAATGAAACGGCCAATGCCGTGCAAGGGGTGCAATCCACATATAACCCGATTACCGACCTTTACTATCCTAATTACTGGACCACCAAGTAAGTTCAAAAAGGGATTGTAGCAGACGCTACAATCCCTTTTCCCCTCGCAGACTTTGGGCCAAAGCGTATCACATGGTCCCGAGCACCCATTCGGAACTTGCGAGGGATTTCTTGAAGGCGCCCATGATAAAATGATGACGTATCTCCAAAAGGCACTATGGCCAAATCGCATCAAGGAGGGGTTGTCATGCCGGATTGGAAGAGTCTTAAAGATAAGGCTATGGCTGCCGTCAATAGCGCAGCCCAAGAAGTTGACCACCAATTAACCTTGACCAATTTGCGCAGTCAGGTGACGCAAGCGCAAGCAGAGCTTGATAAGGCATATCAACAATTGGGTCAGGCGGTGTACCCGTCTTTAAGCCAGGGACAATCCCTTGATCCTCAATTTGTGGGCGTAGCACCCGCAGTGGCTCACATTGACATACTGCGCCAACGTCTTCAATCGGCGCAGCAAGCCTTACGGGATGAAGACCCCGTCTCGCGCACGCCGTGTCCCTCCTGTGGAGCCCTTGTTGACGCAGGAGATAAGTTCTGCGGACAGTGCGGCCACGGTATGAGATAGAAGGGGCAGGTTGGGACTGTGATGCAATTTCAACGGGTGGCGGACGAAATCCGTAGAGCCATTGAACAAGGACGTTGGCATGTAGGCGAGGCATTACCCTCGGAACGCAAAACGGCAGAAGAATTTGGTGTCAGTCGCTCCACCGTCCGCCGGGCATGGGAAGAGCTGCAGTCTTTAGGTTATGTTCACTGGACCGCCGCCTCCGCGCCCATTGTCGTCAATATTCCCTTGCGTCCTGTTCCCATCAACCCGTCATTGATCGGAAAAGACCTGCCGTATCGTCCCAGTTCGACATTTCTCAGTGACCTGATGTCTGCCGCGAGTAGTAGTGCACGCTATAATTTTGAAATTGGTATGCCTGATCCCGATTTATTGCCAATACATGAGTTGCAAGAGATTGTTCGTGATCTCTTAAGTCAGCATGTGCGCGAAGTCTTCTCATATTCTCCAACGCAAGGAATTGCCCGCGTTCGGCAAGCGCTAAGTGAAGAATACTTAAGCCGACGCGGAGTCGCCGCGGATCCTGACAATATTCTCATTACGTCGGGATCCTTGCAAGGCCTTGATTATGTCACCAGTCTATTATCCCGAGCGGGCGATTACATCGTCACCGAATCACCTACGTTTGCAGGGGCTCTGCAAATTTTTGCCTCCCACGGTGCCCAGGTTCTCGCGGTGCCCATGGACGAAGAGGGAATCCGGGTGGAACCGTTGGCCCAAGCCCTTGCCCAGCATCCCGTGCGCATGATTTACGTCCAAACCTTCTTCCACAATCCCACCAGTACGGTGATGAGTCTCGCTAGGCGCCAAGCTGTGCTTGCCCTGTCTCAGAAGTATCAAGTGCCGATTGTTGAAGACGACGCCTATGGCTTTTTAGCCACAGCCAATCCCCAGCCATTGTACGCACTGGCCCCAGGGGATGCTCCCGTCATTTATCTCAACACATTGTCCAAATTGCTCGCGCCCGGTTTGCGTGTGGGCATGGTGGTGGCTCCGCGTGACATTATTCAATACTTAAGCCAACGCAAACAACTCGGGGATTTGCATACCGGCACGGTCACTCAGCTACTAGTCGAAGGGTGGCTGCGCAGTGGCAACGTGACGCAGCACATCGCGCGAGCTCAGACCATCTATGCGAGTCGCATGCGCATAGCATCCGAGTTGATTCGGCGCCGGGGCCTCTTCCTTTTTGGTCATCCCACCGGAGGCTTCTATTTGTTTGTCCAGCTGCCGAAACATATCAATGCATATGCCCTGCATGATTATGCCGCTCAACGTGACGTGTTATTTGCACCCGGCGAGGCTTTTGGCATAGGCGATCGATACCGTGGATGGATCCGGCTGTGCGTCAGTGCCTTAGGAACGACGGCGATTCAAAATGGCATGGCCCGCTTTTTTCGCATGCTGGATACCTTCAGCCCCTAGTGGTTTGCCTGGTTCCTTACGAAGTACCAACGGGCTTGCCTGGTCCTTGTGCCATTAAGGGTTTCTCGTTACACTCCCTTCAAAGACGAGATGAAGGGTAGGCGTGGCGACATGGATATGTTAACGAAATTGATTCATAATGCATCATTAATTGACACCGCAACAGGAGCCAGCAGTACAGCGGTCTACCATGCGTCAACGTTTCATCAGCATCCTAGTGAGACGGGAGCCTGGGTATATAGCCGCGCGGGCAATCCCACGCGCCAAGCACTGGAAGCCACTATTGCGGATTTAGAGCAAGGATCGTATGGCTTTGCTTTTGCTTCAGGCATGGCGGCCATCGCCGCCGTCATGATGCTGTTTGAGCAAGGCGATCACGTGATTCTGCCACGCGATATCTATGGCGGAACCTTTGACCTGATGGCTCAACTGGTTGCTCGCTATGGTCTACAGGCCACGTATGTCGACCTGTCAAATTTGGCGGAGGTCGAAGCGCATATTACGCCCCGTACCCGGGGGATCTATATCGAGACCCCGTCTAACCCTACTCTCAAAATTACCGACTTGCGGGGTGTCGCCGACTTGGCCCATCGGCATGGTCTCATAACCATTGCCGACAATACCTTTATGTCTCCCTACCTGCAGCGCCCGCTTACCATGGGAATTGATATCGTTGTCCATTCCGCTACGAAGTTTTTAGGGGGCCATAGTGACGTGATTGCGGGGCTTGCCGTGGCGACGGATCCGGAGCTTGCGGCACGCATTGGCAAGAATCAAAAAACCTGGGGCGGCATTTTAGGACCCGATGACAGTTGGCTGGTCTTACGGGGTATCAAGACATTGGGCGTGCGGATGGACCGTGCGCAACAAAATGCCTTATATTTAGCGAACTGGTTCGTGGGCCGACAAGGCATCAAGCAGGTCTATTACCCAGGGCTTGCTCATCATCCGGGTCTTCAAACGCATATGGCCCAAGCCATGGGCGCAGGTGCCGTGTTGTCCGTTGTGTTAGAGGATTCTCTGAATTGGCAGGCCTTTGTGGAACATCTGCAGTATGCCATTTTTGCAGTGAGTTTGGGTGGAGTTGAAACTATTGTGAGTCACCCTGCAACGATGTCCCATGCGGCCATGCCAGCCCCAGAACGACAACGCCGAGGGGTTGATGACAACTTATTGCGGATTTCTGTGGGAATTGAAAGCATTAACGACTTGATTCTCGATTTTGAAGCTGCCTTGACCTACGTCACATCTTTGTCCTAAATCGGCTACCTTGTCTCAGCCCCAGGTTCTGATGAGTCTGGGGCTTTTTTAATTGCTGGGCCACCAGTTCCAAGATCCCAATAAGCGCATAATCGACGGTACGAGAATTAAACGGACTACCGTCGCATCGAGAAGAATCGCGATGCCAAGACCAATACCAAGTTCTTGCATAAACTCGAGTCCAATAATGCCAAACGCAATGAAGACCGTGACCATAATCAGCGCAGCTCCTGTGATTATCCGTCCGGTATCCGCTAATCCTTGCGCGACCGCATCAGCATCGGGTACGTGGAGCCGATGATAGTCCATGACCCGAGTCAATAAAAACACTTCATAGTCTGTGGAGAGACCAAAGAGGACCGAAAACAAAATTAACGGCGTGGTCCAATCAATAGCGCCCGCTCCTCCTATACCGGTCCACGGCCGGGTGATACCATCTTGAAAGATAAGGACTAAAAGGCCCGACGCGGCTGAAACAGACAGCAAATTCATGACCACTGCCTTGATGGCTAATGCGACTGAGCGAAACAGGCGAAACAACAAGATAATCGTCGTCACGGCAATCAGGGCCGCCACAATCGGTAGCCAGTGCAAGATTAAAGCAATGACATCGACGGTATAAGCCACACCTCCGCCAATCAGTACGCGGCCGTTAAAGGCGTAATGTAAAGACCGTAAATGCCTGACCAGTTGTTGGGTTGCTTGCGATTCCCCGTGCGATTGGGGAAACACCGTTAGCAAAAATGTATGCCGAGAAGGCGCTAAGGCACCGCGGAATAAGAGGGGTGGCTGCTTGGTAAAGGTGGTTGGGGGCAGTGAGGGAAGAAGGGGAAGGACCGCATGAACATCCGGTTGGTGAAGAATCTGGGTTCGCACCTCTTGCACTTCTCGGTAACTCTGCGCGGTATAAAGAGACGAGGAGCTGCGCAACACCACCCATAACGGGCTGCCCACGCCGGGAAAGGTATGCTTTACCCAAATATCATACGTTTTTCGCGTTTGGGACGACGCGGGTAAGGTATCGACTCCGGGATTCCAAAAATGCATGGACGTCACAGGATAGGCTAGAGCCAGCAATAGAGCACTGGACCCAATAAGTGCCCATACAGGGCGCTGCATAACCCGCCTAGCCCATGCTTGCCACCAACGACTAGGTGTGTTTTTTGAGGCGATGTAGGGCCATTCCAACCAAGGATCGAGCACGACTAAGACCGCAGGTAACAAGGTCAGAGCAGCGATGACCGTCGCTAATACTGCCGCTAAGGAGCCCAGAGCCATCGATCGCATCAGGGGCTGATTGACTAAGAGAACCACTGCAAAAGCGGCCGCGACAATGCTGCCTGAAAATAACACAGCCCGTCCCGCCGTGAGTGCCGCAATATTGGCTGCGTCTTTTGCGGACTGCGTCTGCCGCGCCAACCGGTAGCGGTGCACCATCAACAAAGCATAGTCGATCCCGACGCCAAGTCCGATCATGGCCGCGGCATCCTCGACTTCCGGTGCAATGGCCACAACCCGGGCGATAAGGTCAATGCCGGCAAGCCCCACGGTGATGCCGCCAAACCCAATCGCAAGGGGGCCAATGGGCGCAATTGCGCTGCGGAATATCCACACCAGAGCAATCAAGGTTAAGGGAAAACTCCAAAACTCGGCGGTTTTTAAATCTTTATCGACTTGGTTGGTGAAAGACCGTTCGAGGGGGACAAGGCCGGTTAGCCCACCACGCAAACCCTTTGGTGTTAAAGATAAGAGATGGCGCAAGGGGATAACCGCCTGGGTATCGGCCAGAGAATGGTTTGTCGTCTGCCGGAAAAAGAGCGTGCCGTACATGACATGCTCATCATGCGACAAGGTCATATCCGTGAGTGAAGGAACCTTGGCCACGGCCGGCACCTTTCTCATCTGCTGGAGAATCTTGGCGATAGCGCGGCGATACTGGGGTTGATTGATAGATTGAGAAGACGAAAAGACGACGGTCGCAGTAGAATTAGCAAGGACGCCAAAATTCCGTTGCACGATGTGCTGAACATGTTCGGAAGGACTGCCTGGTACGCCTAAGCCGTCGGTTTTAAATTGATGGGATAAATTGAGCATGAATGGCAAAGCGCCGATGAAAATCACGGTCCATAGGACAATAACGTGCCAAGGATGTTTGACAATCCATTGGGTTAGGTGTTTTCTCGTCATGAAAGACCTCAATCACGATTTATTAAACGGAGCCTCATTACATCGGCATCCATCTGTTTAGTCTACTTCATTTCCAAAGCCTGTCAATTCAGCCGTGGCTAGACCCAGCGCGCTGGGTCTTGCTTGTCGAAGCCCACTTGTCGTATGCCGTGACCGCCTATAAAGACCGGTGATGGTGCTCGGGGTTCACACCACGGAGCTTAGAATGGATTCGCCGCCAGAGAGCTCCCGTGGTATCCTGTAACCAAGGAGGGAGAGTGTGGAACAGGCGACATTTGCAGGCGGATGCTTTTGGTGCATGGTGCATCCCTTCGATCAATGGCCAGGGGTTCTCAAAGTCGTGTCGGGTTACACGGGCGGACATAGCGTGAATCCAACCTATGAAGACGTGTGTGCGGGCCATACCGGGCATTACGAAGCGGTCAATATCACCTTTGATCCCGCCCAGATTACGTATGCGCAACTGTTAGACATCTATTGGCAACAAATAGACCCCACCGACAGCGGAGGTCAGTTTTACGACCGGGGACCATCGTATAAGCCGGCAATTTTTTACCATTCGCCAGAACAAAAGCGATTGGCTGAGCAATCTCGCGACGCATTGGACGCCAGTGGCCGTTTTAACCGTCCTGTGGCGGTAGAAATTCTCCCTGCGGGACCGTTTTATCCCGCCGAAGACTATCATCAAAACTTTTACCGGACGCATGAAGCCCACTATCAACAGTATCGCAGGGGATCGGGGCGAGACATCTTTTTGGCCAAGCATTGGGGCATGCCCTCTAATCATTAGCGTGTGTGAGGACATATTCAGCGGCGGCACTTCCTGCCAAATGGCCCGTTGAAAACGCGACGGTAATATTGTAGCCACCGGTATGGGCATGAACATCTAGCACTTCGCCGGCAAAATATAAACCGCGACATAATTTAGAGCCCATGGTGCGCGGATCGATAGCCTTGAGGGCGACGCCGCCTCCCGTCACGGTAGCTTTGTCTAAGGGAAGCGTACCCGAAATAGGCACGTCAAACGCTTTAAGGGCATGACACAAGGCGCCTTCACTAGACCGGCTTAGATGCGCCATCTCTAGTGTTGGCGCTATTTGGATGCGTCGGCATAAGAATTCCGCTAAGCGCTCCGGGACCCATTGCGACAAGACCGTTCGCACCGACCGGCGACCAGACTCGGCGCGAATGGCTGCCAATTGTTGATGTAACAGAGGTTCAGACTGGGTGGGCAAGAAGTCAATTTCGGCCCGTAGCACCGCTTGCGGATTCTTGCGTAGGGCCACTGACACATAATGACTGCTACGCAGGGCGGCGGGACCTGTGAGACCAAAGTGGCTAAAGAGCAAGTCGCCTGTCTCTGTCGTTAGAACCTTGCCGTGCTCGGAAATAATCCGCAAAACAACCTCTTTAAACGATAGACCTTGCAAGGTGCGCTCTTTGATAAACGGGGCCGGACTCGTCAAGGGGACGGCGGTCGGATAAGGAGCGACGATGCTGTGCCCGGCCGCTTGGGCCCATGGGTATCCATCCCCAGTGCTCCCCGTTTGAGGTACGCTTACGCCCCCGGTCGCGACTACCACGGCTTTCGCTCCGAGAGAGAGGCCCGAGGCCAAGGAGGCCAAGGAGGCCAAGCGAGCTCCTTTTACTTGATTGTCTTCGCATATTAACGAGCCTACGGCAGTATCTTGGTATACCATAACCCCTAATGCATAGACTTTATCCACCAACGCTTTGACCACGGTTGAGGCCTTGTCAGTGACCGGAAATACACGACCATGGTCTTCTTCTTTCAAGGCAATCCCCATATCTTCAAAGAACGCCACAATCTCAGGACTCCCAAAGCGCGTGAGAGCCGAATAGAGAAAACGGCTATTACCCACGATATTTTCCATTAATTCGGGTAAGGGCTTGGCGTTGGTCACGTTGCAGCGACCGCCACCTGAAATGCCGAGCTTCCGGCCCAATTTATTGCCTTTTTCCACAAGTACCGTCCGTGCGCCGGCAGTTTGTGCGGCGATGGCGGCCATTAACCCACTTGGGCCGCCACCAATAATCAGCACATCTCTTGCAGCAAGCGAAGCCGGTAATGATAGGCTATTGGTTGTTGTCATAGGCTTAGAATACCATGAGGGATTTTGCAAATAAAAGGGCGCGTCGACATGCCGAAACGCCTGAAGCCCACCATTTATCTTATCGGGCAGAAAGAAGGAGCTGCTGTGACGCAGCACAGCAACATTTTGGCCCACAATCACCTGGGGCAGATCCGAAAAACCCCGAGCTCCGACATACGACAAAATTCTTCAGCAAATCAACTGCAGGACTATCCGATGCATTTCTCTGGATTTCCCAGCACCTTGGAACCCCGCAGTTCTCACTCTTTTGATCTTCGAAAATTTTTAAAAAGGCCATACGACAGAATCTTCCCATAATGGGGAGATTCGTGAAGAGATATACAGGTCATTATTGACTGCGCAATTCGGTGCGTGATAAGGTGAACTCGCAGAAGTCGTGTATACCAAAATGGCGCACGCGAGGTCGTTTGAAACGCTCAGAGGAGGATTTATCCAAAATGGTTACATTAATAGCGCTGTATCGCCATCCCGAAGATATTGAGGCGTTTAACCATCATTACGAAACGGTGCATCTTCCGTTAGCCAAGGCCATGCCGGGCCTTTTGGGAATCCAATTGACCCGTTTTGACCATCAAGCCGACGGAGCGCATTCCCCTTATCTGATGATGGCGGAAATGCAGTTTGCGGATGAAAAACAGCTGCAAACGGCCCTAGAATCAGAGCAGGGACGCGCTGCAGGGCGGGACTTAATGACGTTTGCAAAAGGCATCGTCACATTGCTTGTGGGACACCGCGAGGCGTAACCGACGGGGCTGTTCTTTCTGTCCTCATCGTGGCGGAGAAGGCGGGCTTTGGAGCAGTAGCGCCAGCCGCTCTTTTGTGAGCACAACCTGTACAAAGGTGCCGGAACCAACCATGCCGTGGCTGTTTTCGGCCCAAACTTTCGTGATGATACGGTTACCGTCGCGTTTCTGGAATTGTGCATAAGCTACGAGGGTATCGCCAACTTGCGTGGACCGGGTATGCACAATATCCACCTGGTAGCCGACGGCATCCTCGGTCTCTTCCAAATAGGGTAGAATGAGAGAGCGTCCGGCCCATTCCATCCACTCAATCATTCGCGCTGTGGCCAACACGGGGTGAATCGGTTGCCCTCCTAACGTCGCTGTCATGGCGGGTGTTACCACCGTTTCGACCCGAGCAACTGTCCCTGGCATTAACCCGTCACGCATCGCACGGTCATCCTTTCGAAGGGTCATTGCGAAAATCATATCACACCTACCATAGAACCGTCATGTTGGCAATATTCTTATAGGGGGTGGCGTATGAACCAATATCCGGTCGTTCGCGTCATGGACATCGAAGGCACGTTGCCGTTCAGCAGTTCCCTTGAGACAGCGCTTCACATTTATCAGGATATGATACTATTACGAGCCTTTGACGAAAAGACGTTAACACTCCAGCGTCAAGGCCGAGTGGGAACGTTTGCACCGTCCTTAGGACAAGAAGCAGCGGAAATTGCCTCAGCTTATGCGTTAGACCGTCAAGATTGGATGGTTCCCTCTTACCGCGACCATGGAGCTCTTTACGTCCATGGACTGCCCCTCGATCACGTCATTTTGTTTGCGATGGGACGTTCGGGTAGCTATGCCGCAGGAGTGCGCGCATTGCCCAGTTCGATTCCTATTGCGACTCATTTGCTTCACGCCGTGGGACTCGCCTATGCCTTGAAGCAGCAAGCAGAGCCGGCGATTGCCATGGCGTATTTCGGTGATGGGGCGACATCCGAAGGAGATTTTCATGAAGCATTAAACTTTGCGGGCGTCTGGCAAGTGCCTGTCCTTTTCTTTTGTCAAAATAACGGATGGGCCATATCGACACCAGTCCATCGGCAAACGCATAGTGAAACACTGGCGCAAAAGGCAGAAGCGTATGGTATCGCAGGAGTGCGTGTTGATGGGAATGATGCGTTAGCGGTGTATGAGGTGGTGCGCCAGGCGCGCGAAAAAGCGATCCAAGGCCACGGACCAACCCTGATTGAAGCCGTGACCTACCGTGCAGGACCTCATACCACGGCCGATGACCCGACCCGCTACCGCACATCTAACGAGGTCAATATCCATACGGCGCAAGACCCTATCCGCCGATTAGGGGAGTTCTTAATCCAGCAAGGCCTGTTAACGGAGACGCTGAAGGAGCAGATGATGCGCGACAGTAAGGAACGGATTAACGAAGCCGTGGGGCGAGTGGAAGCCCAAGGAGCCGTGATGGTCGGCGATATGTTTCGTCATGTGTATCAGACATTGCCCACGCGAGTCCAGCGCCAATGGCATGAGTGGGAGGACCGATCACATGAGTGAAAAAAATATGGTCGAGGCCCTTCATGATACCCTGTCCCAGATGATGCAGCACGATCCTCGCCTTGTATTGCTAGGAGAAGATATCGGGGTTAATGGCGGCGTGTTTCGCGTGACAGATCAATTGCTTACGCAATTCGGTTCTGACCGGGTGATTGATACCCCGCTTGCGGAATCGGCTATTGTGGGCACGGCTTTAGGCATGGCAATTGGGGGCCTGCGTCCGGTATGTGAAATCCAATTTCTGGGCTTTCTCTATCCCGCGCTGGACCAATTGATTTCCCATGTCAGTCGTATTCGTGCGCGCAGTGCCGGAGCGTTAGGGGCCGCGTTGGTCATTCGTGCCCCCTTTGGGGGCGGTATTCGGGCTCCTGAACAACATGCAGATTCTGCTGAAGGCTATCTCACCACCATTCCTGGACTCAAGGTGGCGATTCCCAGTTCACCGGCCGATGCCAAAGGGCTGCTCATTGCGGCCATTGAAGACGAGGATCCGGTCGTGTTGCTCGAGCCTATTCGTCTATACCGGTTAGGACGCGAAGAGGTGCCCGATACACTATATCGTGTCCCGCTCGGGACAGCGCGCATTGTCCAACCCGGCCGCGATGTGTCGGTCATCACTTACGGTGCAATGGTCCCTCTTGCTCGCGCGGCAGCAACCCAACTTCAACAACGTTATGGCTGGGATGTAGAGATTGTGGATGTCCGCAGTTTGTCCCCATTAGATGAAGAGACGTTAGGGCAATCGGTACGAAAAACCGGCCGGGCTGTGATTGTCCATGAGGCTCCATTAACAGGAGGTTTTGGGGCGGAAATTCTAGCCACCGTCACGGAGCAAGCCTTTTGGTGGCTCAAGGCGCCTATTGTCCGGGTCACCGGGCCGGACGTACCGTTTCCCCCCTATGCTTGGGAAGATTGGTATGTCCCAAACGTGTCACGGATTGCGCATGCTATAGGCCAGGTCATGGCAGAGGAATAGGAGGGGAGCACTGTGGCGTATGCGTTTAAGCTGCCTGATGTCGGCGAAGGCACCACGGAAGGGGAAATTATCCGGTGGCTTGTGCACGTTGGCGATATCGTCGCTTTGGACCAACCTTTAGTTGAAGTAGAAACCGACAAGGCGGTCGTCGAGCTGCCTGCCCCGGTGGCCGGACGCGTGATGCAGTGCGTCGGGGCGCCGGGGGAACGCGTTCTTGTGGGAACGCCGTTGGTCTGGATTGACGATGGTCAAGACGGGAATGAGGTGCCCCCTGAAGCGTCACAGCAGACGCCCCAAGGAAGGCCCCTTCTTATGGACAACCGTGAAGGCGGTGTGCGCGCAGCCCCCTTTACCCGCCGTTTAGCCAAAGAAGCGGGTGTTGACTTAACCACCCTTAAGGGAACCGGGCCGCGCGGACGTATTGTCCCTGCGGATATTCCTGCGCCGAAGACAATCGAGGAGCCAACGTCCCTACCGCACGCGGATGAAAGACGGCGCCCCCTGGTCATGAGCAGCATGCGCCAACGTATCGCGGCCCACTTGCTCGACTCCGTGCGCAATATCCCGCAGGTTACGGTAGTTGACCGTATCGATGCGACCGAACTCATGGCCATGCGCACCCAACTCAACCGAAGCCTGGAGGGGCAGGGTGAGTCCAAAATCAGCTACCTGGCGATGTGTGCTAAGGCGGTCTGCATCATGGTTCAAGAATTTCCCGAACTTAACGCACGCTGGGAGCAAGAGACCCTGTATCTTTATCCATCCGTGCATTTGGGCGTCGCGGTGGATACCGAAATGGGTCTCATCGTTCCGGTCGTAAAAGAAGCGCAGACCTTGCGGCTAACCGAACTGGCGGAACACATTCACCGTCTGGCCGATGATGCGCGCCATAAACGGTTAAGTGCGGACAAAATGCAGGGATCGACGATTACCGTGACCGGTGGCGGCCAACTAGGCGGGTTGTTTGCGACGCCCATTATTAATGCCCCGGAGGTCGGTATCGTGGGCATGTATCCGATTGTTTATGAACCTCGCAAAACCGACCACGGGTATGAAGACCGCCCCATCATGTACCTGAGTCTCACATTTGATCATCGTGTGATGGACGGGGTGCGTGCTTCAAAAAGTTTGGCATTTTTGAAGACGCTCATGCAGGAACCGTATCAACTTTTACGGTATATGCACTAATGGCACAATAAAGCCGTGCGTGACACGAGCAGTTATTTAAAAGAAATAAGAAGGGACGAGATATATGAATATTTTAGAGAGTCGCGAGGGCGGCATTGCCATATTACAACTAAACCGACCGGACGTGCTCAACGCCCTCAGTTCTGCGCTCATGCAAGATCTCACAGATCGTTTGGCCGCGCTCGCGCATGACGACGCGGTGCGCGTGGTCATTCTTACCGGCAGTCCCAAAGCATTTGCGGCGGGCGCTGACATTGCTGAATTGTCGCATCAATCGGCCGCCGATGTCTTACGTTCTCCTCTCATTAATCGCTTCGATGCCTTGCGCCAATTCCCTAAACCGGTTATCGCAGCCGTTTCCGGATGGGCGTTAGGTGGGGGTTTGGAGCTGGTGATGGCATGCGATATGGTCATTGCCGGGGATAACGCGCACTTCGGCCAACCGGAAATTAAAATTGGGGTGATTCCTGGGGGAGGCGGCACGCAGCGGTTAACGCAACTCGTTGGCAAAATGCGTGCGATGGAAATGATTTTAACAGGAGACCCGATTGATGCCGACGAAGCCTACCGGATGGGTCTTGTGAACCAAGTGGTTCCGGCTGAAGATGTCTTACCCGCGGCTAAAAGTCTGGCAGCCAAAATAGCCAAGATGCCGCCGATTGCCGTGCGGTTAGCAAAAGAAGCCATTTTGTCGGCGCCAGATTTACCCCTAGAGGCAGGCTTGCAGCACGAGCGACGGCTGTTTGCGTTACTTTTTAGTACGGACGACCAACGCGAAGGTATGCAAGCATTTTTGGAAAAGCGTGCACCACATTTTGAGGGGCATTAAGGAAAAAGGGAGAGTCAGGGATGGACAACACTTATAACAGTATTGTAGTCACGACGGACGGTCCGATCCAAGAAATCATGTTGAATCGACCAGAGACCATTAATGCCTTAACCAATGAGATGTTAACCGAACTACATCACGCACTCGGACAAGCCGAGCGCAATTCTGCTGTGCGCGTGGTGATTCTGGCGGGCAGTGGACGAGGATTCTGCTCCGGTCAAAATTTGAAAGAGGTGGCGGGACGCGATGAGAGTGTCGACATTGGCGAGCACGTGGCCCGCTATTATAATCCCCTTATCATGCGGCTATATCACCTCAACAAACCGACTATTTGTCGCATTCAAGGAGCCTGTGCCGGGGCTGGCATGTCTTTGGCACTGGCATGTGATTTCCGCATTGGCTCACCTCAGGCCAAATTTTCGCAGGCCTTTGTGAAAATTGGGTTAGTGCCCGATTCAGGTTCCACCTACTTTTTGCCGCGTCTCGTGGGAATGGCCAAAGCCTTAGAACTAGCGCTATTAGGAGACGTGATTGACGCATCGTCCGCCTTGCAATGGGGCATTTTGTCAAAAATGACGGAAGCGGATCATTTGGAAGCAGATACCAAGGCGCTGGCCGACCGTTTGGCTGCCATGCCGCCAGTCGCAGTCGGGATGATTAAACGAGCCTTGCACCGGGGCACTGATGCTTCGCTCTCTGATCAACTGTTGTTTGAGTTGCATCTGCAACGAGCGGCAGCCGCTACTGAAGACCACCACATTGGGGTGCAAGCCTTCTTAAATAAAGAAACGCCACGATTTGTAGGGCGCTAAGCATTAACGTCCATAACGTGGGACGTGCCGCGTTTTAGCCGCTGCGAGTTTAGCCTCGGGGCGGGTTGGCGTGCGACGACTAAAACGCGTCCGCTCCCTTTCGTTGACGGCTGACGATTTACTGTCGGACAATAATGTCATCAATTTTAGGCATTTCCTCGCCGTCGAACTATGGCATAATAAACAAGAGAACGGTCATAGACCGAATTGACATATGTTCGACGAGACGAGGGGAATGCTTACGTCTTACCGAGGCGATTTTTATAAAATCATTCGGGTCTTGGAACGGCGGCTACTACAATTAGCCTCCCGGAACTTTTCTAGTCATCTTGTAACCATTAAACAACGAGTGTTATGGCGCTGGTATCAGCGCATCGTCGCGGGGCGGATGGTGGTGCCCTCTGTGGAACTCGCATAAGGGCGAGCTTAAGATCGCTATATGGTTGGTAACATCCTGTTTGCGCGGCAATTCATCCATTTGAGCACCGAAATAACAAGCTGCCCCGTTAGGGGGCAGCTTGTCCTAATTAACCCGAAATGGTCCAGTGATTGGGATACATGAAGGTGGTAATGGGGTTATAGGTCGCGACCACTCCATGAATATCGGTGGCATGCTCGTTGAAGGACGGGGTATAGGGTAAAAATAGTACGGGCAGCTGGTGTGCCGTATAGCTAAGATAAGCATCTAAGGCTTGGCGAATTTGTTGCGGGGTACCAGGCGCATAGGACCGTAGAATTAAACGATCCATATTGCGATCATTATACCCACCTTGGTTAGCACCCGCTCCAGTTAGATAAAAGCTGCCTCCGGTTGGATAGTAGTCTGGCTCATATGTCCAGCTACTCGTACCCCAAAACGCCATATTCCACTTTTGCGGATCGGATTGCTGGGCGGTACTCAAAACTTGATCAAAGGGTCCCGATTGGAGAGACACTTGAATGCCTTCTTGGGCCCAATCTTGTTTGACCAATTGCACAATATTGGCTGCGCTGTTGCTGCCCGAGACATATAACAGAGTGAACGCGAGTTTAACGCCATGTTTTTCCATGACGCCGTTGTGCAAATGCCATCCATGTTGTTCCAACAAGGCTTTGCCACGCTGAGGATTAAACGGATAGATTAAATGAGACAGTTGGGCGTCATAAAATACGGTTTTGGGCTGCGAAGGAATCGGATCATTTTCCAATACGCCTTGATTATGGAAAAATGCCTGAATCATGGCGGGTTGGTCGATGCCCATTTCCAAAGCTTGGCGTACATACAGCTTTTGAAAGACGGGGCCTAGCTTTCCTGGAGCTTGGACGTTGTAATTGGGTTGCAAAAACGTAAAGCCAAATTGGTAGGGGGTCGTCATCTTGTCCGCCGTTAATTCATGGCGCGCATTCCACTCCGAGGTCGGCAAATAGCCCACCTGAATCGTGCCCTTGCGCAAACCCAGAAACTCAGTCGCCGCGGAGCTTTCGTATTGAAAGATGACCTTTTGAAGACTTGATTTATGGCCATCATACGACGGATTAGGCGTGAACGACCAAAAATCATTAGGCTTCATTTGATCAAACTGATAGGGACCATCCACGACATGATACACGGGATTGGATGGCGAATTCGCCACGGAGAGGATATACTTTAACTCGTTTAACATATTATGAGGATGTTTGTCCCACACGGAAGCAGGCACGGGCACAATTTGCGCTAAGCCGTTGTGAATAAACCAATTCGGGTTCGACGGCGTATTAAGGGTGACGATGACTGTATCTGGACCGGCGGCCGTCACTGACGTCCACCGCGTGGGCACACCTCCCGAACCGGCCCCCCCGTATCCCCATGGCAAATTGGAGGCCCCGGTGCTTGCTGCTTTTAAAACATTCCAGGTAAAGACAACATCTTGAGCGGTTACTGGATGCCCATTACTCCAATGCCATTTCTTATTCAAGGTAATCACGTAACGGGTGCCTTGAGCATTATAGGTGACTGACTGGGCCAACGACCGTTTATAATCGATGCCGTCTGTGCGTGAAATATGAATCAGCGGCACATACATCATCACATTCATCTGGAAGTTGGAGTCGCCATAATCTGCGCTCGAAATCACAGGAAACCACCAGCTGGGCGAGGTTTGAACGGGTAGCGCAATAACGGCCGTAGTGGGGGCGCTGGATGATGCGGTGCTGGTTGTGCCGCATCCCGTCACAGCAGTCGCTAGTGTTAAGGACGTGGTCCATAGAAGTTTTTTTCGCCAATGACGGAGTCGCATAAGAAACCTCCCGCAGTGAATGATGTCACACAAATAGGCCATGTCCGCGCCAAGATGCTATAGCTCGAGGAGAGAAACTCCTAGACAGTAAGCATAAATATTCATTCGCACTTCACGTGTCGAATTCCTGCTATTCTCTTCGAATTTTGACACAATATTTTATCTGGATGACAACGGCTGGTGGGGCGAGGGATTTTTAACAAGTTTATATCAGAATGGCAAATCAATTCGTCGCCACTACCTACCGATTAATGTGTCATTAAGCGAAGAAGGATACACGCCGATAAAGGGTCCCGTGCTCAACCTCTTCCACGCACCTGCGTGAGAAAAAGGTCAGCTCAACAGCAGTGAATGCCGTCGCCTACAAAAGACGGCCTTATGCAAGCCGTGCCGGACAACGGTATTTGTTGGTACACTAAGAGGAGTCACACGGAATTAGTCTTAGAGGAGGCGCCCAGAATGCTCATGGGAATCTATGCACCCAATACTCCCACATTGATTGGAAACTTGGGGGTGACCCATCAATCCACGGAAGAAGCTTTAAAACAAATCGGTCAAAACATTTTATCCAGCGTGCGTTCCATTGATGCGGTCGTCGCAATTTCTCCGCACTTCATGACACGCGGGGGATTTGGTATTGTATCGCAGACACCATTGCGCCAAATATACGACTTTAGCGGATTTCCCCAGGAATTCTATCAGGTCACCTATCAAGCGCCAGGAGCCATAGATATTGCCGAAGAACTGGCCCGTTTATGCGTCCAAGAACATCTGCCGGCCGCGATCACGACAGAATGGGGACTCGATCACGGGGCGTGGTCCCCGCTATTACACCTATTTCCGCAGGCCAATGTGCCAATCGTTCCGGTTTCTATTGCGCCAGAACTCGGAGAGGCAGCCCATGAACACTTAGGACGCATCCTGCGGCGTTTGAGTGAGCAGCGCACGCTCGTCCTCATCGCCACGGGCTCCCTCATCCACCGTCTGGATTTGTGGGCGCAGCCCACAAATGCCTTGCCCAAGGCGGCGCAACAATATCTTGCACGGGCTCGTATGAGCTTTGCACAAGGTACATGGGATGCTTTATGGAATGCGCCAGAGCCTTGGAAACAAGCTGCGGCGCCAGAAGGAGGCGAGTTGCCGCTGCGCGTAATGGCCGGGGCATTTCCCCAATTTCGCGCTGAGATTGTGGCGGAAGAGGATGAATTTGATGCGGTGTCCTTAACTACTGTGCGTTTTGTCGATGTCTAACAGCTGAGGAGGCGGTGGCCATTTTAGACGTGCTCAATCTTAGCAAAACTTTTCCGACACGAATGGGACTGAGAAGGGCCGTACAAGACGTGACTTTTTCGATTGCACGTGGGGAAGTGTTGGCATTTTTAGGCCCCAATGGGGCGGGAAAAACCACGACGATTAAAATGAGTGCCGGTCTCATCCGTCCGGATGCGGGAAAGGTGCGTATTGGTGGCATCGATTTGTGGCAACACCATGACCCGGCGGTTCAACAAATGGGCGCTGTTTTGGAAGGCAGCCGCAATTTGTACTGGCGAATGACCGTGATGGAAAATCTTTTATACTGGGGAGCGATGCGAGGCATTACCGGCAAAGCAGCCAAAAGCCGAGCTGAAGAATTGTTAGACCGCGTGGGATTAGGCGATCGTGCCCGGAGCCTAGTGCAATCCCTTTCCCGCGGGATGCAGCAAAAAGCCGCCTTATGCCAAGCACTGATGACAAGCCCTCAGGTCTTGTTATTAGATGAGCCAACCTTAGGCCTTGATTATGAGGCGGCGGCATCCATTAAAAGCCTGGTACGGGAGTTAGCCCAACAGGGTACCGCTATTTTATTAACCACGCATCAACTCGATATCGCCCAAGAGCTCAGTGATCGCATCGCGATCATTCGACAGGGACAATTGGTCCTACAAGGAACAACATCGGAGGTATTGCAGCAATATTCCCAGCCTCTTTTCGCGATTGAGGGGGCAGAACCATGGCCGCTGGAAATTCTTGAACGGGTACGCGGTGTGCCAGGTAGCATTCAAATGATCGATCCGCTCACGTTGCTCTTTGTCCCCGAGGCCGCCGATATGGCCGGTATTTATGATTTGATAGCTGCTTTAAGTCCACATCCCATTGCGCGAATCCAGCGCCATCAAGCGGATTTGTCGGAAGTCGTGCAAAAAGTTCTGACTGAAGGGGCCACGGCATGAGAAGCATTGTGCAGGCGGAATGGCGGCGATCATTAATTTTAGCAGCACGCTATCCCATGGAAACGCTTTCGTCCATTCTCACGATGTTCTTAGTGTTCGCGGGTCTTTTTTATGGGGCGTCGTATATCACGGATTCCCCTATCGGTGCGGGCCGCTTGTCGACCATTGTCGTGGGTTATGCAGTCTGGATGACTATGATGAGCGCAACCGGCGACATGGGATGGTCGGTGCAGAATGAAGCCCAAAACGGCACCTTGGAACAGGTGATGATGGTGCCGCGAGGGGCCGTGTGGGTCTTTCTTGTGCGCGCCTTGATGGCCATTGTAGTGTTTTTGATACCGCTTGTCATGGTGGTGTGCGCCATGATTGCCTTGACTGGCGTTGGTTTTGTGTGGCGCCTCGAAGCTCTTGAACCATTTTTGATGACGCTCATCACAGCTTGGGGGTTAGGGCTCTTGGTTGCCGGCATTGCGTTAATCTTTAAGCGGATCGGCCAAGTGCTCAATATTGTACAATTTTTGTTATTGTTCGTGATAATGATCCCGCTCGGCCACGACCCGGGGTGGCTGTGGCATATCCTAGCGGTATTGCTGCCTTTTACTGCCCAAGTGGCATTGCTTCGCCATGTGCTGCAAACGACCGCGCCCGTGCCTCCCTCGTTATGGCTCAGTGCGGGATTTAATATGGTCATATGGATGTTAACCGGTGTTATGGGATTTATTGGCGCGGAGCGCTTCGTCAGGCGCCGCGGCACGCTCGGCCATTATTAAAGCCTCTCATTTTATCGGGGCCTTTGCGATCAGAAACCATGGGACCCCACCGGTGTGATGGTCGGGCGTCCCAAGGAGCATTAAGGTTTACAAGTAGCGATCACGCTTTTCGTGCTGCTCGGTTCACGCGTCCAGAATGTCCCACTCCTAGACGGGGGCGTAAAGACGCGTCCCAGTCGCCGGGGTTCTCTCCATCGGCGCACTGGCTGCGTGATCCGTTCGCGTCCTCCCGGGACCGAAGGAGGTAGCGGCTTCGTGCATAATTCGCCCTATCCAACGCGGCGGCGAAGCGCTAACCTTCGCGAAGAAATAGGGTTTTCTTAGCCTGTACCCGCATTGGAATGGAATTAGCTTATGATTTCGAGGAAGCCTAAAAATTTTCGTGGCGATAACGCCTTACCATGGCATGATACAGTAGCCAATCGACCAACCCCGGCATCATAAGCCCTAATGCCACAAAGAAACGACTGGCCATAACTTCACGCCGTTCGTGGCGAATGGCACGGCTGATCTGCAAGGCAACATGACGGGGGTCAGCTAAGCGTCGGCGGATTGGAGGAAGGGTGACACCCGGTGCATGAAGTGTATGCTGAGCTAAATCCGTAGCGGTTTCGGGAGCCATATAGGTTAAGACATGAATCCCACGCGCTTTCAGTTCTAAACGCATGCCATCGGACACCGCATTAAGAAAACTTTTGGTTCCCGCATAGAAAGACACATAGGGAAAGGCGCGCTTGGCCAGGGGAGAGGAAATATTGACAATCATGCCCCGAGACGTCTCGAGATAGGGTACGGCGGCTTGGCTCGTGTAGAGTGCTCCGTAGATGTTGGTGGCCACCAGCGTGGCCATCGCTTGGGGGGCCATGGTCGATACACTACCAAAGTAAGCTAGACCGGCATTATTCACCAAGATATCCAATCCCCCTAGGGCTTCCACGGTACGGTGCAGACCGTAGGTTACAGCATCTGCGTCCGTCACATCTAGGGAAATAGCTACGGCCTTATAGCCTGAGCGCTGCAACGCCTCCTGCAGCTCTTGAAGTCGCTCTAGTCGCCTTGCGGCCAGGGCCACATGAGCCCCTTGTTCCGCTAAAACCCATGCCAAAGCTTGTCCGAGACCGCCAGAGGCTCCAGTGATAAGGACCCGCTGTCCTTTGAGAGAGCGCATCATTGTCCTTTCTGCTTTTTTCTACGCGCATGGGCACCATGGCCGGATAAGCCATGATGCCCCGCCGTTTTATTGAATTTGATTGAGTACGGTCTGCAAAATTCCGTTGTTATAGTAGTATTCCACGTCGACTGGGGTATCGAGGCGAGCCGTTGTAGTGAACGTCTTCACCGTCCCATCAGGGCTTGTCAGTTGAACCGTCACGGCAGCTCCCGGAGCAAGGTCGTGGGGCAGAGTAATGGTGACCTGTTCGTCTCCCTTAATGCCTAAAGACTGCCATGATTCGCCCGGAGCAAATTGCAACGGCAAGACACCCATGCCGACCAGGTTACTGCGGTGGATACGCTCAAAACTTTGCGCAATAACCGCTTTGACGCCGAGCAGTTTCGTGCCTTTAGCGGCCCAGTCCCGGGAACTGCCTGTTCCATATTCCTTACCGGCAAAGACCACGAGGGGCGTTTGGGCCTCTTGATACCGCATAGCCGCATCATAAATGGGCAAAACGTCGCCGGTCGGAATAAACTGCGTAAAGCCGCCTTCCGTACCCGGAACCATGGCATTGCGAATACGAATGTTGGCAAACGTCCCCCGCATCATCACTTCATGATTGCCACGTCGTGACCCATAGGAATTAAAGTCCTTGGGCTCTACCCCGTGTTCTTGTAAGTAGCGGCCCGCCGGACTGTTAAGGGCAATGTTGCCCGCAGGAGAAATGTGGTCGGTTGTCACGGAATCTCCAAAAAGGGCCAGAATTCGGGCGTTTTCAATCACAGATCCGGGCGATTGCGTGTTCTCAAAGAACGGCGGTTTTTGAATATACGTCGACGCCGCATCCCATTGGTAAATGTCACCTTGCATTTCAGGCAATTGGTTCCACAAGGGGTTGGCTTGGTAAATTTGTGCGTACTGTTGCGCGAATAACTCCGGTTTGAGAGCTTGCGTCAGCGCCTCGTGAATTTCAGTATTAGAAGGCCAAATGTCCTTCAAAAAGACGTCACGACCTTCCCGATCTTGGCCAAGGGGATCCCGGCTCCAGTCGATTCGCATCGTACCCGCGAGGGCGTAGGCCACAACCAGCGGGGGAGAGGCGAGATAGTTGGCCTTGACGAGAGGATGAACCCGACCTTCGAAGTTACGGTTGCCGCTAAGAACAGCCGCCACGGTCATATCGTTAGAGGAAATCGCTTGCGCTACGGGATTAGGCAAGGGCCCACTATTTCCAATACACGTAGTGCAACCATAGCCAACCACTTCAAATCCCAACGATGACAAATAGGACAAGAGCCCAGCTGCCCGTAAGTATTCAGTCACCACGCGTGATCCCGGCGCCAAACTAGTCTTGACGTACCGCGGCACCTTGAGCCCACGCTGGACAGCCTTTTTGGCGAGCAAACCCGCTCCGATCATAACGTGGGGATTGGACGTATTGGTACAACTGGTAATAGCAGCAATCACCACGGCACCTTGGCTAAGTATTTCTTGGGATCCATCTTCCCACTGTACGGAGACTTGTTTTTGCCTGTCGGCTGCGGATAGGCCAAACCCTCGTTGAGCAGTATCAGCGGCTAATGCGTCTTCAAAAGCTTTGGGCATCGCGCTGAGGTTCACGCGGTCTTGAGGCCGTTTCGGTCCGGCTAAGCTGGCGTCGACAGTGCTTAAGTCGAGTTCAATCACTTCAGAGTATTCGGGGTCAGCGCTTTGCGCCGTGCGGAATAATCCTTGTTCTTTCAAATACCACTCGACTAGCCGGACATGCTGGGGATCGCGGCCTGTTTGCTTTAAGTAGAGCAGCGTCTCCTCATCAACCGGGAAATAGCCCATGGTCGCTCCATACTCCGGTGCCATATTGGCCACGGTGGCACGGTCAGCTAGTCCCATTTGGGCAACACCAGGACCAAAAAACTCCACAAATTTCCCCACGACTCCGTGGGCGCGAAGTATATTGGTCACCGTCAGCGCGAGGTCTGTGGCGGTGACGCCCTCTTTCAGAGTTCCCGTCATCTTGAATCCGACCACGGCCGGCGTAACGAAGTAGAGGGGTTGTCCTAGCATGTTGGCTTCCGCTTCAATTCCGCCGACACCCCAACCCAAAACCCCTAATCCATTAATCATCGTGGTGTGGGAATCCGTACCGACCACGGAGTCCGGAAATAGCACACGCCCGTCGGGTCCCTCCACGGAAGCCACCACAGACGCTAAATATTCTAAATTGACTTGGTGCACAATGCCGGTATCAGGTGGGATGGCACGGAAGTTGCGGAAAGCGCCTTGAGCCCATTTCAACAAACGATAACGCTCATTGTTGCGCTCAAACTCCTTGTCAATATTGACGGTCATTGCGGACGGGGTGCCAAAGGCATCCACTTGCACCGAATGGTCAATCACCAAATCAACCGGAATTAGGGGATTAATCTGGCTCGGGTCATGGCCCGCTTGAGCCACGTAATCCCGCATGGTGGCCAAGTCTACCACAGCGGGAACCCCGGTAAAGTCTTGAAGCACCACCCGCGCCGGCTTAAAGGGGATCTCGCCAAGGGATTCTGGATTCTGCGGATTCCAGTTAGCTAACCGGCCCACATCGTCGACCGTGATTTGGTGGCCATCGACCTGCCGCAAAACCGACTCGAGTAAAATTTTGATCGCATAAGGTAAGCGGTCTAGGGGAGACGAACGCAATCCCTGGAGAGCACTCAATCGATAATAGACGACACGTTGTCCTTCGAACGTCGTCACGACACGCGCATTAAATGGATCATATGCTGTATGTTCCAATGTCTGCCACCTCAACTTTGACTGTCTAGACAGAATTGACCACGACTATTGTAAACCACTTTGCGCGTCGTGCGACGTGTAGCTTTTTCTGCACAATGATATAATTTAAGGGGTTAGGCCAATTGAAGGGGCGGATTGCGTGACGAGTCTGGAACAAAAAATTAAACAAGGACGGACGTTTGCCATCATTTCCCATCCCGATGCGGGAAAAACGACGTTAACCGAAAAATTATTGCTGTTTGGAGGAGCCATTCGCGAAGCAGGGGCCGTTAAGGCGCGCCGACAACAAGCCCATGCACGGTCCGACTGGATGGCGATTGAACAGCAACGCGGGATTTCGGTAACATCCACGGTCCTACAATTCTTCTATAATGGCTACCGTGTCAACTTATTGGACACACCTGGCCACCAAGATTTTAGCGAAGATACTTACCGCACCTTATTGGCCGCCGATAGTGCGGTTATGGTTATTGACGCCGCAAAAGGGGTAGAACCTCAAACCATCAAGCTCTTTGAGGTGGCCGCCAAGCGACATATCCCGGTCTTCACGTTTATCAACAAACTAGACCGGGAAGGAAAAGACCCATGGGACCTTCTTCAAGAAATTGAGCGGGTTCTTGGCATTCAGACGTTTCCGATGAACTGGCCGGTCGGAATGGGCTTAGACTTTCGGGGGATTTACGATGTACGCCAAGGATATTTTGAGTACTTTGATCGAGAACACCAAGCGTATGAGCGCATGGATTTCAACGCATTGGGTGACAAGGTACCTGAAGACCAAAGGCAGGAGCTCCGTGACGCCTTGGAATTGATGGCAGAGGCCGGCGAAACCTTTGCGGCCGAACGGGTTAATGAGGGTCAACTAAGTCCGGTGTTTTTTGGTAGCGCCATTGCCAATTTTGGAGTTCAAAACTTTTTGGATACCTTCTTGGAACTGGCGCCGCCGCCCACACCCCGGATGAGCCAACAAGGACCAGTGCCTCCAGAATCTCCTCATTTCAGCGGATTTGTATTCAAAATTCAGGCCAATATGAATCCGCAGCACCGAGATCGGATTGCCTTTGTGCGGATTGCTTCGGGACGCTTTGAACGCGGCATGGCCGTGACGCATGTGCGCACGCAACGCGTGATTCGCCTGAATCAACCGCAGCAATTTCTGGCCCAGGACCGTTTTATTGTCGAGGAAGCCTATGCGGGCGACGTAATTGGTTTGCACGATGCAGGTCTCTTTCATATAGGCGATACGTTGACCGAAGGGTCCGCATTTGAATTCACGGGGTTCCCCCGTTTTAGTCCGGAGCATTTTGCTGAAGTCGAACTGAAATATGCGCTGAAACATAAGCAGTACCAACGTGGTCTGAAAGAATTGACGGAAGAGGGGTTAATTCAGGTTTTTCACCCTACAGATAACGGCCCCCAAGTGTTTTTAGGCGTGGTCGGACCGTTACAGTTTGAAGTCTTGGAGTACCGTATGAAAAATGAATACGGGGTCGACGTAAATATTCGGCCTTTACCTTATACCATGGCGCGGTGGATTGATGGCCCGTGGCCAGAACTTGGACGCTTTGACAGAGCCACAATCTTGTTAGATACGGAAAATCGTCCGGTGCTGTTAGTCGAAGATCCCTATACGTTAGCGCGCCTTCAAGAGAAAGTACCGTCGATGCATTTATACGAATCGTCGGACCACATTCCCGAAGCGATTCACACCCCTTAACTATCCACAACATAGGAGGATTTATCATGAACTATCGTCGTCTAGGCAAAGCAGGAATCAAGGTGTCAGAGATTGCCCTTGGAAGTTGGTTGACCTATGGGACCGTGACCGAACAAAAAACTGCGGAAGCATGCATCCATCACGCTTATGACCTAGGGATTAACCATTTTGATTGCGCCAATGTCTACGGCAGCGCTCCTCATGAAGCCGAAAGGTTTCTTGCCCAAGCCTTAGCACCATATGCGCGGGATTCCTATGTGTTAACCACCAAAGCCTTTTGGCCGGTGGGACCAGGCGTGAATGATCGAGGATTGAGCCGCAAGCACTTAATCGCGCAGCTAGACCAAAGTCTTACGGCATTAGGGACGGATTACGTCGATATCTTTTATTGTCACCGGTATGACCCGGATACCGAAATGGAAGAAATTCTCTCGACCATTGACGATCAAGTCAGGGCTGGCAAAATTCGCTACGGGGGAATCAGCGAGTGGCCCGCTGAGCGTATTGCCGAAGCAGTCAGTGTACAAAATGCGATGGGCCTGCATCCCCTTCGCGCTAGCCAGCCGGTCTACAATATGTTTTCGCGGTATATTGAACAAGCCGTCTTACCGATATGTGAGCAAAACGGCATTGGAGTTGTCGTCTTCTCGCCGTTAGCGCAAGGGTTATTGACCGGGAAATATCGGTTGGGCCAAGCGACACCGGAAGGTTCTCGGGCCGCCACGAAAGAAGTTAGCCATTTTATTACGCGCTACCTGACCGAAGAGCATTTAACCAAGATCGAAGCGTTGATGGGCGTAGCCCAAGAACTAGGGTTGACGTTAAGCCAGTTGGCTCTCGCGTGGGTATTACGACAGCCCGGCATTTCCAGTGCCCTCATTGGGGCTTCGCGCCCCGAACAAATCACGGAAAATGTTAAGGCCGTCGGGGTGCAATTGGCTCCAGAGACTTTGGACCGTATTGAGCAAATTCTGCAGTAAGCCTTCTCATCTCACCAAATGGGGCTCCTAACAGGGAGCTCCTTTTTAGTTGGCATAACAACGACGCGGATTGCTTATGCATGTACGGGGTGACGTTATGAAAAAACCACAACCACGGAGGAACTATTGGCCCGGCGTATTTGGGCCGCCACCTCCTGGATTTCAGACACTTGTCAGACCTTTGCCCTTATGGCGATTATTTCTCGCGACGGCTTTGGGGTCAATAGCGGTGTTAGTTTTGTCACACTGGTCCAAAAGCAGCCTTGCCGGCTATAGTTATGGCTTTTTGCTATTTACGCTGATCAGTTGGCCCTTTGTTCCGCAGATCGTCAAAACAGCGCGATGGCGAGACGCGACGGTGGCAGAAAGTCTCTTATTATTGGTTGCCAGCATGGCCTTGGGCGCGTTCGCTCAAAAAATATTGGGTTTCAACCCCCAACAACCGGGTCTCAGTCGTATGAATTGGCAGACGGCGGTGCGAATGCTCTGGCAGTTTCCGTTAGTGTTGCCGGTCGAAAATGCTTTATTAATTGGTGCCATGGCCACGGTGTGGAAGTTTCTCCGGCCAACTACCGCATGGCAACGCGGGGGCGTTGCCATGCTGACGGCGGCCTTATTTGGACTGTGGCATGTACCCTTTTGGGGGCCTTGGACGATGTGGACCATAGGCCTTAGTGTTTTGCCTTGGGTCTTGTTTATGATGGCCACAGGAGACGTTGTTGTACCGCTCCTAGCTCATATCCTTATGGATACAATGGCGATGGTGTTGACCTTTGGCCCTTCCCGAAGCTTTGCCGTTCATGACTTTTGGCTAGTCGGAATGACCATGCTCATTGTGCTGGGCTTGACGGCATCGGTGATTCGTGATTGGTGGATGCGGTCTGCGAAAACCTAGCCTCACCGGTCACCGCGGGCTTGTCCTGGCCTTGTGCGGTTGCCGTCAGCTTGACGCGCACCCCTTGGTCCGCTGATTCAATCACTCCAGACAAGATGATGGTCTGAGACGGTTGCAGTACCTGCCGAAACCGTGCTTGTAAGGCCGTGAGCTGGTAACCTTGGGTATAGAGGGGGACGAAAAGTGCATCCCATACGCCCATTGTCAGCATGCCATGGACGATCACACCAGGCAGTCCAAAGGATTGTGCCACTTGCGTGTCGTAATGGATGGCATTGAAGTCTTGCGATGCGGCCGCATACTGCACCAGCTGGGCACGCGTCACGTCCACCTCGATGGGACCAAGCGATTTGGGGAGCGACATTAACCCACCTCCTGGCTAGACACCGTAATAATAAAGAGACTTTCGGCCGTAAAGGCCATCTTGCCTTGTTGGTTAATCCCTTGGGTCCGGATGGTGAGAAACACCATGTTGGCCCGCCGTTTAATGCCTTGAACCATGCTGGTGACGGTAATGTCATCGCCTGCGGTTATAGGTGCGCCATATGCAAACTGTTGCTCGCCATGAATGATACCGTTTGGTGGTAAATCCAATCCTTCAATGGGAGCAGCTGTTAAAGTAAAAGGAAACGTGGGGGGAGCAATGACATCAGAATATCCCATCTGACGGGCCGCTTCGGGGTCAAAGTAAGGTGCATACGTTAGACGTAAGGCGCGTGCAAATTGTTGAATAGTGCACCGATCGATGTGATGGTGTGTTTGTGGTGATTGGCGTCCGATGAGATCATCGGTCCAGGGCATCTTCATCCCTCATTCGCATCATGACTTGGTGTTGCCGGTCCGTTAAAAGCGGCATTAGGCCAGAGGCATTGTATAATACATCCAGAAAGCAGACAAGAGAGGGGATTTTTTATGGATAATGGGCCTAATGCGTCTGCGATGATCTCTCAAATCCTTGGCGTGCAAACAGACGCGCAGGATTTGTGGACACAAGCAGGCATGTCCTTCATTGTGAAAACCTTAACACCCCAGGCCATGAATTGCTATGAACCGGTGTCGCCTTTGCCCAAAGCAACGTGGGAGGGTACGCGATGAGTAGTCAGATTTTGGCGTTGCACCGGAACTTCTTGGAAGGCCGCGATGATCCGGTTTCCTTAGTTGAGCGCATTCAAGAAAAACAGCCGCTTGTCCAAGCCCAAACAAATGCCTTTATCTCGGTAGACTTTGAGCGTGCGCGCAACACAGCCCAGGCTGCGTGGAAAAGGTTTCGCCAAGGCCAGCCATTGGGCCCTCTGGACGGGATCCCCGTTGGACTCAAAGATTTATTTGAAACCCAAGGCGTGTTGACCACAGCCGGATCGCGCATCTTGCGTGATTACCGTCCCCAACGCGATGCGGCCGTGGTCGAGCGCTTACGGGCAGCCGGTGCCAATGTGGATATTGGCAAATTAAATCTCCACGAATTTGCGTTTGGCCCGACCAGTACCAGTTCATATTTTGGCCCCGTACGGCATTTTGCTAAGCCTGATCGCATGGCCGGGGGATCGAGCGGGGGATCTGCTGTTGTTGTAGGGGCTGAATTATTGCCGGCAGCCTTGGGCACGGATACCGGGGGCTCGATTAGGATTCCTGCCGCGTTGTGTGGCATTGCGGGCTTTAAACCCACCTACGACGTCGTCAGCCGGGAAGGGGTGATCCCCTTAGCATGGACACTCGACCATGTCGGTCCTTTAGCCCGGTCTGTTGAGGACATCGTCCTGGTCCTTGAGGCCATAAGTCATCCTCGAACAGGGAATATCGATCAACTGCGGGCGAAATCGCTGATTCCTCCAAGACGCATTTTTTGGCCACAAGGGCCCCAATGGGAAGCGCTGGATCGCGATCTTAACCGGCGCTTTGAAGAATCCGTCGAGCAGTGGATACGTCTTCAGCCCGGCATGGAGGTAGTGCGGGGTCCCTTACCGGATGTGGACCGCATTCGGGCGGCTCAGCTGGTTATTATTGGGGCAGAAGCCGCCAATTACCACTGGCGTTGGCTAAAGGAGCGGCCGTGGGATTATCAACCGGATGTGCGCGAGCGTCTGGTCTCACGGTCCACGTATCTCGCAGTACAGTATATAGAAGCTTTGCGCACCCGCACAGAATTGATGCAGACCTACCATGCGTGGTTTCAAAAAGGGGAATATGACGCCATCATTTTGCCCACCGTCCCCGTCTATGCTCCGGAGCTCACGGTTCATACGCTGGAAGGTTACGACCACGAACCGGCAGATATCCGCAATTTGTTGGTATGGTTTACTTCATTATTCAATTTGCTGGGATTACCTGCGGTGACGATTCCGACCGCGCTTAATGCCGAAGGACTTGCGGTCAATGTCCAAGTGGTCGGCGACTACGGCCAAGACCTTGCCATCTTAGCCCTAGCTCACCGGTGGCAGCGTCTAGTCGAAGAGGGATAGCGGACGCGGCAGCGTATCATGCTACGCTCATGATACCGATACAGTGGCGCACGATCCGCGCAATTCTTGAACAAGGCACTAATTCCCAAGTCTTCAAAACCGGGCTTGCGGCAGGCATGTCGTGGTTTGTGGCTCAAAGCGTTTTTGGCACGCCGCGCCCTTATTTTGCCCCTTTAGCCGCAATCCTGTCCTTACAAGTGACCGTCGCGGAATCCATCGCGCGCGGTGTGCAGCGGGTGGTTGGGGTAGCCGCCGGTATTTTGGTCGCTGTGGGCGCCGGATATTTCTTTCACTTGACGGCATGGTCGGTCGGGCTGGTTGTCTACGGTGCCGTCTTTTTGGCCAGCCGTCTGCACATGGGTGCACAAGGGATTCCGCAAGTCGCTATCACAGCATTATTAGTGATGACCGTTGGACGAATGGCCCCGCAATATGCGTGGATTCGCGCCCTGGATACGGCTGTCGGTGTTATCGTCGCCATTGGGATTAATGCCTTAATTTGGCCCCCGGATGCGACACCGGCCGCTGAGCACGCTCTAACGATCTTAAACCAGGACGTGTGTGATGTGCTGTCGGCGATTCGCCAAGACCTTATTTCGGGGCTAGACTCTACGCATGCCCGCCATCATTTAAGCCACGCTCGTCGGCTGGATCAAGCCCTCGAGGATGTCAAACAAGCGATCCGGCAAGCAGAGAAAAGCTTGAAGTGGAATGTCATGGCCAAACGCCGTAGGCAACGTCTGAAAACCTTGCGTCAGGCGGCAACCGTATTGGAGCACGCGTTGACGCAAGTGCGCGGCATTGCCCGCAGCTTGTTTGTCACCGTAGAGCGTAACGTTGACCATCCTTACGCCTCCTTACCGAAAGCCATCGCGACAGGATTAGGAGACCTCTTAGCACTAATGAGTCAGGCCCTTAAAACCTATTCCCGCATCATAATTAGGCGGGATCCACACGCGGCATGGCAGATGGAGCGGACATTAAAACAGGCGTCGCATCTGCGACACCTGTTGGCACAGAACGTACAATATGCTGAGGTCGACTGGTTAGACCTAGCCGCCGTGTTAGCGGATGTGGAAAAAATGACGCAAGACCTGCTTGTTTCGTCACGCCTATTAATTCCGTTGGTG
Source organism: Sulfobacillus sp. hq2 (assembly GCF_002903155.1). Taxonomy (NCBI): domain Bacteria; kingdom Bacillati; phylum Bacillota; class Clostridia; order Eubacteriales; family Clostridiales Family XVII. Incertae Sedis; genus Sulfobacillus; species Sulfobacillus sp. hq2. The sequence goes on along the minus strand of NZ_NWUL01000028.1, from coordinate 71,309 downwards.
ATTCCCGCTGAGCAAGAACTCGAACGCCCTTAATGTTGGCCTTTGGCAAAACGCTCTTGGCTTTCTTTGAGAATGCGCTCCGCGCTCTCGTGATCCTGCCACCCGCCCACATGCGACTCTTTGCCCTCTAACTCTTTATATGTCGCGAAAAAGTGAGCAATTTCTTTGAGCGTATGTTGAGAAACATCATGAATGGTCTCAATGCCATTCATCCGGGGGTCATCGACGGCGACTGCTAAAATTTTATTGTCTACGCCGTTTTCATCACTCATCTCTAATACCCCGACTAGACGGCTGCGTACAATGCAGCCCGGAAAGGTCGGCTGCGACATGAGTACCATCACATCGATGGGGTCACCATCTTCGCCTAAGGTGTTTTCCACAAAGCCGTACTCGGTCGGATAGTGAAAGGGCGAAAAGAGCACCCGGTCGAGCCTAATCCGTCCCGTTTCATGATCCACTTCATATTTGTTTTGACTTCCACGGGGGATTTCCACTACGACATCAATGACCACTAAAAAATTCCTCCTCATCGCGAATGGCAGACAAATGACGCTCTGACCCTCGCTAATTACCCATCTACTTTGTATTGTGCGAGATGTTCTAACAAAAATCAATGTCCCACGATGGGCCTTAGGCGTATGATAGCGGTAATGACGGCCCAGCCCTTTGCGGAATCTCGGGAGTTGGGTAAGATAGCAGGTGGAGGGAATGCTGTGCAACGACGTTGGGCCAACATGACTTTAGGGATTGCGCTGGTGCTGTTTTTAACAGCGCTAGTTTTCCATCGACACGTGTGGGCCCCTTATCTCGAATCGATGGCGTTAGCGGGACTAGCAGGAGGGGTGGCGGACTGGTATGCGGTAACTGCCTTGTTTCGTCATCCTTTAGGCATTAAATGGCTACCGCACACATCGATTATCTCCGCCAATCGCGACCGCATCATTGATGCCTTGGCAACGTTGGTAGAAACAGAATTGCTGTCGGTTGGCTTCATAGAATCCAACATCGAGAAATTGCAGATCAGCCAGCAATTAGTACACCTCTTACAATCCTCTCCCTCTCCTGAAATTCAGCGGGTTTTAACGGATGCGGCCAATCAACTGCTTGACCTCATTCCCGAAGAAAAAATTGCATCGTCGTTAGAACACTTTACGACGGAACGAGCCCACACCGTCAATCTTTCTGACTACATTGTCAGCCTCGTCAAATGGCTCATCCAGTCGGAGAATGATCGCGCCTTTTTCAAGTTCCTCGCGCATCACGTGGTTCAGGTGCTCAATAGCGTGGAATTTACTGAAGACATGGAAAATCGCTTGAAGGACATGCTGGAAAAATACACGAAAACCACCACCCAAAAGCTTGTCCTAGGGCTCTTGGAATCCTTGGGTACAGTGGATTATAAAGATCTCAGTGTCACGGTCAAAACCCAACTGATTGACTGGTTACAATCGGATAAAGCGTTTGAGCAATTTGAATTGGCTTTAGTGCGCATTATGATGACAGTTCGGGATGATACGGGCTTAAGGGACCGCATTGAGGCAGCAAAAGATGATTTAGTGAGCCATATCCCTTGGGAGCGGGCGGTGGCGCGTGTCATGGTCGAACTGCGTACCCAGCTGAACCGTGAAAGCCTTTGGGGTGGGATAAGCGATGTCATGACAGATATGGCGGACAGCTTGCGCACCCATCCTGAGCAACAAGAGATGCTGGAGGGATTGATTAAGCGGACCACCGTGTCCTTGCTGCGCCGATATCATCCGGTTATCGGTCGGCTTGTCCGTGATAATTTACGCCACATGGACGAACATGAGTGGATTGATAAATTGGAATGGTATGTGGGGCGGGATTTGCAGTGGATTCGGGTGAATGGCGCCTTAGTCGGCGGACTTGTAGGGCTCTTGTTGGCAGTCGTGATTCACTTTTTATGAGGTTTATGCAGATGATGGCCGGTCATCGCGTTAAGTTCTGCCCCTAATAAGATCGCAAGCGCAAAAAAATAGAGATAGAGGAGTAGCAAAATTACCGTACCCAAACTCCCATACATCTTATTGTAGGTATTAAAATGGCTGGTATACAAAGAAAACAACGAGGACATGACCAAAAACACCACGGTGGCCAATATCGTGCCGGGTCTAAGTATCATAAAGCGTAATCCCACGTCCGGCAAAACTGTATAAAGAATGTCCAAACTAAGGACGAGAAGGACCAGAAGGAGGATCCAGTGAATCGCTATGGAAACCTGTTGGTCCACTGGCCAATGCAACAGATGTGCAAGCGCCCAACGAGTCGCCTCGGATCCGCCCGTACCAACGACTAATACCGCAATAAATAGCATCCCTACGATGACTCCTGTGCCTATGGCTACGCTATAGCGATGCCATAGAGATCGATGATAAGGGTAGGGCAGTTCATAGGCATGATTAAACGCATCCATCAAGCCTAAAAACGCGCCTGACATGCCCCACAAAAAGCCCACAATGCCTAGCGACAACACGGTAGGATTTTCGTGATGCACCGCCTCGACAATGCTACGTTGCAACAAATGCAATACCGCCGGGGGAATCACGGCATCGAGCGGACGCACGACTTTTGTCACACCCCCGGCTATGTGCAAAAACCCGAGGAGTGCTGTAAGAAACAGCACTAAAGGAAATAAGGCGAATAAGAATTTGTACGCCAAAGCTGCAGCATAAGCGGGCATATCATCGCGTGCGAGACGGCGTAACAATTCCTTCCCAAACCGGATCCATTGTTTCAACCGCACCGCTCCTATCATGGCCTCCATACATAGTGTAACAGCATCTTACGCATCCTAGTCGTACGCATTACACGATCCTGAGGAGGATTGCCCATGTTCTCTAGTCTTTGGGTCTCAACCGTCCTCGTGGTCGTTTCGGCTACGGGACTTGGCTTTTTGGTCGCAACGGTTGGCGGCGGAACACTAGCGATGTCAGTCCTTGTTATGCGCTATCTCCTTAGGCTGCGCAATGTGGGCCATCTGTTTGCGACATCAGCAGCCGTGACGACAGCTATGGCCTTTACCCTGCTGTTTGTGCGCCGGCAGTCTCTCCGCCCGCTGTGGAGACCTGCCTTGTGGTTTACTATGCCCGGCATTCTTGCCATGGCAGCCGGCCACGCGTTGCAACACGGTTTATCCAGCCACGTCCGTATGGCGTTATTAGGCCTTCTCATGTTACTCAATGTCCTTTTCACAATGATTTTACCAAAAGCCCTTCGCCCCGCCAAAAGGTTAACCCTACGCACGACGGTAGCGGGAAGTATTGTGGGCCTTATTGCCGGGCTATTTGGTGGGGGAGGTGGCTTTTTGACCTTTCCTGCATTGCTCTGGTCAGGGCTGCCAGCGGCCTCGGCCACAGGGAGTAGCTTGTTGTCTGTCACGGTGTTCTCTGGGGTAGCTACAATTCATAACTTGGGTCGTTGTGCTATCGACTGGCACATCATTCCGCTCTATCTCATCAGTGCCCTTGCTGGGATGAGTAGCGGAATATGGTTCGGCAAACGCCAACAGGCTCGCCGTTCCCGGCTGTCCATGCAATGGATTGCAAGCGGCTTAATGCTTCTTGGCGGGCTTTATTTACTGCAGCATAATTGGTCCAGTCTTTACAGACCCTCTCTAGCCCTTTATGATGGGCTAAAAGGAGGTTTTGACTATGAGTTTACAAATTGAAGTCACCCCTCAGGCTATTGCCAAGCTGGCGGAATTAGGCACCGAGAAACAAGCCGACTACGTGCGGGTGAGTGCCGAACAAGCCTGTGGCTGTGGACGCATTGGATACCGTATGTTCTGGGAAAACGAACTTACATCCGAAGATGAGCAAATCAACGCGGCAGGGCTTACGTTAGTCGTTAATGCTGCAAGCCGGCCCTATGTCGAAGGCGGCACTTTAGACTACAAAATTGACCCAATGCAAGAAGGCTTTATTCTCACGAATCCCCATGCACAGTCTGGCTGCAGTTGCGGTAGCCATTAAGATTTTTCCTTTCGCACAGGAGATCGGCTTAAAGCGCGTACACCGCGCTTTAAGCCACCCAATGCGCGGTGGCGTATAGGGCCACAAACAAAATGGATAGCGGCATCGCCAGCACAAAATACCAGACTTTATACAAGGGTTTACGCAATAACAATCCCAGCGTAATAAACGTTGGGAACGCTTCTAAGACCAGCCGTGGTAATGACATTAAGGGATTGCCGGAAGCGGGATAGGAAAACGGTACGAGCAGGGCTAACACCTCGTACATCCACAAATACGGAGGCAGCCGCCTAATCGATAGTACAAGAATCCCTAACAAAAACAAGGCAAATATCCAATTGTAAAAGTTGCTAGCCGTTAATTGAGGCATCCCTGTCGCAAATAAGGTATGGAGATTGAAGGCTTGTCCTGCGACATTCCATGCTTTTACCGTAGCAGCCCATAACGTGCCACCGGCCCACTCAAAATGTCGCCCCCAATTGCTCTGGGCATGCTCAAATACTAATGGATCTCCAAAGCGCGCCAACAGAAACCCCATGTAGAGAGCGAGCCCGGCAGGCGCCCATAAACTGTGGAATAAAGGGCGAATACGGTGCCCTTCTTGCGTCCACGTGAGATAGAGCAGGGGAAGGGCTAGGAGAAGACCATACATGCTTACGAGGGTAGCGGCTAAGGCTAAAGGCCCCGCCACGAAGTACCGCCTCGTGCGGGCAAAATACAAAGAACCAATGGCGACCGCCATAAATAACGATTCGGAGTATAGGGCATTGGCGTAAAACGAGGTAGGAAAAAAGGAGAGTGCCAACACGGCGTTCCACGCGACGTGGTCCCCAAATTCATATTGCGTCAAACGAAAGAGAAACCACAACGTCACCGCAAACGCCACAAGGCTAAAGAGAACGCCGGCTACCACGCCACCTCCCAGTATATGAATGACCCATGGATAGAGAGGAAAGAAGGCTGTGGCTGTAGGGCGATTGGCATAGCCCATATTAGCGATAGAAAGGTACCACAAACCGTCCCAATGCGCCCACAAACCAAATGTCACGTGATAGAGAAGGCGCCCCGATGGAGGCAACGTATTCGGTGGAGACTCGACCCAAGCATGGGGCAAATAGATGTAAGCCAGCCCCCCCAATTCCATAAAGAAAGCCCGGGATATTACAAAGAGCCATAGTAAGGTCTTGACCGTGGGCCATTTGACCTGAGGTGACGGCGCTGTCGTCTGAACAGGAAAGAGAACCGGCGTGTCGGTTGTCAGATCTTTAGCCATGCGACCTCCTTATAGGACGCAGCTGACGAAGAGAGCCCAGTTTCAATGCGTCGCCGCGAATATAGTTCGCTAGGGCAAATACTTGGTACGCGGTTAAATTGGTTGTCGAATTCTTCGTCATCCCTAATAATTCCCCTGCGGCGATGGGCGTGACTTCGGGAAGCATTTGAACGATTTTGCCGAGCAACTGCACTTGTCCTGCCGGATTCGCCGCCCCATCCGGATAGCCTAGGGTCGCCAACATCGCGGTAGGCGTTTCGGTTTGCGGCCACAAATGATTGGTATGATAGTATAACGCATTCATCACCATAAGCAGGTCCTTGGTTGTGAAGTAGAAATAATGGGTGATGGGCACGCCCATGGCCTGCGAGACGGATTTTGTGGCAGCCACCGGTGTCTCACCCGCAATGACTTCATACAGCGGCTGCTCGGTGCCATTGACAGTGGAGACAAGAGTGGTGCCGTTGACAGGAATCACGGTGAGGACTTGACTATTGGGCCGTACGACCGCTAAAAAGCCGATAAAGGCCGGGGCTTGGCTTGTCCCTCGAATGCCTACCAGTACATTAACCGGCTGCTTTTCATTGATAGCAATCGTACTAATGCGGCTATGAATGCGCGCATGGAGCATCACCGAGATCCCAACAAAGATAGCGCCGAGACCGGCGATAAGACCGCTGACCCACCGCTGTCGTGTGGTAAAGCCTATGCCTGGCAGGTCTTGTTTATTATTCATCCGTTCTCTCAATCCTTTGTCAGCCATATCGGCAGGGTGTTCATCGTCTGCTCCGCACATCAAAGACACTATATTGTATCATGTTCCTTCAAAAAATCGGCTGGAAAAACACAACAACCGCGAAGCATCCTCTGTCAGTATACCCATTTACGACCCGTTAACGGTTTTGGTACCAGGCGACATTGTCGTTCCACTGGGCGGCCGCTACGCGAGCGGCAGGCGGGCATTTAGCCCGGTATAAAAAGAGCGCAGGACGCGGCAACAACCTATGCGATAAGGATTCGAGATTGGCAATGCCTTTAATAATAAATCCGTCATATTCCTTAGCCCACATGTCCAACATATCGTCACGCATCGCCCAAAGGGTAAAATGATCGCCTAAATCAAGAATTTTATTGGCGACCTGGCTCAGTCCGACTTGATGTACATCGTCTCGTGTCACATCATTCAAAAAAGCATGGTGCCGCACCAAGACGCTGAGGTGGTAGCCATGATAGCGTAATGAACGCATCAACTCGCGGTCAAAGACCACTTCTCCCGCGTTGTCTGTAATATATAAAAGACGGGCTTTGTTTGGAAGACGAGACCAAAAGATGGGGGAATGGTCGACCCCTAACCCTTGCTCAATAGCACCTTCTAACTGCGTGAATAAATACTCGGGGTTCGCATCCAATCCTGCATCAATAATGTTTGCCGCACACGCATAAACCAAACGCTGCGACAAATTTTCGACAGGCACCACATGGTCTGCCCAAAAATGTTCTGCCAATTCGTTGGCACGCGTCTTTTCTGCCGTATAAGCATCCGTTTGATGAGTCGCGCGATTGGCAACACGATACATTTCATCAATCGCGATAGCGGGCGTCTCGTACCGGTCCCAATTCGTTCCCAGGGCCAACATGACGTCGCGTTGAATCGGAAGATAATCCGTGACACCGCGATGTTCAAGAGTCCTCGTTAATTGAAGATATACACAAGGCGCGCATTCTGGTGCAATCTGCATAGCGTTTGATTCGGTAAGCTTCCGTGTTCTCCCGGACATGGATAGCGTCGAGGTTCTATCCGAGCTCCCGTTCCTCCTCTCAGTAGGTGCTGACCAGGCGAGATGGTGTGACGTCTCGCCGAATTTTGGCATCCTCTAGGCCTTTGTTGAAGATGGTTGACCTGTACGCATTTAACGGACACTATATTTTTAGTGTACCACGGCACAACCTGCCGTGTGATACGCACGAAGGAGGAGTCATTCAATGTGCGGACGTTATTCTCTTGGCTTATCATGGGAACAACTGGTAGAGTCGTGGCATTTGGCGTCATGGCCCGTGGAACCGCATTGGACACCGCGCTGGAATATTGCTCCGGGACAGGACATTCTTGCGTTAGGCCCGTCAAAAGAAGGCGAAACAAAGGCTGCATGGGTAAGGTGGGGATATCCTTTAGGAAATCGCCTCTTGATTAACGCCCGCTGCGAAAGTTTGACCACTAAGCCGCTATTTCATGAGGCTATGAAATCTCAACGTACGGTCATTCCGGCGGACGGATTCTATGAGTGGGCCCCAGATAGGCGCGCATTTCGCTTTACGGCTCAAGTCCCCTTGAGTATTGCTGGTCTTCTGCTTCGCTCGCGCCAAGAGCCGATTTGGCGGGTCGTGTTGATTACGTGCCCCGCCAATCGCTGGGTAGGCGATATCCACGACCGGATGCCTTGGCTCTTAACGCCCGAACAAGTCCCGTTGTGGCTCGACCGCCACTCCACTCAATATCGTACCCTTTCAGCAACTGAGCTGCCCTTAACTCGGTATGCGGTTTCGCCCCGTCTAAACAGTGCTCAAGAAGACACACCGGACCTAGTTCTTCCTATGCCCGAATCCTAAGATTTTAAGACGGCGTGGTGGAAATCGTTACCGACTGAATGTAATAAGGATGGACCGGTAAAGAGTCTTCTTGCATCGCAGGATTGTACTTGACCTTGCCCGAAGCAATTTTCTCGACGACACTCATCCCCTTGGTGACGCGTCCTAGCTCCGTGTATATAGGATTCTGATTCAACGAGGTGCTTTCGGCTCCGGTGCATACAAAAAATTGGCTACCATTTGTGGTGGGACTGCCTGAATTGGCCATGGCCACAATTCCGGGTTCATAGGGAACCGTCGCATCTTTGCCCGTCCACTGGTATCCTGGCCCTCCTGTGCCATTGTTTAGCGGATCCCCTGTTTGGAACATAAAAGGCTTAATAACGCGAAAAATTTCATCGCCATTGAAAAAACGGTGCTTTGCCAAAAACACAAAATTGTTGACGGCATGGGGATCTTGTTGCGTAAACAACGTGATATTGAAGCTTCCGGCGGTGGTGTCGACAGTCGCGACGTAAGTGTCTTTGGGATTAATGGTCATGGGTGGTGCCGTTTTCCACCGCAAATTACGCCCGCTTGCGAGTTTAGGGGTAGACTTATGGCTTGGCGCTGCTTGCTGCCCACAACCGGCCAACATGCCTGCGGCCACGAGGAAGAGGGCGGGAATCGTCAGTGTGTGGCGCAATGTCATCGCAATAATCACTCCGTTGTCACATTTTTTCGCGCCTCATTGTACCATGAATCGTTACCCGTTCACAAAGAACGCCCAATGATGGGCTGGCGCACTAGACTCACGATGTGAACGATGGCCGCTGCCACAGTCATACCCAGACCCGCTACTGTGACGCCGGTCCAGCCAGCGATGCCCCATGCCCAACTAGCCACCCCCGACCCCAAGGAGCCCCCCAGGAAGTAAGTCACCATATAGACCGTGTTGACACGAGCACGGGCATTAGGACGTAACGCATAAATTCTGGACTGATTGGAAATTTGCCCCGATTGTACTCCGAGGTCTAAAACAATAATGCCCACAATTAAGGCCCACAAATGACCGGACAGTGGTCCCATCCATAAATAGGCTAATGCGACCAGACCAATGGAGGCGGTGACCGTAATTCTGGGGTCGCGTTTGTCGGCCAAACGTCCAGCCACAGGTGCTGCGCTGGCCCCTGCAATGCCCAAGAGACCAAAGAGACCAATGATGGATGCTGAGTAATGGTATGGCGCCAGCCCGAGCCGAAAGGTCAACGTTGTCCAAAAGGCGCTAAAGGCGCCAAATAAGGCAGCTCCCGTTAAAGACGCTCGAACTAATTCGGGTTCTTGACGAATGAGAGGACCTAAAGAGCGGAGAAGTCCCGCGTATCGTAACCCATGATGGTGCGGTTCAGATCGCGGAAAAATCCGTGCAGTGGCTCCCGCGAAAATCAGCATAAGAAGACCCGCCAATTCATAAACGCGAGGCCATCCTAACCAATCACCCACGAAGCCGCTTACCGTTCGCGCTCCCAAAATACCAATTAATAACCCGCTCATGACTACCCCCACCACTCTTCCACGCGAAGAATCTGGTGCGAGATCAGCGGCTACAGGAACAATAACTTGTGGCACGACCGTCGCCAAACCGAGTGCAAAATTCATGGCGAGAAAGGGAATAAAAGCGGGAATGACCGCCACCAGTTCCAATGCCATTGCCGTTAAGAGAAACAAACCGATGATCAACCGCTTGCGTTCCCAGAGATCGGCCAATGGGACAAAGAGCAAAAGTCCTGCGGCGTACCCGATTTGGGTTAACATGGTCACCGCCCCCACGGCGGCGGACCCCACATGAAACGAATGCGCCATTAATGTCAGTAGCGGTTGATTGTAGTACAAGTTAGCTACGCTGGCACCCGTTGCAATAGCCATAAAGATAACGAGCCACGAAAAGGTCATGAGTCCCTCCTAAGAATTTGCTGAGGCCCTAGTGTAAAGATTTCGCTTCGCTCTAGGATACTTGCCTTGCCTACGAAGAAGTTTACAATAGTTTCAGTGTCCGACTTCGCCCTAAGTTGCGACTGATTAGGAGGGTTTGCATGGAAGCAATTGTTCTCAAGGAATTTGGAGGCCCTGAAGTCCTCCGCATTTTTGAAGTGCCTCTCCCAGAATGCGGGCCCGATGATATTGTCATTCGAGTTCGCGCTGCGGGGGTGAACCGGGCCGATCTGCTAGAACGCCAAGGGCTTTATCCGCCGCCGCCACCGCGCCCAGAATATCAAATTCCAGGCCTCGAATGTGCCGGCGAGGTGGTGAAGACGGGAAGCCGGGTCGTGCGCTTCCGAGAAGGGGACCGCGTCATGGCGCTTGTCTCAGGTGGGGGATATGCCCAATATGTTGCCTGTCCTGAAGATTTTGCCATGCCCATTCCCCCTGGGCTCTCCGATATTGAAGCCGCCGCCATCCCTGAAGCCTTTTTGACGGCCTATGATGCGTTGTTTGACAAGGCACAATTAGCTATGGGTCAGTCCGTTTTGATTCATGCGGGAGCTGGCGGGGTCGGATCAGCGGCGATTCAATTGGCTCACGTCGCTGGTCTGCATGTGGTGACAACGGTGGGCACGGAGGAAAAGCGGCAACGGGTATTGGCGCTTGGCGCAGAAGTTGCCGTAAATTACCACGACGAAGTATTTGAAGACGTGGTCGGTTCTTGGTCGAACGGCCAAGGCGTGGATGCAATTTTGGATTTCGTCGGTCAACAGTATTTGACAGCTAATATGGCCAGTCTCAAGACAACAGGAACCATCGTCGTGATCGGAACGCTCAGCGGTACAGATGCCAGTATCCACTTAGGTCAACTTTTGGGCCGGCGACTGACAGTTCGCGGCACCGCTTTGCGTTCGCGGCCGAAATACGAAAAAATGCGTTTAATTCAAACCTTCCAAGAGCGCACCCACGCGTTTTTTGCGTCGGGACGGCTGGGAGCCATCATTGACCGGACGTTTCCTTTAGCCCAAGCAGCTGAAGCGCATCGCTATCTAGTGACAAACCAGACCATTGGCAAAGTCATTTTAACCGTCGACTAGTGCGACAGCACATAGTCACCTATTTGTTCCAATACAGCACGCGCGTCGGCCGGTGTATATGGCCCTGGCTTCTCGAGTCGTCCACCCGCTGCACGCGCGTGTCCACCTCCGTGAAATCTGTCTTCCATAAGTGCAGCGACATCCACGCGTGGGTCGCTTCGAGCCGATAGGCGTCCATCTGGTTTAATAAATACCACCAAAGCAGCCCCTGATTCCAACAAACGGTGCGCTATTTCGTTGACGGGCCCCTCATCACTTAACGGGATGGCGACCATGGGTAAAGGGGTGTTGGTCCGCACCGCTATTTGGAGCTGAGCGTGAATAAACGTGGTTTCTTGGGCAATTAACTCGGCAAGCCGATCTTGATCAGCTCTATTATACGGTGTCCATCCGTCATGGAAATGCTCATAAAACCATGCATAACCGCCATCATGAAATAACCGGTTAAGATTCTGCCCTGCTCCATGACATGGCTGCCACAAATCATAGCGTTCCACTGCGCGAATCAGACGGCTCCATTGCGGGGAGGGCGCGAGCATTCCATGCCCGACCATGTAGTCGTACAGCAAATGCGATCCGGATTTACTAAGGTCAATTGTTACCCCAGGCCAAGTCTTTAATGGCAACGCCGTTTGGTGATGGTCCAGTAACCAGTGAATGCGAGCGCCTAAGACCTCATATTGTTCAGGCTTTAGCGACACATCAGCCAAATACAGGGGTTTATCATCCGTAATGAGGGCAAAAGCCGAAGCCACTTGATCGGGTTCCACAAAAACCGGGGTCAGCCCGCATTTTTGGCCCACGACCGCGGCAGCGGCTCCATCCAAACAATTTTTATGGGTAATGAGCCATCCCGTTGTTTCCATACGTTCCTCCTCTTCATGGGTACATGCCTCGAAGCATAGCATGACGCCGCAAGATAGGAAATATGTCCTTAGGGATTACACGATGTCAATGTAGCTTGCGCGAATCGTCCGCCCTTTGAGTGTGCCGGCCAATCGCACCGTGGTTCCCGCTTTTAATGGGCCCACATTTTTTAGGGTTGTGGTGTCCAGAACTTCCACCGTATATAGACTGGGTTGACTTTGGGCATTATAGACGAGAAATCGCTGAAAAGGACGGGATTTCCCTTGAACCAGAGCGTGCGCGGAAGTCAATAGCGTGGCCGTCAGCATGAAAAGCACGAGGGGTCGTGAATTGGTTTTAGCAGGCATTAAAGAGACACTCCTTCCGCCCATATTCCCATGGGAACAATAATTCGCGATGCATGCGCAAATCCCTTCCTGGAAACCTGAAGATTGGTTGAATGTGGTCCGAACACAAAACACCATAGGAGGCAGGGGATGTCTTTAAAGTTTTGTATAATTGATCCGTATCTGTACAAGATTCTCACCGTGCTCGAGAAGGGAGCCGAAAATGTCAGTGTCGGATCACATTTTACCCAACGTCCTGTATGCGGTAGGGCATACACCGCTTATTGCGTTGCAGCGTATTAGACCAGACAATGGTGTAGACATTGCTATCAAATTAGAAAGCGTAAATCCCGGAGGAAGTATTAAAGACCGCATTGCAACAGCATTGATTGAAAGCGCTGAACAAGACGGACGTTTGCAAGCAGGAGGGACCATTGTTGAAGCGACCGCAGGTAATACCGGCATTGCTTTAGCGATGGCAGCGGCGGTTAAGGGCTACCATGCTCTTTTTGTGGTACCTGATAAGATGAGCCCCGACAAGATTGCCATTTTGAAAGCTTATGGGGCCTCAGTACGCGTCGTACCGGAAGCGCCGCGCAACGATGAGGCCAACTATCAAAATATTGCTAGACGCTTGGCGGAAGAGATTCCTGGCGGCTGTTATATGGGGCAATTTGAACAAGAGGCCAATTGGTTGGCCCATTTTCATTCGACTGGCCCAGAGATTTGGAAGGACTCCAATGGAAAAGTTGCCGCCGTGGTTGCGGGAGCGGGCACTGGAGGGACTATTACCGGAGTCGGACGTTACCTTAAGAAACAAAATCCCCAGGTTTTAGTTATCGGTGCGGATCCGGTCGGTTCTATTTTCACAGGACCCGTGGCCCCGTTCAAAATCGAAGGGATGGGAGAAGATTATTACCCTGATACCTTAGACATGGCCGTTGTTGATCAATGGATAGCTGTTAGCGACGCGGATGCTTTCGCTATGTGTCGACGACTCGCTCATGAAGAAGGGTTATTAGTGGGCGGATCATCTGGCGCCATCGTTCATGTGGCGCTTAATGTGGCACGTTCATTACCGCCGAATGCTCTGGTCGTGGCACTTGCTCCAGATACCGGACGCAATTACCTCAGTAATATCTTTAGTGAGGGATATTGAGGCGCGCAACCGTCGTGCCTCACTGCGCCTAATTAAGACGAGATGACATGATTTGGTGTTGTCCTTCTTCGACGCTTGGCGAATAGGCTATTGGGATATCACGCAACTGAATGGGTTTCGCTCATGAGAAATCCTCTAATCCTTTATGGGCCTTTTTAAAATAGCCACACGTCGAGGGGAAGAGCAACGCCGTATCGGTTTTTACGCGTGTCGGCAGCTATCACGACAGATTATAGGCCAATCCTCACGGCCCCAATGGCTCCATCTTTCTCATGGCAGCGGTCCGTGTTAAAATTTTAGTAGGCATAAAGATGGAACACGCAAGAATGTGGGTGGAGGATAGCGATGCTTGAGTGGTTGATAGGAAAGCGGCGTACCAACACAACAACGGAACAGAAGGTCCCGGTTCATATAACGCCTTCCGAAGTCTTGGAATTACTGGCCCAGGGTGAAAAGATCGTCATTTTGGACGTGCGGATGCAACATGAATATCGCCAGGGACATATCAAGGGGGCGCAACTGATTCCGCTCTCTGAGCTCCCTAAGCGCACTCATGAATTGCGTAATAACGCCACGATTGTTACCGTGTGCCATACCGGCCGGCGGAGCGCTCAGGCAGCGAGGCTCTTAAGAGCCCAAGGCTTTGTAGCACGCAATATGGTAGGCGGCATGACGAAGTGGACCGGACGGGTTGTTAAGTAATGAGATTCGTTGCGCCTTTCGTCGGAGAACGGAAGGAGAGATCTGAGTATGTTTGTCGATAAGATTCTTGTTCGTGGCGCTGCGATTGCCGCACTGATTGGTGGGGCGATTTTTGGCTTCTATGGCATTTCCGCGGTGATGTATTATTTGATCGCCGCGGGGCTTATCTTGTTAATCTTCTCAATAGGGTGGACGCAGCGGTACCAGCGGGTTTATGAGCAGGCGCCTCCAGGGTATGCCCCCACAGGAGAGGTGTATGCCAACCCTGGAGGCCCCCCCGTAGAAGTATGGCATCGAGGGATTCGGCGCATCTACGTCCAACATCAGAAGGTCCGATAAAATGCGTTTTAAATACATCTTGTTGTTAGTCCTAGCGAATATGCTTTGGGCCGGGAATTTTTTGGCGGGACGCATTCTTCGTGTAAGCATGGGGCCTTTTACCCTCAACGGCATTCGCTGGGTCGTGTCGGCGGCGATTTTACTCGTGATAGTCCACCAACGTCGTGAGCGCATTCCCTTTCGTTACGAATGGAAGGCATTTTTGCTCTTAGGCTTTATGGGCATGTTCCTTTTTTCCAGTTTGACATACTGGGGCTTGACCATGGTGCCCGCGGGTGAGGCGGGCTTGCTATCCGGATTTACGCCCTTAGCCGTTTTGGTGGCAGGATTTTTCATTGCAGGGGATAAGGTGCGCATAGGGCAATGGGCCATGGTCGCGCTATCCATCGTGGGCGAGATTTTGTTGCTTGGCGGTGGTGCCTCGGCATCCGGCAGTCTTTGGGGGGCTAGCTTACTCATTGTCGCGGCCTTGGCCTGGGGCATTTATACGGCCTTGGGACGGCGTTATCGCCATCGTTTCTCTCCTTTAGTTTTGACTGCCGGGGCCGCAGTGGGCGGAGCGATTCCCTCAGTTCTTTTGGGACTGTGGAACCTCACGACGCATCCAATTCATCTAACGGTGGAAAGTGGATTAGCCCTCGCCTATGTCAGTACCCTGGCCTCTGTGGTGGCGTTTATGATGTGGAGTACTGGGGTAAACCGGTTAGGAAGCGGAACAGCGGCCCCGTTTTTGAACTTGCTGCCGGTGTTTACCGCGGTTCTCGCGATGCTTCTGCTGCACGAGTCATTGTCCACAATTCAAATCGAGGGGGGCTTGATTGTGATTGCCGGGGCAGCGGGCTCTGGATTTATGCGCTCTCCCGCTACGCTTAGTGATCAGGCCCCGGTTGAGTCGATGCTTGAATAAGATAGGCGGCAAAATATTCAGGCGCGGGCATTCCTGTTAATTTATAAGGACCAGGTCGACACCAAATGGTAGGAACACCCATGACTTGGTGCGTCTGGCTGATATCGGGAAATTGTTCGGCTTGAATGATGTTAACCGCAATCATTGGCTGTATGCGTGCAAAGTGAATCCCTTGATCTACGACCTGAGGACAACGGGTACACGTCGTGGAAACAAAAATATCGGCCGTCACAGGATTCGCAATCTGTTGAAGCCACTCTGCCCACGGGGGTTGTTGGTGGGGCAATGGATTTCCGTAAGTCATCAAGGCCTGAATAAACGTTGTGTATTCCGTTCCACTGGGCGTGCCGATAAAACGGACGCCAAATGCTCCGTGAGAACTCACGATGAGGGTCGTAGGATCAAGCATATCCGCACCTAGGGGCACCGCCTCTCGATTTAGCTTTTGCGGAGCCAGGCTCACCGTATAATCAACAAGGTCAAGAGTCGCCTTGGTTAAGGTCGAGTCTGGTTGGTTGGAATGGACTCTTAAGGTTAGCGCATCGGTCAAGCCTTGAAGCGCCTGACCGATGCGCCGTTCGTCGGCGTCATTGAGTATCATGAGGCGTCTCCTTTTCTATGTTCTCGGCATTTGTTATCGTCTTCCAGCACCACCGCTCCGTGTAATCATCCAACGGATAGTAATGGATAATCATCAGGTCCGGTCGATTGGGGATTGGGACTTGATTGGACCGAAATCGTAATTTGCGAATGCCATGGTCAGCGCTCACCGATAAAATTTCTGATGTTGAAGGAATGGGCAATTCATCCCACGGAATTCCAATGCGTTCGCTCAGCGCGCTCTTTAAGGAAGACACCCATGGTTCTGTCACATAGGGTTGCCATTCGACTAACAGCCGGTTCAACATGTGCGCAAGCAATTCAGGAGACCACCACCCCGCTAAAGGAGAGTCGGGCGCGTATAACAAGACCGCCAAATTTTGATTGAGACCTTTAAGGGAACCAAAGGGAATTTGAAAAAGGCGCTCGATCGTCTGATTCCAAAACCGTAAATACCATCCGATGTCCAATAAAATGGCGGGAAAGGGATTGAACCGCACAATCCACTGAACGTATTCGTCCGGCAGTTCCAATTGAGGCGCCACATACGGACGGTATCCACATTTATAGAGCCATTGGTTAACCTCGCCGCTTAACACCGGGACTCTGAGCGCTTGGGCAATCGTAATCAGCAGGTCTCGAGATATCTCCAAAACCTGAGACTGTTCTATGCGCGACAATTGTTTCTGTGATAAAGCGACTTTGCGCGCCAGTTGAGCTTGCGACCAATGTTGAGACAAGCGATGGGAGCGAATCGCCAGCCCAATCGATTCATCAATAATCATAGCGTTAGGGGGGCCGCCTTTTTTCAGGATACCATGAGTGTACCATCGCTAAGCCAGGTCATGCCACTTCGATGCATAGAGCGTGTTCAAAAAGACATGCTAAATTCAAACAATCCGCAAGGAGGTCACTATGAAGATTAAAGATTTCCGGTTTGTCGGCAAATTTCCCAACTATGAAGTGCATACCATTTTGGACGATGGGCAAGAGAAAACCCACGAGATTGATATTGGCAACTTAGAATATGTCGGCACTCTTGATGAAAAACAATTGAAGTCACTGATCAAGGAAACGGTCAAGGCCCACCAAGAGCCGAAGCGTACGGAAGCCATGAATCAATTGATAGGCAAATCGTTGTAATTAGCATTGTGCAAGATACCTGGGCAAATCATGGTACAATCGACCCACCAAAAAAGATAAGGGCGGTGGTAACAAAATGCCCAGCAGCACAAGGCCTTTAGTCGTTTCTTACGCACAACAGCCGCTGATGCGACAAATCGCCGCGACATTTCCCGCATTGGACGTGCGCTTCGTCGATGACATTGCCGCACCAACACGGATCAGTATCTTTAATCAGGCACGCGCTATGATTGTTGCAGGCAATGCCGTTAATGCTCATACTCTTGAGCCGTGGACCACTCTGGAATTTGTTCAAACTTTGGGATCGGGCTATAACAATGTCGACCTGTCAGCTCTGGAGGACCGTCACATTGTCGCGGCCCACAACCCCGGTCAAAACGCGTACGCCGTCGCGGAACACGCCCTAATGTCAGCCATCTATCTTATGCGGCACATGGGTGCGGCTCATACCATGGTCTTAAATGGGCAATTTATGAAGCGGCAACAATTGGCGGGAATGATCAGAGATCTGCGTGGGCTGACCTTGGCCCTCTACGGAATGGGACAAATTGGGCAACACTTAGCCCAGCTCGCCACGCCCTTTGGCATGAACCTGATTTATTACCAGCGACACCGTCACCCCCAGGTGGAGCAAGAATACGCTGTTCGTTATGTGGCACCTGACGACCTCTGGAAGCTCGCAGATATTGTGGTATTAACCGTACCTCTCACGGATGCAACGTTTCACTTGGTGGGAAAAGACCAATTGGCATGCATGAAACCTGGTAGCGTATTGATTAATGTTGGCCGAGGACCCGTCGTGGATGAACAAGCTTTAGCCCAAGCTCTTATCGAAGAACGGCTATACGGTGCAGCTCTTGACGTCTTTGAGACCGAGCCACTGTCTGAGAGTAGTCCCTTACGGAGCTTGCCGCCGTCCGTCCAAGAACGCACGTTATTTTCTCCACATATTTCCGGGGTCACACAGCAAGCCCTAACGGCCATGGCAACCCATGCCTTAGAAAACGTGCAATGTTTTTTCGCCCAGCATTCAGCGCATCATGTTCTAGTCCCACGGCCGGGCGTCAATCTTTGGCAATGGCAAAACGACGGACGCCAAAAATCATTTGCCACCCATCCGAATGAGGGATGAAAGGACAGCCATTCACCAGTAAGCTGGCGAGGCCCCAAATCAAAGGGCCCTCTAACCAAAGGCACGTGCACCGCATCAGCATCACGGACAGCAACGCGAGAACGGATAACAGACCGTCCACGGCGAGGCCTGCCGCGGCAACCCAGCGATAAGCCATTCGGGATAAGCCTGTCATATCGATAACTGTGGTTAACCGCCCCTTATGCCACCGCATGCCGTGCCACCGTGCCCCGTAATGGCGGGCGACTACGATATGGGCAGCTTCGTGCCCAATCGTTCCGACTAAGGCAGCCAGACTGACGGATGCCCAGAGCACAGCGTTCACGGAATGACCTCCAGTCAGATGCAAAATTTTGACGGACTGCTGGTGCTACATGCACTACTCTTGGTATTATTCCCATAGTTCGTTCAGACAGAGTCGGAAGTCATAGACTGTGTCTTTCGCACAGCATAAGGAGCGACATACGACACCAACAGTACCGGAGGAGACCAATATGCCCCATGCAACTCTGCACCCCATCGGAGACATCGCACAACAACTAGACCTGACGAAATCCGATATTATTCCGTTTAGCAATGACAAAGCCAAGATTCCTTTAGATATCATTTACCAACGGCCGAGGCGGGCCAAACTTGTCTTGATGACCTCGATCAATCCCACGCCCCCAGGAGAAGGCAAAACGACCATGTCGATTGGTCTATCCCAAGCGATGCGTCGGCTGGGGATCGCGGCTACGGCCGTCTTGCGAGAACCGTCCATGGGGCCCACATTTGGCATGAAAGGAGGCGCAACCGGAGGAGGCGCTTCACAAGCTGAACCCTCGACCGCGATTAATCTTCACTTCACCGGAGATTTTCACGCCATCACGGCAGCTCACAACTTGCTGGCCGCGCTAATTGATAATGAACTGTTCCACGGCAGTCGTCTGGACGTCGATCCCCAGCGTGTGTTGTGGAAGCGAGTCTTAGATGTCAACGACCGAGCCCTGCGCCATGTTGTCATAGGCCTTGGAGGACCCTCTCAAGGTATCCCTCGCGAAACCGGATTTGATATCACGGCGGCATCGGAAGTGATGGCGGTTCTCACGCTATCTCAGGACATGAACGATTTAAAACAGCGTTTGGCGCGCATGGTTATCGCAAGTCAGGGTAACCAAATGGTTACCGCAGGAGACATTGGCGCAGAAGAAGCGATGGCGGCTATTCTACGCGACGCCATGATGCCTAACTTAGTGCAAACTTCAGAGCATACGCCCGTGATTATGCATGGCGGCCCGTTTGCCAATATTGCTCATGGCTGTAACAGCATTGTGGCCACAGAAGCAGGACTGCGTATGTCCGATGTGGTTGTAACAGAAGCGGGCTTTGGCGCCGATTTGGGAGCAGAAAAATTCCTAGATATCAAAGCACCAATAGCGCATTTACAGCCTTCTCTAGCCGTTGTGGTGGTCACTTTGCGGGCCCTTCGCTACCACGGCGGACAACCTTTAAGTGAGATGGCACAACCGAATTTGGTGGCGTTGCAACGCGGCATGGCCAATCTTCTGAAACATATTGAAAATCTCCAGTCTTATGGATTACCAGTCGTGGTTGCGATTAACCAGTTCGGTACCGATACCCAAGAGGAACTTCAGTGGCTTATTTCTGCGCTAGCCCACCGTGGCATTGCCGCAGCCTCCGCGGATGTCTTTGGCCAAGGCGGGGCTGGTGGCGAAGAATTAGCCGCATTAGTGGCCAAAGAGCTAGAAACATCAAGGGGAGCCTTTCAGCCCTTATATGATGAGAGCGTGCCACTACGAGAAAAGATTGAACGCATCGTAACAAAAATTTATGGAGGCGACCGTGTGGAGTATAGCGCCAGCGCCGAACGCACCCTGAAGAAATTGGAGGCATGGGGAGAGGACTATTTAAAGGTCTGTATTGCTAAGACCCAATATTCTCTGAGTGACAATCCCAAGCGTCTAGGACGCCCAGAGGGATTTTCGGTATCCATTCGCGATATCGATATTGCTCGGGGTGCTGGCTATATTGTTCCTTTAGCGGGCGACATGATTCGGATGCCCGGGCTGCCTAAAGATCCCGCCGCCTACCGGGTTCGTGTTAATGACGCCGGACAGATTGAGGGGATTCATTGATGCCGCAATCACTCAAAGCATTGATATTTGACGTGGATGGCACATTGGCCGACACCGAAGGTTTGGGACATCTTTGGGCCTTCAATCAAGCCTTTCAAGAGGCAGGACTGCCATTCGTCTGGGACACTGACACCTACCGTGTATTGTTAGCCGTAACCGGAGGAGAACGGCGCATCCACCACTTTTTGAGTACCCGTCCTGATTTGCCCTCTCTTAGTCGGGAACGTGTCGCACAACTACATCAACGCAAAACCGTTCTATTTGGAGAACGGGTGCAAAGTGGACATGTCTTGTGGCGACCCGGCACTAAGCGTCTTATCCGCGAGGCTAAACACAAGGGGCTAAAAGTTGGAATCGCCACAACAACTCATGAAGCCAATGTCCACGCGTTGCTGCAATCGGCATTCGGTAACGAATGGCCTAGCTGGATCGACTTGATAGGGGCGGCGCAGCATGTAGAGAATAAAAAACCTGACCCGGCGATTTACCATTGGGTCTTACAACAGTGGGAATATGGGCCAGGTGACGTGATAGCCTTTGAGGATTCCTCGCCCGGTCTTCTAGCAGCACGTCAAGCCCAAATTCCAACCGTGATCACCATGAATGAGTGGACATATGATCACGATTTTACGGGCGCTTTGGCTGTTCTAGACAATTTGGGGGAGCCTGGAGCACCCGCACGCGTGCTTATTCCAAAAGGACAAGACAATGTGGTCGTAGACTGCAATGTGCTACAGCAATGGTTAGAAGCGGAACGATGACGTTCCGCTTTTATTTTTCTTATAAATGATAATGGCTCTCATTATCATTTATAATCCTTGTAAAGACGCGCATGCAGGAGGGGTATTGTGAGGAAACCACAGGTGATAGTGGCAGTCGGGGCAGGGATTTTCATAGGGACCTACGACATGGGAGCGCTGTCGGTGGTTCTGCCAGACATCGTCAAACAATGGCACATTGCCACCGCGGCCATCACCATGTTAGGGACCTCAACCTTTATCGGCATGATTATCGGCAGCCTTATCTCGGGACTCCTCGCAGACAAATGGGGGCGGCGCATTATCCTTCTTTTGGACTTTGTAGCGTACGGGATAGCGGCAATGATGAGCGCATTCAGCCCCAACTTTTTATGGTTAGCAGCAATGCGCGTGGTGGTGGGGATAGGGGTCGGAGCGGATTTTGCGGTGGCATTTCCTTACTTGGTGGAATACGCAGGACAGCTGAGGGGGCGTGTCATGGCCTGGGCGATGTGGGCCGCAAACTTTGGCATGCTGGTCGCGTATGGAGTAGGTGCTCTGGCGTTGCGCTATCCAGGCGGGTGGCGTGTCCCGCTTTTTGTCGGTGCGTTGTTGGTTGTTCCTGTGCTATGGGTCAGGCATAAGATTCCCGAATCGGCAGCGTGGAGAGCCCATCATGCCGCCTCCTGGTGGGATATCAAAAACATCGTGCACCATACGCAGTATCGTAAAAGCGTGTTGCTCTCTTCCGTTACGTGGCTCAGCTATCAAGTGAGCGACCAAGGCCTTACGTTATTTCTTCCCTTAATGCTCGTCACAGTTTTTGGCACAACCGCTTCGGGTGCCGCGTGGCACAGCGTCTTGGTCAAGGCTATTACCATTCCCGCCGCGCTTGTGACAGTGGCCTTGATTGATCGCTGGGGACGGCGTCCATTACAAATTTGGGGTTTTTTAGGGCGCGCATTGGGGTTAATAGGGTTAGGAACTTTGCTGATATGTGAGCCTGGACCACTTAGGCAATACCCTTTGTGGCAATACAGCGCATGGCTGCTCTTAGTTATCACCTATGGCTTTGGCGCTTTGGGTCCGGATAAAACGACGGTCATTACCGCAGCAGAACAAATCCCGACCCCGTGGCGTGCCACGGCGCAAGCTATAGCCGAAGCCAGCGGCCGCATCGGTGGCATTATTGGTATTGTCGGCTATAGTCTTCTCACTCCTTGGTGGGGTCCGGGATCCGGGCTTCTCTTTTTTGGAGCCATGGCATTGGTTGGCACTATCATTAGTCAACGAACTCTCCCCGAAACCAAAAATCTGGTGCTCGCCTCTGCAAGCGAATCGTCATAAAAACCTGCTTATTTCAGCTTATTTTTGGGGCGTGGTAAGCCTAATTGATGCGTATGCGCTACAGGCACTTTCCGTGAGACCCGAGAGACATACCATACCACAGGAACTAGCACGATCAACCATATGACGCCGGAAAGGCTTAAGGGATACGCAATGGGCCAAACCGACTCATATAAGACCCACCAAAATAAGACAATGGCTAAAATCGGGAGGATGATGTGTTGCACAAAATGCGACCGCTTATGCTCCTCACGGAAGAGTTTCATCAACGAGATATTCATTAGCGTGTGGGCTGATACCAACCCAAAGAGGACAGCGGTGGTCATGACGTTAAAAGCCTGAGCAGGTCCTAATAGGGAGCCAATTAAAACGCCAACAATGACCGCTAATCCTGCGAGCACGCTGACACTTCGCGCAGGGGCGCGTCGCCCATTGACCTGGGCAAATCCAGTATTAATGAGTTCGTCGCGGCCAATCGCATAGAGCACGCGTGATGAGCTAGTCAGCAAGGCAATGCTGTCAGCCATGGCGCTGTTTAACGCTAAAATGACTAAAGCCGCTGCACCCACAGGGCCTAAGTAGCGTAAAAATACGGTAACGCCTGGTGCATTAGCCCCCGAGAACGTGCCCATACGAAACATACCCCAGCCGACGGTAAGCGCATACGCTGACAGGGTTAAGGCCGCGCCCGTTAAAGTCAAAGACACTAACGCCGCTTTCCCGATTAAGCGTCCACGTTGCGTTTGTACGCCGCCTTTTGCTTCTTCTCCCAACGAAGCATGACTGCCAATGCCGATGAAACTCGTGATAGCAAAGACCATGCCTAAAGAAACGCCTTTAATGCCCACACGGCCCACTTCGAAGGGTATCAAAGGATGCCCGGGGTGGACTTTTATCATGATGATGATCGAGGCCACAATTAAAAATGAAATCTCAATTAAACTCGTGGTAGCCAGCACTTTAATGCTCGGACGAATTCCCATGACGGATAGTAGCCACGGCACGCCAATAAAGAAAAGCACAGCAAAAATCCAAAATAGCGGAGGTAAGGTCATATGTAGACGCGCGGCTAATCCTGGCAAAAACACACCGCCAATGTATACAGGAATAGCTGCGACGCTGAGAGTTTGGTAAAAAATTACCATAAATCCCGTGATTAGCGATGCCTTTGTCCCAAGGCCTGCCGAGACATAACTGTAATATCCGCCCGCCGACGCGCGATCTTTCGATAAATGGTAAAGCGTATTCACTTCAATAAACATCAAGCCAAAAGCCAACAAATAAGACAACGGCAACGCAACAAGCGCAAACGCGGCGCCCGCTGTCATGAAGGCGACAACATCACAGCTTGGCGCCATTCCCGCTAAACTCTGACTGACAAGGCCCCAAAAACCTACGACATTGGTGTGCAGTCCACTGTCTTCTTGAGCCACGATAAATCCTCCTAACCGAATGCAACAAACTTGCTAATGCTATCTTACAACATATCTTCGCAAGAAACAGAGTTGTCGTCCCATTTAGGCTGTGGTTTTACGGCGCTAGTTATCCATCGTGAGACCAATACCACAGGATGTAGATTTTGAAATAGCTAGGTCGTGCGCGCAGCAAGCGAGTGAAGACGCGTATGGAGCATCAAAGCAGATCGTCTCCTTAGCTTACATGCATTACGCCGCTAGAAGAACGCGAAGTGTCTTGCCTATTAGGTGAACGTTTCTGAAAAGACTGGGCTCAACGGTTAATTGGGGTCAGGCATGAGCGTCTCGCGACCGTGAACGAGACACGGTAACATCCTCAATGCAAATCCAAAAGAACACACTTGACAGATCATATAACGGTTCGTGATTTCGACTGCATAGCACACGACAACGCCAATGGCTATGGCGTCACAGCATGAAAATCCCAATCCACGGGGATCACGTGGCCGTTAGCCGTAACCAAAGCCGGAGATCCGACCAACCGAGTCAAAATGTGCTGATCGGCTGCGGAACGCGGCCACCGCAGGATGAGAGGAATATTACCATTAGGACCAGAAGGACGCGGCGTAAAGTACAAAATATCATCGCTGGGAGAGAAACGAATGGGCGGCCGCCCAGACTGCACCCACAGACGTTGGTCTTCCGGTGATGCATACCGCATAATAAACTGTTCACGGGCCACTAAGGAGGCAAGTGAAACCTTGGAACGCGGTTGCTGATCTGAGTGAGGAACGGGCCATAGCCACCATACCGCGCCGATAACCACAAACGGGACCCACCATAATCGCCGCATGCTATTGGCCCTCCGAAGCAAGAGCGGATGAGGACAATTGGATCGAATTGAGAATATACGAAAGCTCAGATCCATTGGGGCCAACCGTCCATACCGTCACCGCCCCGCTAACCGCGGGGTTGGTGTCCACAAAACCTTGAAAGCCTGAACACGTAAAGGGATACACAGCACCTTCGTTTGCGCTAATGGAGCACCCTGACTGAGGTAAGGCCAAGGCCGGATCAAATGCGTTACCGCCGTTCAGGACATTATGATTAGAGCCATATGCGGAAGAAACCTGCACATTAAGCGAATTAGCCCCGGACGGCGAAGACCAAACGAGCGTCGCGCCGGACCCTCCGCCATCGATCACTCGCGGTGTTGCGTTCCATGAGGAGGGCAACGAGGCCGACCCGAACGCAGTGCCATCCAGCATTAACGGGACATTCACCCACTGGACGCCCGAAGCGGTCACAGACGGCGATGGAGAAGGCACAGACGACGAAACAGAAGGAGCAACGGACGAGCTAGGAGATTGCGACGTAGAAGGTGGACTGGAAGACGAAGGAAATGTCGGCAAGGACGGCATCGGCGAAGAAAACCGGCCATGGATAGGACGAGAAGCGGCCGACGCACCATGCCGTGAGGCCGGATGCAAACTAGACAGCGTCCAAGCCCCTATGAGCCCAACACCCACGCCACCAAGAATAAGCCCTAGGGTACGCACCAAGCCATCAACCTCCCAACGACCCAATTTCAAAATTATGGTACACAGTTGGAAGATCAAACACAAATAACAAAAAGGAATAATAAACATTCAAAAGGTGACCGTATCGAATCCGGAATATGGCTCAAAAGGAACGGAATATTTTTTGAAGAATCGTGTCCGATAAGAGATATTTAGGTTAAAAAAGGACAAAACGCGTCAAGCCCTGAAGCCATAAGGCATCGGGGCTTGTGTCTTTCCAAAAGCCCCGACAAGAGTAGACATAATAAGCATGATGGGGGTAGCCAAATGATAAGCAAAGCCGAAATTGAAGCCCACGGCGTGACGGTCCTAAGTGACTGGGACTTAACCATGCGATGCAATACATGCGGAAACGTATGGGTTCCCAAATGGAACGACAGGCAAACGGGGCCGCGCGAAGATGCCTGGCAATGTCCTACCGGATGCAACCACGGTGAAGCATACCCGTTTGAGCAGGAACTGCTATCCGAAGCCTTCCAACTGGGATACGTCTTGCAGAAGTCGAGCGAAAGCGGTCTGTACAAGTACACGGTGTGTTTGAGCGACACCAGCAGACTCGTTTTCGTCACCGAGTGGGAAGACGGCTACAAAACCGAAAGGCCCATATCGCTTGACGAGGCATGTTGTTTCTTTCAGTACAACTTCTTTGCGTTAAGGATGGCGAAGGAGGCGGGACAGTGATAACCGAGACCGCCCCAAAACCGGCCATTTCGCAGGCGATGCCCACGGCATTTTGCGACGACTTTTACTCACCGTATCACTGTGTGGTTTGTGGAGCCGAATGTCACGGGATCGGGATGCCGGGGGAGTTGTGCTGGGATTGCTATTTCGAAGCCGTGTTTATCGCTCGCGTATTCGTGGCCGGGATGCAACAAGCCGTGATGCATAAGCCCGTGGATCTCGTGTCAGGGGGGAACCAATATGATCATCACACGACACCGCCGACGCTGGACACCGATCGAGGACCAGCTAGCCGCCGAGTGGTACGAACGCGGCCACACCGCTCACGAAATCGGAAAGAACTTGCGTAGGACCGCGGTCGCGGTTCAGTGCCGCTTAACGCGACTGGGCGTTCGACGGCATCGGGCATGGACCACGAAAGAACTCTTGATTTTGCGTCATTGGACGCCGCACACACTAACAACGGGACAGACCGAGATGTTATTCGGTCGGTCGATCGCAGCGGTTTATGCAAAGCGTCGAGAAGTAACCATTCGAGAGGAGGACGGACAGTGAACCAAGCACGCATAACAGTCAACAACATGTCGATTGAGGGAGAAATTGGGCAACAGGCGACCGTGACAATAGAAATTGTCGACCCCTACTATACGCGGGTAGCCTACCAACAGTTCGTAATACCGTTCAATACACTTGTCCGGTCAGTCATTGACGCAAGTCAGGCCCAGCTAAACAAAGCACTAAACTTGGACGGAGAAGAACGATGAAACAAATGTGGAAGGTGAAAATCGGAGCGCAAGGCTGGCATCTATTGGACGGGTTCAGGATCGATGATACGTGGACCGGGACACTGGTCCGCGCGCACCATGATCCACTTGTCGTTTTTGCGCGGGGAGACGTGGCCGAAGACCTGCTGAGAGGCGTAGGCGACGTGCGTGTCGTCAATGTGCGACTGGTCGAGCACTCCCTGGGTCTGTACGGACTGGAAGTAACACGCGTCGAAAGGGAAAGAGGGTGTGTCCGTGCTTAGAGAAGTGCTTGAAGCGCTGTTCGTTCTGCTGGCCGCATGGGGCGGCTACGAAATCGGCAACTCTCACGGGAAAAGAGGTTAGATGATGGCCACGGTCGCGGAGCGTTCTCTTGATACTATCGGAAATAAGTCGCGAAAAATTCGTGCCGGTAAAAAGCGACGGCTGACCTACCACGAATGGTTCGCTTACCAGATGAAGCATAACCAAAAAATGTCGCGGTTACTCCTCTTGCCGTCGCCCTTTTGGTCTGCGTTGTCGGGCGAAGACATGGACATTGTGGCACGTACAGCTAAGCAACTAGGAAACTGCTCAACCGTCCAGTTTATCGGAATCACGCCGGACAAAAAGGAAGTGGTGCAGGATACCTATACGTGTCATTCCCGGTTCTGTGAAATCTGTGCAAATCGCCGCTCAAAAGAGGTCCAAAAGCGAATGGCAGGCTGGTATGTCGACGGGGCCACGGTGATGGATGGACGCGGAAAACTCGCGGGCAATCGCACGCGGGAAGAAGTTTCCCGATGGATGGTTTCGCAGGTTGAGCTGCAAAGTGCCTTGAACCGGTTGCCTGAAGACCAACCTGAACTCAGCGACGTACTCCAAAAAATTCTCGATGACGGCGAGAAAGAATTGCAACACGAAGCTAAACCACTTTATTGGCATTTTATTACCTTGACGATCCCTAATATCCCGCATGTGTGGGAACGGGATGCCAACGGGAACGCAATCAACTGGTTGGACGTGAAGATATTACAGCCCTGGCGCAAACTCTGGCGCGCAAGCCGGGCGAAAAAAAGCGGAAAAGCGTCCAGGGAAAAAAAATCTAAGCACCGGAAATTTTTAACCGCGAAACGTCCCAAAAAGGACAAAAAGAAAAAAAAGAACGCGAAAAGAGGCCGTAAACCCATTGCCGGTTTATCCTTATTCCGCATGATGCTGGGCTACATGGGGCGTCTCGAAATCACATTCAACAAGAAGGCAAGGACCTTTCATCCGCATATTCATTTACTTGTTGTTTCACAAAGCCGATGGATACCGCGTCCGTTAGTTTTGGCGGCATGGCAGTACTATACGTCGGTCCAGACGCGGAACGTACAAGTGAAAAAAGCCGACCCAAGCACGGTCGGCAAAGAACTGGTCAAATATGTGACCAAAACCGCAGACCTTGAAGACGATGCAGAAGCGGCAAAGGAACTCGCGCGCGCGCTGTATGGTCGTCGGACCCTGTTCACAGGAGGCGCAATGTATGGCATTCGGTGGAGCGAGACCGTAGCCCAGTGGGAAAAAGAACGCGCATATATGAAACACGAACCCACCGAAGGGCGACACGTGCGTCGCACGTGGAACCCCAAAACGAACCAATGGGACTACGAAATATTAGGCGATTCGCAAACCTTCGGACCCGTTAAAGGAATAGCCGCACGCCAACGGGTAGTCACACTGGACGGTGAAATCACGACGCAAAAGTACCGGAACAATGCTCTAG
Source organism: Sulfobacillus sp. hq2 (assembly GCF_002903155.1). Lineage (NCBI taxonomy): Bacteria > Bacillati > Bacillota > Clostridia > Eubacteriales > Clostridiales Family XVII. Incertae Sedis > Sulfobacillus > Sulfobacillus sp. hq2. Next base: position 42,815 of record NZ_NWUL01000028.1, on the reverse strand, counting down.
ACCGCAAGGACATAGGCCGAACGCATGGCCGTCCCCAGTCCGAGGAACAACGATGGCGCAATGTGATTGTGTCCGAGACCAAAGCCAAGTTCCGCAGATACTGGGCACAGTCGCCGGTAGAATATGCGTGGGAGTGGCTTTTGGTAGGCGTGCTATCGGCGATTGCCGCGCCGGTCGCCGGCTGGGAGAAAGGACGCTACGTGACGCAGACCGAACACGGGACCGCGGACCATTTCGACTTGAATTGCGAACCGTGCCGTCTGCGGTTGAAACCGCCCGAAAAGGAGGCCAAATGACCAAAACCTTAGCCAAATGCCGCGTGTGTGAGTGGAAAGCGCGTGGCGGTTTCGTGGAGGCGTATCTGAAGGGCTGGTCTCATGAAGTGCTCACCGAACTGTTAGACGGGTCTCTTCACTATGTCGAACTCGAAAATGTAGAAAGTGAGGACATGAATGGAGAAGAAAAAAATTGATGCCGCTACGACAGTGATAACCGATGAGCAATTCACTCAGAAACCGTATGTTTCTCATGCCCGTATGCTACTTCTTCGCCCGTGGTGGTTGACCAAAGTAGGGTGGAAGTCCTTTTGGCAAGCTCTGAAGATATCCTATGCGGGAGGAAAAGACGGCAAGTCTAAGGAATCGGTCTTACAGGAAATCCAGTTAAATGCGTATAAAGTGGCTAGGTTAGAAGTCCCCGACCTCACATGGGAAGAGTTTCAAGAAATCGCTAACTGGGCGACAAGAAAAAATAGACGGAAGGAGAAACCGCAGTGCCAAATGTAGCGTGCCCACAATGTGGACGTACTCACTACCAGAAGCCAACCGCCCTGGTCGCGGTGTGCTACGGATGCGGCTACAGATGGACCGCAACCGGCGAAGGCACGCAAGGAAAAAAATACCCGCTAGATAAGTTTCCGGGACGTGCCCAGAACCTAACGCCCGGACGCACACGAAAAAAGGTAGCGGAGAAACCCGAAACAAACGCCGAAACCGCGCCGGAGCACAAAAAAAAGATCTGGGAGTGGGAGTTTTAAGGGGGGAAAAGCATGAGTATCACGCCGTCACCGGCTTATTACACCGCGGCCAAAGCGATTTTGAATGGGCTCAATGCCACGCCCACGGCCACGAACATCAACCTGCTCGTAGCATGGATGGGACTCGAAAATGGATGGAACGCAACCTTTCAATGCCACAACCCGATGAACACGACGTGGAAGATGCCGGGAAGCAAAGCAATCAACAACGTCGGGGTCCAGTGCTATCCGGACTGGGCAACCGGAGCGCAAGCAACCATAAATACGCTGACCCAAACATCCCCAAGCTATGGAACCCTGGTCGCCGCCCTGCGGAACGGCGATGCCGGGCAGTTCTTTTCGCAAGAAGGGCGACAAGAACTCTCAGTGTGGTCGGGCGGTTCGCCGTCCTACGCGTCCACCATAGAGCAGATTTATCACGAACTCGCCCCGGTTCCGGCATCCGAGTTGCAGGCGTCTGCCGCGTCTGGTCTCTCGCTCTCGAACGGCCTCTCAGAACTCGCGAACCTCTTTGACTTGAAAGACTTTGCGCCGGGCAAAATCACCACCACCAAACAGGCCGTGGGCTTAGCTGTCATGGGGGGTATCATCTTAGCACTCTTGTGGGAGGGTGGCGATAACATTGGATTCTGAGATGCCGGTGTTGGAAGTGGAGGCCGGAACGCCCGTGCTGATGGAGGAAACCGAGCCGGTTGCCGCGACGGGAACGGTTCCCAGCGCGGGCGGCTGGACCCCGGAGGTGATGGAGGTTCTTCTGAAAGGGCTGTATGGCATGATGGCCAGCCTCAAAGGTCCCCATTGGGCATGGAACGAGACAGAGGGCGGACCACTGGTGGGACCCACGGCGGACGTGTTCAACATGACGCCGGTGTTGAAAGACGTGGCGCCCCAGCATGTGGCGATTGTGACCGTGGTGCTGGGACATGGCGCTATGATCAGCAAGCGGCTGGCATGGGATAAACAACTTGCGGAAGCGCGGAAAGCCCACATTGAGAAACCGGCCGAGGTTGCAGAGAACAAAAGGGACCCGAAACAGTCCGGAGACTGGATATACGGAGAAAACAAACTAGGGGGATAAAAAAGATGAAAAACAACACGCTCAAGGAAAAATTCGACCGACTGGAAAAAGAACTCGAAGGTGAATCCATGCATCCCATGGTGGATGCCGTCCTCAAAAACGTGGTGATACCGCAGTTAAAAAGCGTGCCGGATGCCGAGGCCCATAAAGTGAAAGCCGTCGTGCGTCGGATTGTGAAAACATTGCAGGACGTGTTTGAAGTATGAGGCCCAAAATTTCACCGTATGAAAAAGTGACAATCATCGGTGAGAACGGGAGCGGGAAAAGTACCTTGGCGCTGGGCTATGTGAAGAACATGCCCAGCGCAATCATTCATGACCCGAAACACGAAGTCCAGCTGCCGAACTTCCACATCACAGAAAATCCGCGGGATTTACTCCGATTCGCCCGCGTAATCTGGCGGTCGCCGGGCGACATGGACCCAGTAGATGCGGGAAACATTCTGGGCGAAGCCGTCCTCACGCGCAAGTGGACCTGCCTCAGTCTCAACGAGGCCGCGCTAGTCGCGCCCGGCCAGCGCATGGGACCAAAGCTCAGACAGGCCATTATTACGGGGCGGAGCCTGAAGATCGGCGTCTGGGCCGAGACGCAAAGACCGGTCGATGTCCATAACTTGTTCTTTTCCGAGGCTCATGCCTATTTTGCATCGCCAAACCTGATCAAAAGCGATGCCCAAAAGGTCGTGGGCTTTGTCCGGGGATATGACGAGTTCAGCAGTCAGACGTGGCCGAAATTTACGTGGCTGTTCTATCGTAAGGGCGAAGGCACGGCACAAATATTGAAACTGGGCCGGGCAGAACGTCCAAAACGAAGGAGAGACAGCAGATGAAATTCACGGTAGGCGACATGGTAAAGGTCGGCTTGATTGCGTTCGTATTTATCTGGCTGATGAAGTGGATTTTCAAGATGATCAATATTCCCGGCATTTCGAGCGCGGTGGAGGGGGTCTAACCATGCGGCAAGTCATGCGGCAGGTCCAGTCCTTTTCCTATGCGGAAGGACAGACGAACGTGCTCATTCCACGCACCGGCTATCTTTCACGAATCTGGATCAGGTTTTATGGGACGCTCACGAACTCCGGGACAACCGCCGGGACCCAAGGATGGCGCGCGCCCTGGTCGCTCATTCGGAATGCCCGGTTAAATGTGAATGGGAACCTGTTTCCGCTCTCAGAAGACGGCTATTCGGCAGAACTCATGGGCCGGATTATGCGTCCGGGCTATGCGGATAACAGCCAGATGGGAGTGGCCGCAGGAGCCAACACGGTCGAATTTACGACGATGCTACCGGTGACGGTCACGGACGCGAACCAGACGGGCATTATTTGGGCCGGAAACGATAAAACCAGCATTTATCTCGAACTGGACCTCCGGAGCGCGTCGGACCCGCAATTTGCCAGCCCGCCCAGCGGCGATACGCTGAGCCTAACAGGAACCGTGGAGGTATGGGCCGAATCCTTCCTGTTCAGCGCGGGAGAAACGAAACCGGACCTGTCGACCCTTCACAACATCAAGGTCCTGCGGAAGAACATCACCAGCACGGGCGAAATTTACATCGACTTGCCCACACTGAACCAGGTATACCTCCGAGTCACGAATGTGATCGAAAACAACGGAACAGCACTCGATTACACGCAAGGCATGACCACGCAGTACGAGATTGAGGACTACGAAAACCCATACACGCTTACCGATGGCGATTACCGGGCATTGCAAAACTACCGATACCTGGGCAAATTGCCACTCTCAACGGGAGCACGGTGTCTCGATCTCTATTGGACCCGGACATTGCGCGACGTGATCAACTCATCGGGCTTGTCGCTGTATCAGGCCAAGATTACGATTCCGGATAGCGTGACCATTACGCAACCGGCCAACATCTACACGATCATCGAAACCTTATCACCACTAAGCTAAGGGGGGAAGCAGGATGAATCTCGAAGCGCTGTATGGCGCAGAAGCCGCACAAACGTTATCCCTAGCCGGAGGGAAAAACGTCACGCTGGCCAGCCTGCTTTCCCTGCCGCCCGCCGTCTCACCATTGGATAGCGAAAAGAGCGTGAAAAAGGCGGCTCAGGCCAAAAGCACGAATGCCTTTGACAGCCCACTCGTGGGTCTCGTGCTATTGGTCGTCGCCGTCTGGGTGGTGATGAAACTGTGAACTATCTCGGGCAGGTGTTGGCGGTGGTGAAGGCAGACGCGGCAGAATTTTGGACGTTACTAGGCTTGATTGCGCTTGATTTTGTGGTAGGAACGGGGAAAGCGTTGCTGACGAAGCGCTTTTCCAGCGCGGCATTTCGCCGGACCCTCTCGAAGACATTGGATGAAATCGGGTTACCCGTGCTCGTGGCATTGCTCAGCATTGTGGAGCCGTCTTTGCGCGTGGTCGTGCCCATTGCCCTCTGGCTAGGCATCATCACGGAGGCGACGAGCGTACTGGAGCATGTCCGCGGGAAGACGGGGAGCACGACGGAAACACTCGTGGAGCTAATTAAGGACTATCTGCCCACGCTGGCCAATCTGGAACGCGTTCTCCACATCCCGAACGCGTCGACCACACCGACAGACACCACGAGCGACACGAAAGAAGGGGAGACCCATGGATGATCTCATTGTGGTGCTCATTGCGGCGGTCGTTCTCTTTTTTCTCTGGCGCGGACTGTCGTCCTCAGCGAGCACGACCGCGCCCTATACGTCCTCACTTATCACGGATGTAGGGACCGCGCTGAAAAACGTCGAAGGGCAGATCGCGTCACTGGCCGATTCCACGAGCAAGCAAATCGGGAAGCTATCCGTCACCGTCGCCAAAAATGCGGCTCAAGGAGCCTACGACGTGTCGCGGTCTCACAGTACGACGAAAATTAGCGGAAAAGACTTAGCCAATGCCAATGCCAACGACCTGACGGCAGGAATTAAAGGCGGCGTTACCATCCCGACGACGTGGGAAGGCATCCTAGGAGCCGCCGCGGGAAGTGCCCCGGAAGACTTGGCCGGGAGTGCGTTGCAAGGCATTGCGACCGGCACGGAAGCCGTCTTGAAATTGCCGGTGACCCACGATATTGAAGATGCCGGGAAATGGGTGGGCAAAAAAGTTTCAGGACTCGCCAAATGGCTCGGCTTATAGGGAGGGTTTGACGTGGCAAAGAATCAAAACAACCTCATCGGAGGGATTATTCTCATTGCGGCGGCAATCCTTCTGTATGAGCTCTGGAAGAACGGCAGCTTGACCAAGTGGATCGGCGACATTACGGGGACCCCAGCGACAACGAACACCGCCAGCGCCACGAACTACACCGGGACCGCAAACAATGCGCCCGCAACAACCACCGCAACAACCAAAACGAAAACGTATAGTGGCGGCAGTACGTACACCGTGCAAAGCGGGGATACCCTATCCGGGATTGCGGCGGCCACGGGCGTCTCACTAGCCGCACTCGAAGCGGCCAACCCGCAAATTAGCAATCCCAATCTGATTGACGTGGGCCAGCAGATCACCATTCCCAGCGGCCACAGTGTGACCACCAGCGCCCCGAAAACCAGCAATAACGGAGACTACGCGACGAATCCGTCGACGGGACAGTACTACCGGAAAGCCGGGACAAAAAGTAGTAGCAGTAGCGCAAAGTACCGCGTGCAGGAAGGCAATAACCTGTACGATATTGCCCTCAGTCACGGTCTGACCTTGGCGCAAATCGAAAAACTCAACCCACAACTGCGGAATCCGAATCTCATCTATCCCGGGGAGGAGGTGAACGTCTAGTGGGTCCCTTTATTCAGGAATTAGTGCTCAAAGGGCACGCGCGGATTTATGAGACTGATGCGTTTGTGCCTATTTCAAGCAACTATCCGACCGCGAACACGCAGACCGTCGAACTGGAAGCGCCCGCGAACTACGTCTGGATTGTGTATGAAGTGGATATGGAACCTGCGGACGTGAACAACTCGATTCAGATCTACGGTCCCAACATCGGGAGCGGCGTCACATTACGGGCGCAAAATGGACCCATTGCGGGCGCTTTTTTGGCCACGGACACCGCGGCATTTCGGGCGGTGATCAACAACAACACGAGTTCCAGTCTTGCGGTCGCGTTTCGGTATATCGAACTGACGACCGAATGGTATACGTTGCTGGTGAACCCGAACTATCAGGGCGAATCGAAGGCATGGAAAAAGGCGGTCGCGGCGGCAAATTCGTATCCGGCCAATCCGAATGAAGGGGTGACAACCTAATGGCAGGTATCCTTGAACCCGCGATGATGTGGCGCGGGTACAATACCATGGACCCGAACAACTCCTATTTCACGACCACCGCAGGAGAGGCCACCACGCTAACATTTACCGCGCCGGTGAACCGCATAGTGATCTATAACGAAGGGACCGTCCCGATGAACGTCAAATTTGGCGGTCAAGACGCAAGTGCCACCAACTACGATATTGTATTGCCGCCGCATACCGGCATGACAGCCGGATTGAACTTCATGCAGGTCAGTGTGTATAGCGCCGACGCGGTGAATTGTTACATCGGCGGGATTCGCGAAGATAACACGGCCATATAGGAGGAGAGTATGAGCGACATAACGTTGTTCCCAGTTGGGTCCCAAGCGGTGGCATCGCCGCCGAAACAAATTGGGAGTGCGTCGTATACCGACCTCACGGCGTCCTCAACCTATCAACTGGTCATGGTAGGAGTATTAAACAGGTCGGCACGTGCCAGAAGCTTTATTGTGGAAAACTCCACCAATGAGGCTTTTGAGAGCGTGACGTTTATCCCGTTTGACAGCACGTATGACGCTCTCAACAACACAGCAGGCGGCCAAAGTTACGAAGACAGCGGCGGTATAGCGGCCAGCGGCTACGGACAATACACATCGGAGATGACAGACGCCCAGGTATTAGCCGCCCATTTTGATTCGCTAATTGTGGAAGTGGCAATAGGGGCTACTGCGCCCACGTCGGGAGATCTGACGGTGGCAGTCGTGGAATTGTTCTCATAAGGGGGCAACAAAATGGCCGAAACCAGCGCATTTAAGCGGCTAGCTATGAAGATAGCTGCCGAGTACCGGGCGAAGGGCTACAGCGCGAGCGAAGCCCTCAAAATAGGCCGGGAAACCGCGGCCAAAGTCGGAGATCGCAAATACGGCGTCCGCGGCATGGAACGGAAGGCAGAACGCGCCCGCAAGCGGAAAAGGGGAAAAAAGCGATGACAACCATAGGATGGATTCTGATCGCCCTTGTGCTTTTCCTCATTTGGCGAAGCATGGCCGCGAAGGGAGCAACGAATGCCGTCCCAACCTTTCTGTCCAGTGTGAACAGCACGGCCAGCGAAACCAGCACGCCCGATACCACGGGAGCACTGGCGGCCAATAGCACCGTCGCCACGTCCACGCAAACGGGAAGTACGTCCCAACTCACGTCCAAGCCGCAAGACCCATACCAGAAAATCGTCACGTCCAGCCAGTATGCCTATCCCAAAAAAGTTTCAAATGGCGTGGCGACGTATCAGGCCAGCAACGGGGCCACAGTGCGCATAGATACCGTGGCCGCCGATGGAACGCCGGTCACGAAGGTTCCCCAGTTCATGGTCGACCAGTTCGCGGCAATTGATGCACAGGAGAAGAACACAACCGGCAGTTATACCGGGAATGGAACCACGAGCACCACGATGCCGTCCATGGGGAACGGGAGCGATCACTTACTCGAAGAAGTCGAAACCGGTATTCGGAATCAAGCGTCCAGCATTCCGTCAAATTACACCGGGTATAAGCGCATTACGTTGCCGAATGGGAACTGGTCGGACGTGTATTTCACCAACGGCACGGCATATGGCATTCACGTCTAAAGGGGGTGAGAAAATGGCGGAAAAAAGACGGCGACGGCACACCAAGAAAGTACACCCGCGGCGGAAGACCCATCGGAAATCCATGTTAGACCGCATTACAAATGTGACCATCATATAAGGGGGAAACCAAACGTGGGCATCTATGGAGATTGTAGCGAGATCTTTGCGGACATTCCGACTTTGAGTGGTTATGCCGGAAACTGCATCGCGTATCAAGTGCAAAGTGGGGATTCATGGGCTTCGATTGTGAATATGTTTTACGGGACCGAGAACAGCGAAGACGTGGACGATTTTGCCGAATGTAACAACGCGGATGGAGCCGCGCCGGGAACACCAGAAATCGGATGGTGGTTGTGGCTACCCGCGAACCTGGCCACGGCATCCCTGAGCTGTACGAATGTTGAACCGCCTTGCAGTAGTATTACGGAAAGTCAATTAAACTATTTCAACCCGGTGTATCCGCCCTCATCGGGAATGTGCGACTACTAACTCAAAGGAAAAGGCATCGGAGAAATCTCACGATGCCTTTTCTATGGTTTCACAGCATGAAAAGTCCATGCCACGGGAATACCGTTCGAAACCACCGCAGGCGAACCAACCAACTGGCTCAAAATATGCTGATTCGCTGGGGAACGCGGCCAGCGGAGAGCGAGAGGAATGTTACCATCGGGGCCAGAAGGCCGCGGCGTAAAATACAAAATGTTATCAACCGGCGAAAAACGAATGGGAGGCCGCCCCGACTGAACCCACAACCGTTGGTCGACCGGGGACGCATAGTGCATAATAAATTGTTCACGGGCTAATAAAGATACGGGGGCCGCTTTCACAGGCACACGCTGAATGACGCGTGAAGTCGGCCACAGCCACCAGACCACACCGATGACCACGAAAAGGACCCACCAGAACCGGAGAAGTTTAGCGATCACAGGATCAGCCTCCTTGTCCATTGGTGAAATCGGACCCATACAGATACACGCTAGTTAAAATCGATTGCAGGACCGACGTATCGGGACCCGATACCCAAATCACATAGGCCCCTTGCATCGAGGGCGTAGTAAAGATAGCGCCGGTTAGCCCGTTGCCTTGAAAGTTCCATTCATCGGCAGCAGGATGACTGGTCACCGCCGTGCCGGTCGGAAGAGATAGGGATGGGTCAAATGGGTCGCTTTGGAGGGTCGCATTATGATTCGCGCCATACGGTTCGAAGTAGCGAAACGTAAAGGCATCAGATCCGGAACTCCAAAAATAGCCCACGCTACCGTCTGGGCTGGTGGAGACATTGGGTGTCGGATTCCATGAAGCAGGCAGAGAAACAGTACCAAATGTGCCCATATCGACGGTCTCCATCGGCGTGGAGGCAGACACCGAGGACGCTACAGGAACGGCACTAGAAGGCGAAGAACCCGACGAAACCGAAGAAGTTCCAGAGGCGCTAGGCGATGGAGACGGCGACGCCGAAGACGGACTGGAAGACGACGGAAAGGATGGCAACGACGGCATGGAAGAGGACGGACGCCGAGCCGGAGTAGGACGGGAATAAGCCGACGACACTGGTCGGGATGCCGGACGTAAACTCGATAGCGTCCACGCGCCGACGACAATGACACCCACGCCGCCAAGAATCAGCCCCACTGTGCGGGTCATACAATCAACCTCCTAACAAATTTCAAAATTATGGTACACAGTCCGAAGATCGAAGGCAAATAACTAAAAGGAATATTAAGCATTCTAAACGGTTATGAATGGAATGCCGTCCAATATTCGCCATGGTTCGGAGAAAAACTGTATAATATTAGGCAAGGGCTGTGTCCGATAAGAGATATTATGTTAACTAGTTACAATAGAAGCTGTTGATGTCCGCCGAAATCACATTTCTACAGGACGCTTTCCGGGTTGAGGCATGTCCCTTATTCTCCATAAAATAGCAAATTCCTGCCGTCCAGCAAAAGTACGGAAGAGCCATTTTCTATTTGGCCATATACACCCGCTGCGGACGCGGCGGAATATAGCCGGCCTTCAACGCGCCAATCCGGAGCAACCCGGCAATTCTCCGCGAGTCCTGCACGTCGGTCTTCCGCCCGGGCATGCCCTCAATGTGCTGGGGATTGACGACCATCACGGCCTCAAAGGGATACGCCTCCAACAAGTTGAGCACGGGCTTCTCCTTGGATGCCCCGAAGTCGGGGAATAGGCGTCTCCTTTAGAAGATCTTACCAAAAAGACGGTTTTTGTTGATCCGGCAACGTTTTGTCGACGCGATTGACCTCGTTAATTTGTGCCTTTTGGGACAGCCCCGGCTCAGTTCCGATGCCGTGGAATGTGGCGTGGCACTCATGCAACACGCGATAGAACAGGCTCCTTCCCTAACCTTCCCTAAAAAGCAAACAGGTGACACCGCACGTACTCAGGCATACGGCCGCAATGACGCTCCTCAAGGCTGCCGTAGCGTCAAAATGAATAGAGCTCCCGGACGAAGAAGGTGCCGCAAAGCATTAAATCCAGAAATAATATCGGTGACGTCCATATGCTCGACCGCTGAAATACAATATGCAGCATCTAAGGGCTCACAGATCCAACGTGCAAGGTCAGCAAAGTTGGCCACTATAAGGGGATAATTGTAGGTTGAGTACTAAGCAACGGGACTATACGTTCATCCAGGTCTACTGCATAAACCTTTGTACTTTTTGTTCCCAGAAAATACACGGATGGAATGTACCCACCCCAATTTCCGATACCGTTAAATTCGGCTTTATAAACTCCGCTGCGGGACAGAAGTGAAAAGTCTATCATCTTTTCTGATATAACGACTATCTAGCAACAATCCCTTAGCTTCGGCGGTAGAATTACCATCGGAGCCAATATCGATAATCATGGACGCCCCCCTTCACAAAACTCCTGCGTGACGAGCCGTTTAACGGTTCTTGAAGGCCAACTTCGATTCCACAAGGCTCGGCTGTCAAACGCACCTGACCCGCAACGTCCTGGACGCCGCGCCGAAGGCGGTGCAGAGCGAACTCCATAGACGTCTCCGTACGCTCTTCGAAGCCCCCGACCGGGCCACCGTCGACACCTTGGGGACCAAACTCCTCCAGGACTTTGCCGAGCGCGCGCCCCGCGCGGTGGCGATTGGGGAGGACGGACTCGAGGAGGCGCTGGCGGTCTTGCAACTCCCCGAGGCGCTGCGCCAGCGGTTACGCACCACGAATGGCGTCGAGCGGCTCAACGCCGAGATCCGGCGCCGCGAACGGGTGATTCGGATTTTTCCACACCGGGAGTCGGCGATCCGCCTCTTAGGCGCGCTGTTGCTCGAGCAGCATGAAGCATGGACCACGGGCCCGCGGTACCTGAACCTCGAACCGTATTGGCACGCAAACCAGTCGCAAGCGGCGGCAGAGGTGCCACCCGCGGGAGATACGTCCGTCGCATAACGACTCCCAAACCAAGGGAACGTTTTTACACACAAATTAGGACTTGACCGATATTTCCCCGTCTACACCTTAATAACTCTACTAGTCACACGTTGTAACAGAACTTTTGTTGCTACTTAGGATAATAAACGCAGCCTTTACCTACGACGCTAATTCTTTCTCCAAGGCTTGAAAAAAACTAAATGGAGGCTATCGTCCGCGGATGATAGATACCGCAGACCTATAAGATGCGTATTATAGTGTTGTAAGACTTATAGATTTAGGAGCCCAAGCCCGAAACACTAGAGGGTTGCTGTTATTTCTTCGCACGCACCAGAACCGCCATGAAGGTATGCAGCTTTGGATGTCGGTAGGCCCAGTGATTGGTGGTCAAATAATACGGCCTATGGCGTTGAAACGCAGTTGAGTTTGTCGCATAACACCAAAGGAGCACGATAACCGTGACAAACTTTATACGCTTTTCACTACTTGGGCTTGGTTCGGTGGACTAGTAGCAGCATGCGTGCCTGGATCCTCGTCAAGTGTTATTGCGACACGGGTGAACCAGCAAGACATGGATGGTGAAAATCATTAAAACGGCACTACAGTCGGCTTTTAGTGCCTCGTGATGCCTGCTCAAGCACCAACCCGGGATTATCGTTCTCCGACATAACGAGAGCCATTTGATTTTTACCTATGACCAGATCATCATACGCTGCTTGGAATTATGGGGCTTCGGATCACAAAGGAGGTCGCCCACGAAGCATTCGAGCTTTAGGCGTAGCATGTGAGCGATAGGTAGTTTTATGTCAATCCAAATACCAATCGACCATCATATTGGCCTCTTAGAAAAGAGTATCTCAATTCGCTGGGATCTTAATTGAGATTAACATTCTTTTCTTCATCAGTCGACCCTCGATCTATCTCCCATGGTTTGAAGGAAGTCACGGAGAATGGGTGCCTGACTGTGGTCCACATCGCGGCTCGCCGTGACAAGGACAATGGGGTTCGTCTGCCACAGCGTCAGTAATGTCTCCCAGCCGGGAGATCCTATGAGTTCTGTCAGTTCTTTCCAATACTGTTCCCGAAAAGCCGCATAGCGCGCAGGATTGTGCCCGTACCCTTGTCGCAGGCGAGTACTCGGCGCAAGATCCTTGAGCCAGGTTTCCCAAAGGACATCGGTTTTGCGGATCCCCCGCGGCCACAACCGGTCTACTAAGATGCGGTGACCCTTACCGGCCTCGACTGTTCCAATCCTTGCCACACCTATCGAATTCACACACGCCCCTCCCTTATCCTCGTACCAGAAAGTTTACTAGCGTCGGGCCTCCTGAGCGAGAAAGACCTCCAAACCACAGCGTCCGACGGATGCGAATAACTGCCACGACCGGGACCAGGGAATCCGACTGAGACTGCTTCCCCTTCCTTTTCCCCTTATTGCGGACGTCGATGAGGGCCTGCTACCGCAAGGACACCAGCAACGATCCACCCGATCCAAGCCAGTGCCTCGGCCCATGAGCCCCAGTTAATCACGCGGCTTACTCCGAGCAAAGCGCCCAACACCACTCCGCCTACACCCAATGTCGCCATAATCCCCAGCGGATAAGCCCACCACGGTCGCCAAATATCATCGAGTCGAGGCATTTTGCCGCGATTGTGAACATGGGCGTAGCGATGGAGCCAGACGAGAAACGGGATGAGTTTCTGACTAAACATGATAAAGTTCAGGCCCACCCAGCCTAGACTGTATGCTAGTAATGCCCCAATCCACCAAAAGTTGTTGCCCGTTATCACCGCCACTGTTCCCATACCTTCAAAAATCACGAGAAAGGCCATAGCCGGAACTGCCGTGAATAGGACGGGTTGCTTCACCAGTTTCCGATCAAAAAGCCCAGCACGCACGACATCAGCAATGTATCCGCCGACCGCACCGATCTGCACCACCCATCCGATTCCCACCAGAACACGGTTGTTCACGAGATGCCCAAGAATCAAGCCAAAGATGGCAATATTACCACTAAGCCATGTTACCAGCCAATAGCGTGGTTCGCGATGTCTTGGGCCAAACATCGCCCACAACCGAAGACTCGCCCCGGCAACAATAAAACCAAACCATCCCCCCAAGGCCAAGGTCAGGTGCACAGGGATCTGGGCATCCATATCCGGTCCCCCCACATACCCCCACACCAAAAGCGCCCCCCAAATAACCACCAGAGCTAAATAGACCTCTCCACTCGTCACATAGAGGGTGGTAATGTTCCATGTCGTCCGCCGGCGAAATCGTCCCGCCATGTTCGCCAGAAAAGCTCCAATACCGACGACCAATCCGACACCGCCTGCAACAATCCAGATAAAGTGATTACCGGCCATGCCCGTCACAAAACACGCAACCCCGGCCACATAGAAAGCCCATTGGACCCAAGCGCGCCAAGCGGGTACCGGGTCACAGTTCAACAACACCGACGTCAATTGGTACAGCGCCCCCATCATTACCATCGTAAAGCCAGCAAGCGTAAAGAGATGTACGACGGCAATAACCGAACCAGTCCCTACCTGACCGTGAACAAGACGTCTGCTCTCTCGAGCCAAACGCCACAGGCCTACGAGAATTCCCAAGACTCCGGTTCCCCAGAACAGTAAAGGAACCCCTAAGGCGGTTGTCCTATCGGTATAGACACGGCCCACTGTCAGTCGTGCATGGTGAGTAAACATCATCGAGCCCGCCTTTAGTGGGTCTTTAAAATACGCACAATGGCCGAGCCATCGTCTAGAGCCTGGGTTTCATATGGGTACCCTTGATCATCCAGCTCCGACAGCAAAAACACAGGAACACGATCGTTGTGGATCACCAGCACCGATCCGTCGGGCAACTCTTCTAGTTTTGCCAGTGTCCGCTGCATTGGCTCGGGCGGCACCAACTCCCGGTTATCAAGAAATGTCTCAGCACCTTGAATAACCACAGGCTCGGATGAGGACCGACCTTCTTGGGATGGGTTCTGACCAACGTCTTGCCCGGCCGTAAATGTGGTCACTAGCATCCTTCCGATCTTCTCCTGAGTGACTGTATAGCCTCGTCGCCGCATCTGTGAAATAAGAGGACGGGGCTGAAAAGTTGATTTGACAATGAGCGTCTGTCCTGGTTTGAGTGCATTCACCGTCTGCATCATATGACTAAACAAGGATAAACCCTGTTTGAGGATGCTTTTCACTTCCACCACCACAGGTTCCATCATGGACCTCCTTGCTTATTATGACTTTCGCACTGCCATTAAGACTAGTTTAGAGTTTTCCCTGCCTGTTATCGTGATATTGATCACAGAGGGGATAACACTAAGGGCCCTCATTCACTGAAATACACGAATATCTCCGGATAAGGTGATGACTGCGCAAAGCTCACTGCGCACGACGAGACCACATCCTGGCCCAACTCGCGGTAATCGATCTCAAATCTGTTGTAAGGGTTGCTTTTGACAACCCCTTGATTTCCCACCACCTTTACGCCTTCACATCTTGACATTTTTCGGGAATCACGATTGCATTTGTCCAGCAATGTATGGTGAGTCGATGCGCATTCCAGCTTAACGGCTTGTCATGCCGAGTGTGATAAGGCTCACATTGTGACGCACTGGTTCGTAGTACAATAACATTGTTAATCGGAGGGAGCCGAGGGCCGGGAATGGAGCCTCCCACCCACTGGCGTACATTATCACATTACCAACCTTTGAGGCGGGCGTTACTACGAAAAAAGAAAAGACTGGATTTGAGTGTGGGGGGCCTAACTGGTGGCATTAAAAGATTGGACTGTCGAGGAATTCCTCCAGCGAACCGCATTTCCTAGCCCTGCATGGGCTGGTGGCAGTGCCGGAGCCGTGGCTGCTGCCGTGGCCACAGCTTTAACGAGCAAAATAGCGGCAATTTCACAGCTCGACTATCCCGATACACTGGATGACCCTGAACAATTCCTGATTCTTGCTGAACGGGACATGCAAGGCTACCGCCAGTTGCAAAATGACCGTGCCAACCCGCAAGCCTTGCCAAAAAGTCTTAAGGCGTCCTTAGCGGTATCATCGGCCATTCTTACGCTGTGCATTGAAGGAGCTTATGTGGTCGGTGATTTATTACCACGTGTGAAGCCTGTGATGCGGCCCGACTTATTGGTTGCGGCTCAACTCTATTACTCTGGGGCATTTAGCGCATGGATCAATATGCAATCTAATTTAGGTGCCGTGGGATCGGCTATCCCCGATATTGTAGCCCAACAAGAAAATCAGCTAGAGCGGCTGCGTTGCTCTATTGATACATGGGTCCAACAATGCACCCTCCGTGAATCTATTTAGTTGCCGTGCTCGCGCGCTGAATAACCACCGGTCTGGCCCATTCCATTGCCGAGAGAAGCTTTCTCAAGTTTTGACGGCATCAGGAATATAAGGCGAGAACGGCGCGGTGGATGGCAGTCGTAACCGATCGATAGCGTCCGTCGAGCAAGACGTATGCGGTTTGTCGATCCATCCAGGAAAAACTACCATCTCACCCCGAATACCCCTTTTGACCAGAGAATTTAGTTGCTCAGCGAATATCTAATTCCTTCCTAATCTTCTAGTGGACCGAATTCAATTTCTTCGAGTTCTTCTTCAGTACCGGTGTCATCCCATTTAACGACCACGGCCCGCATGAGACAGGCCGGATTTCGACGAATGCGGATCACACGCCCATTGCGACGCCCGGTAGGTTGCCGAGGATCAGTGACGTGGTCTCCTACTTGGATTGCCACGGTGTCTACTCCTTTCCCATTGGTCTCTAGATGAACTTAACATATCGCTACGAATCCTGTTCGCAGACTCGGGACGTCGCCATGAAGTGCCTGATGTTTATGACGGTGTGTTGAGTAGGGTGTCTTTAGTCTTCGGCCACTCTTTTTAAAGGACACAATACCACAGTCCATGTCAATCTATTATACTTTCATGGTTTGGACCATTGATGCTTGGACGTATTTACGCCGTTGCAATGCTCGTTTAGTGTGGGAAGGTCCATAAGCACCAAACTTTCCGCATTATTACGAGGATTGTCGATCGATACGTCGACGAAAACTCGTGCCGCCTGCTTTTGCACCTTTTGTCAGGAGTGCACTATTGGGCAAAATGGGTGGTTCCCCTTCACCGCACGCTACCTATGACCGTTCGGCGGTGACCTGAACGACGAATTCCATAATGTGTTTATGGTAAAAACCTTTACTCGGTCCTAACGGGCCTGGTCGTGGACCGTACTGTAAAAAAATATACGTCAACCACATCAGGCACCACCATAACCACAGATAGGCAAAAACCAAGGGAACCTTCTCAGTCCATCGCGGCAGCCATTAACGTCTCATTACTCTTGATACCACCAATTAATCATGATGACAGGGGCAAAGGCCAAAGGTCTTCAAGTTGTCGGCGTAAAGTCGATGGCCCAATTACCATCACTTATCTCCCTAGCTTGCCCCTCGTAACCCCTATGGGCGAGTACATTTAACAACGGGTTCGGTCGAAAAGTCGCCCAAAGCCGAAAGCCTTCGCCCGCCCGCAATTCTGCCACAAACGCCATAATGTCATCAAAAGGGTCAACACCGGCGTTCAGCATCGGCCGTACATCCAATTCTTTCATCTCACCCTCCTACAGTGTGAATAGTCAACGTCGTAACAAGCCACCCATTGTCCGAATTAAAAATGGTTGGACACGTTGCCACTACATTCCATTAAGGATGCCCCTTCAATTACGCGACAAGCCTGTATCGCCTCTGCAGGCCCTCCCTCACAAATCCGAGAAGCGCGCGGAGACAAAGAACCGCGTCGCATATGCCCATCTAGCAGTGATCTGGCCACGGTTGCAAGGGCTATTTGTACTCGACCATGCTAAATGTGAAATACGTACGAGATTGGTCACAATGATACACGCCCTCATGAATGGCAAATCTCAAGTCCCAACCGCCATGAATGGAGGATACGCGTCGATTGATAAGTCGATCGACCATAATCGACCAGGCTAGCCTCAAATATTTTACTTTCGAGTTAAGAGAATCGAGAACCGTATTGGCCCTGATTCCTGATAATCCGCTTCGAAAGCTCCTGGTTGCTCCGCTTCCAACTGATAAAGCAGTGGCTTGGGATCGTGGTCATTAATCAACAACGCGGAAAATCCTTGCGGCAGGGCATCGAACGCTGCGAGAATTGTTTGATGTCTAACGGGCGGCGGCAAAAGTGGTGCATTAATAATGATGACGGGTTCAAGCATTATATTCCCTCCTATATAATGTTAATCTTGTATCATCAAACATTTTATTAGCCTTTGTGACGACTTGATGTGATAACGGTCACAGTCCGAGCCATTTTTCTAGACCAAGGTAACTTATCGATGAAACCCTGCTAGTAGATCTCTGCAGCCACAGCTTAATTTTCGAGGAATGCACCAATGAGCACCCTTTTCCCAAACCTAAAGGGTGCTCATTGGTGCAAATTGTTGCATGACCATCGCGTCTCGCCAATGCGATGAGTGAGCCCACACGGCGCGTCGGTGGGTTACACCTGTAAATCGCTGTAACGGTCAATCATATCGACGTCGCCAAAGATAGGCTCGGGCTACCAAATTCGAAGCTAGGTCTGCATCTTGCTTGTGTAAAAGTTGGTGACCCTTCGCCTCGTGGGCCGCGTGCTTACGCCCTGGTCTGACAACCAACGCCCCGCGATCGTCCAATCATCCCTATCTGCTTCATGGACCCGCGCATCTCCTTGTGACTCGTTGAGCTCTGTGATAATAAGCTCACTTATTTGATTTACTCGGCAGTCGCACCACGTAAGCCATCCATTGCCCTCCTATGTCCCGATTATCATCTCGACCGCAGAATTTATAGTCATCGCCGTTGTGGTATCGGACTTTGAGCGTCGTTTCCAGTTTCCATCTTGGGGTGGGCGGCATGATATAAGGCGCGAGCGATATCAAGAGATGCAAGACAAGTTATGGCGGCGACCACTCTAAACCCATTAAACCATCCAACTGCCAACCACACACTGCCCAATAATACCGCCATAAAGTAAATGACATATCCATAGCGGTCACGCCGTTCATTAACTAAGTCCTGTACTCGAGGGACCCGTCCTTTCCCCATGTGGGTTCCGTAATGATTGAGCCATGTTAGAAAAGGAATAATTTTATACAGTTGCGTGAGTGCTAGGCCCCCCAACCATCCATAAAGAGCCAAATACGTCAGCGCGATGTCAATACGCCTTAACGAGCCGCTGACCTGCACAACAGTAGCTGCAATGATTACGACACCTAAATAGGTCAACGCGATCGTTACATAACGACTATTGAGTTCCAACTGGCGCCGCTTACGTTGTTGATACAGCACGCGCATATCCCAAAGATAAAATGAGAGTCCCATCAACATGACAATCCAAGCAACAGTAGGCCATTGATTGGCACCCATCCAGCGTCCCCACCATACCCCTAAAATGCCTAATGCTGTTGCGATATACCCGATCCAACCCGCCGCACCGCGGTGCTCGTTGGAAAGAGTGAACATGGATAGGAGTTTATAGGATACGCCCATTGCTGTAAGCGTAAGCCAACCTCCGACGCCGCCGATGACATGGGCCGCAAGGCCGCGTCCTCCCATAACCACTAGCCATGAAGCGGGAAATAATTTCGGATCCGCAAATGACACCGCAAACGTTAACCCCGCTAACACCGTAAGCAGAAGATACCCCAAGCCCGTTGCCACGAGCCATGCTGGCAGTGTCCACGGCCACGCCCGCTTTAGGGTGAGGCCTAAGTTCAAAAGAGCGACGATGACACCTAATACCACCAATGTGCCGCCACTCGGCAAGAGCCATGGAAGGTTCGGCAATACCCCTCCCGGTACTTGACCGGGTATCGCGAGAAATCCTGCCACCATCCCTACCAGTCCTAGTGTGAGAAACGCCAGTGTAATCCCAGACCACGTCTGGCTCACTAGTTCGGTTTCCGTCAACACCGGCACAAATTGATGCAACGCGCCTATCATCAGAATGGTTAAAAATCCGATTGTCGTAAGGTGCACACTCACCAACACCCAAGCCGACCCGATATTTTGAAGAGGTTGGGCATCACCCGAAGCCCATACCCCTTGCGCCAAGATCAAACAGATCACAGCCACGGTAAAGTAAGTCATACTCCAACGAGATAATCGTACGCCACGCACTGCCTTTCTCCTTTCCAATCACTCTACGCTAAAGGGATACACGCTTCTCAAGTCCTCTGAGGCCTTATTTTGGCGTCCAAGTTAAGTAAAATTGCCGATTCGCCTCGATATCCTCTCGATACTCGTCTGGCATATCATCGAGATAAAATATTGCTTCCGCCGGTCATACGTCAGACGCATGCCCCGTAGTCAATACACACCCGCGATCAATATAAAGCTGAGGTGCGGCGTCGTAGGCTTCTCGGCCATCCAACTCGGAACTCGGATCAATGCAATCCACCGGATACACTTCAACGCAACTTTGGTCTTTTACCGCAACACATCGGCGGGTAATGACACATGAGCCATGATCATCTCTCCTTAGAATGCTC
Source organism: Sulfobacillus sp. hq2 (assembly GCF_002903155.1). Taxonomy (NCBI): domain Bacteria; kingdom Bacillati; phylum Bacillota; class Clostridia; order Eubacteriales; family Clostridiales Family XVII. Incertae Sedis; genus Sulfobacillus; species Sulfobacillus sp. hq2. The sequence continues at coordinate 22,870 of NZ_NWUL01000028.1, read as the reverse complement.
CCCTTCATGCGGTTATCCGTGCCTAGACGTTTGCTAAGCTGTGATACCGTGGATGCGGAATCAAAACGGGTGGGACTAGCGACTCTTCCAATGCGGTTATAGCATGATGTTCATTCGGTGGGAGCTTCACCATCTGACCACGCATCAATATTTGTTGGTTTGCCGCGTTTAGGTGAATACGTCCTCTCAATACTTCGATGATGGCAATACTGGTTGTGACATGGCCCTTTAGCATTTGGCCCTGCGTAAATCCAAACCATACAATAGCTGCGTGGTCTTCATCATAGATATGCTTCACGACCACATGGCCCCTATCATATAGGTCGCGATCGTCAATGCTCCTGATCATCAGTACACCTCCCCGACGGAAATGGCTACCACCCTGCCCGAATCCATCCAAACCCTATCACGTTCATGTCTAGCGTAGCTGATAGACCCACAGTCCAGTGTGACCATCATCACAGTTGGTTTCTATCGTGCAACTCCTTCTGTAACGCATTCCTAAAATGCCAACACGCGGTTAAGCGTGATCTAGATCACACTGAATCCGGTTGGGCTAAGAGATAATAAACGTGGGCAAGGTTAAAAGAACAACACCGGAAGGAGTCTTTCGATTATGCCAGAGTTAACGGAAGAAATGGTTACAGACGCTCTGAGAGATGTTATCGACCCTGAACTGGGGTACAATATTGTTGATTTAGGACTTATCTACGGCATTACTATTCAAAATGGCCAAGTTGACGTGGTCATGACTATGACGACTCCGGGATGCCCGGCCAGCAATTACATTCAGGAAGGCACACAGCACCGATTACTCGACATCGATGGAGTGAAGGATGCCCACGTAACGGTGGTTTGGTCTCCCGCATGGGATCCGGCTATGATGTCCGATGACGCCAAGCGGTACTTCGGCTTGGCTTAGCATAAGGAGAAGAAATGACCGCCGTCACCCCAACAGGAATGCTGAGCTCATTAAACATCCTCCGGTGGAACAGCGGTTTATCCCACCAACACGGCCCGAAAGGCTTGTGCCACAGTGGTTGTCGTGCCCACAAAACGTCCCATCCGTAATGCTTTCCGAAAGCGTATATTCCGCTGGTGATATCAGCATCTCACCTACGGAAAAAATGCTAAAAGCCGCACCAACCTCGACCACGATGTGCGCCATCTTGACCTCCAGCAAGGACAAAAAATATAGTAATTAACCAAATGGCAAAGAGACGCTGAAAGGCGCTAATGTGAATTGGCCACCCGCTGGTGTCCTCCATTACTCGGACAGAGGGAGCCATAGGCCACTACGGTGACCGCTTACATCGGTTACAAGGGAATTTATTACGATAACGCCATCATTGAATCTTGGCACATCATAGAGCCATCAGCTCTTCCTGTATGCAGTGCTATACGAAAGCGACACTGTCTGAAGCGATGAAATCATGAGAACACGAACTCCACTGGCTAGCCCATAATCCGCATCAACGTTCTCGTTCATGTCGCTCAATAACATTCTTCATGACCTTAGCGCACGCCTTACGGATGCGGTCATGTCATGGAATCCCTGATTAATCGACCACCTCAATATGGACAATCTGATCTTGCAAATCCTTAGTGCATAGGTCTTCAAATCTGGACTTTCTTCCAAATAGGTCCACTTGAGCGCAACTTGCATACGGTGTAGAGGAAAACATTGGTAAAAAAGGAAGGAGTCGGATGTTCACATGGCGCTTTCATCCCACCAAATTATTCTCTATGCCGCAGATGATAATGATTTTTCCATTGCCCTAGCGGCTGCCGCGGTGTCAGGTATTCCTGCGTGTCAAGTCACAGGAAATTTTTTTGACGCATGGATCTATACGTCAAGTGGAGAATACCTCGTAATTGCCGTGGGAGGGCCAGCCAATAACGCTCTCTATTATAATCCTTGCGGCTGGCCTAACCCTGATCAAGAACCCCAAGGCACTACGCCTTTTGACATTGCCCCAGCGCCACGCGACACGTTACCAGGTGCAAATTGGTACGTCAATGCCAGTGGTAACCAAGCGTATCAAACCTTGGAATTGGCGACTTGCTTCACCTATTTCGCCGTGCATGCCAGCCTACCTTCAGGAATTACCCCGCCCCCCGCGATTAGTCCGATGTATATCTGCGGTGGATCCTCGAATATTTCTTGCGTCTGCTCCCTCATGACGCCGCTGCCGCCTACCGGACTTTATTATGGTGCCGACCTCGGGACCAATCAATTTCCCCCGATTAACGCGTGCGGCATGACGTTTTACATTGGGCAAATGGGGGGCGGACTGAACGCTGGAACATCAACAACGTGTGGGTACACCGTTTTCGGCAATTTCTCGACTCTAGCAGCTCAAGCAGCGTTGAACAATAAAGGCGCGGTGTATGGAGAGTGGTTTTTGTTGGGGCCGGCATTCTACAACGGCTGTGTAGGCGCCAGTTCGCAAGAGGAAGCCTACCAATGGGGCATGCAGCAAGCCAATGCTGCCGTGTCTGCGCTAGCGCAGTTTCCAGAAATTAATCGTCGCACCATCTTTACCGATGTAGAACCCGGCAGTTGGTCCACTAATACTAGCTTAAACCAAGCCGTGATTCTCGGTTTCTTAGCGCAAATTAAGCAACGTGGCCACGAGCCCGGAGTTTATTCTTCTCCGTGTTTTTGGCAAGAGATTACCGCATCAATGATGCTTCCATGTGGCACGGTGACCTGGACCGCCGAATTTTCCTACGCCGCGGCCCCCGCTTGTCCCTCGCACTTCATTCCGCAACCCTATGCGCCATGTCCCAGCCCCTATGTTGGTCCACAAGCATTTGGCGGAATTCTCCCCAATATATGGCAATATTATGAGTCTGATACGGTTGATTGGGATGTAGCCAACGCTCTACCAGACTAAGATCGGAGGGAATATCAATCGAGCAGGAGGGGGCGTCTCGCCCCCGACCTCTCACACGCGATCCGCGGTAAACGTTTGATTCAACACGTTCTCATGCACCGGCCACGGATGCCGCGAATATTAATGACGTGGCTGCGTGAATATTGTCGGAATTAAGCAGCGCTGTCCATGTCGACAGATATCCTATGAATATTCTGGATTAACCGACTGTGTTGGTGCCCGTGGGGCTTCGGCTGCTAGACAATACACAGTCCGACCCGAGTTGTAATCCCACGTCTAGCGAGGATCTACCTGACCATAGGCATAGACGAAAGTCTGGCAGCCTCACCTGCTGTAAGTTCGACATACCGGGTTGTAATACCTTTTTTGGAACCGAATTTTTGGTAAATAGCGGTAGATGTGCGGTAGGAACGGTACTTAGCGTCCGGTTGTTAAGGTTTATTTGTTCCCGAATAGGTTGCTTTAAGAAATTTGCCCGGACCAATCTCGACCGCGAACTCTTTAGACAGATTTTTCCCTCGAACCGTATATATTCTTGTGCCTGACGGTAAGCGGTTGGATGTCTCTGGAGCTGCGTGATTGGTTATGTTGAGCACGCGGTATTCTCGACCAATATCTTTGGCCGGAACCGTTACATTTTCCACAATGAAATACGTTGTAGGGTGTCCTGCACCACTCTAAATCCCGATCCACGTGGGCTTAGACCCACCGCCTGAGAGTATCGCGACGATCATTATTCCCACAATCCCGATCTTTTTCATATGCACTGCTCCCTAACGAACAGTTATCCTTTAACTACGACGGTTCCCGTTTCAGATCCCGTGAATCCTGTCACCAAAGAGGGTGTCCGAGGGCTCATAGGCAACGTGTGGGAGCTGACACGGAGTCGGTTTCTTGATGGCGAAGATGTCGTACCAATGTATCGTCATCTAGACTCTAACAGTATTATATGGGACTGGACGGCGTGGATCGCCATGAAAGGTGGGGCATGGACGAGTGTGGGTGAACTCCTGCATCCTCGGTTCACTGGACGGCGCTTTCTGTTGCATCGCTCGCTAGACGTTGGATTCCGCTGCGTCGTGGAGTCTGAATAAGTTTCGAGCTTATTAACCAGTCCTGGCTAAGGAGAAGACATCGTGAATGCCTATCGGCGGCTGATCGCCAATCGCGTCTTCGTTATCTATTGGGGTGGGTCGACCCTTGTGCAGTTGGCCTTACAGTTCGTCACCATTGCACTCGCCTGGTTTGTGCTCAAGACTACCGGGTCCTCCATTCGCGTCGCTTTCGTATTGGCGGTCATTTCCGTTGCGCGCATGGCTACCAGCCCGTTTATCGGTTACCTCATCGATCGCCTCCCACGCCGGGCATTAATGATCCTCGACAACACGGGGCAAATGATTCTCTATGCGTCCGTGCCCGTGATGACGTGGATGCATGTCCTAACCTTTCCGATGTTGCTCGCCGTGGTGGGGGCCGCCGCGGCGTTGTCACCGCTATCCATGATAGGACGTGGCGTCCTCTTACCGAACATTGTTCCCGATGAAGATTTAGAGCCTGCCAACGGACTATCTCAATTACGCAGCAGCATGGTGTACTTACTTGGGCCCGCACTGGGCGGGATATTGGTGGCGTTCCTCGGGGCACCAGGGACGTTGATGATCACTGCTGGTTGCTATGTAGCGTATGTCGGATCCTTGCTGGCGATTCCAGCGGGGAAATACCATGCGGTGCAGGATGACCGGTTTTCAGCTGATAGGTCTCCACGGATAAATCCCTGGCAGTTTCTTCGGAACAGCCAGGTGCTCTTGATCATTGGCGTGGTCACGCTGTTCTTTAACATCACCTACGGTCCCTTAGAGCCAGCACTACCGGTGATGGTATTGCGGGTCTTTCATGCAGGAGCCTCTACGTTAGGGCTAATCTGGAGTAGCTTCGCGGTCGGGTCGTTGCTGGGGACGTTGGTGTGGGAGCGGCTTCGGCCACAGTGGAATCTGCGTTTTGTCATCACGGGGGTAATCGTCGGCTGGGGCCTTTTCAGCGGCCTGGTGGGTCTGACAAATCATCCTTGGCAGGCGATGGCCATGATGTTTTGCGGGGGGATCACGTACGCGCCCTACAACATTGTGGCTGCGACGTGGCAACAGCGATTGATTCCCGATCATATGCGCGGTACGGTCTTTGGCACGATACAGTCGGTGACCAGCGCGGGACTTCCGGTCGGACAACTCATTGGCGGACTGGTTGTCAGCGCGGCCGGTGCCGGAGCGACGATTGCAATGGGGGGAGCCGCCACGGTGCTCCTTGGACTGGTCGTGGTGTCGCTCCGTGCGCCATGGGCCCGTTTACCGACTGCAAACATGTCTCGGTAGTTACAGTGTCGATGGCCAGATCAACTGGCCGACGATTATCGTTTGCTCCCATATGCGACCAGCATCCAAGTTCCGGCAATGACTCGCTCAACACAAAACGCTTCCATATTGCCGGACAGGGATGGGCCGCGGACCAATCAAGGAATCCGGATACCCAAATAAATAAAAACAAATCTGTCACTCCGTGGGGGCATTCCATGCGGTTAGAAACGGCCTTAGCGGATAATGGGGACCAGTATCCCGTTGTTGTGGATGCGGACATGCGCATTATCCCGGAAATTTTCATATTCGCCAACTTTCTCTGTGGCACCAAACAAGCCTCCCCCAATACCGTAGTGATGTATCTGCGGGATCCCCCGCTTCATGGTGTTCGCGGATCACCAAGGGTGGGGCCCCAAAGCCCCGGCGACGCTCAACCGCATATTGGCCACGCTATCCGCCTTTTACCGGTTTGTGGAAGTCAGGCACTCTCGTAATCGTTCCGAACCCTGGTTTTTCCCTTATACAGAAAGGCTTCTGAACGGTTGGGAATGACTTGGTATCCATATCGGTATCGTAATGGGAATTCCTGCCTTGCCATAAGACTTACTACAACGGCGATAGGGATTGCTACATTAATTACGTGACATCTCCCCTCGCACAAATGCCTTATGCCAAGATTAGGATAAACGCACTTAATATTCTCGCATCCCGCGATCCGCGGTATATTGGATCTGCCAGATTACTAGTTGAATCGGTTCTTCGGTCCATGGGGCTATCCGTTATGGGATTCCGTTACAATGGCTGGCATTGGTTGCTCCATGTAAGTAGTCCTCACGCATCGGATTTAGAGAACGCGATCGTCCGATTTGCTAAAAACCTGGACACTATCGAAGTTTCTTTATTACCCGATCAAATTGGGCGGGCGTTATCCCTTGATGACCTCATTAAAGAGGCGAGCATCCAGACGCTCACTCCGACATCAAAAGCCATAAAACCTAAACTCAAGTGGGTTGGAGCCACGGTATTAATCGACCGGGTCACCCCAACACTGCAAGTTCGTCAATTTTTAGATGTATGGCATCCGCGCAAAGATACTAATCTAAAGTTCAATCCACAAAAAAGGTTAGGATAGGACCAGGATCAAGGTTTATTCATGCGGCGGTCGTTGGTAATGAGGTCGCGATAGACACGTTATCGATGATCGGTCTGCGCGAGTTAGCTTTTGCCGCTAGTGCTCCATTTTCTTCTCTAGTTGCAATGATGCGTAGCCGTGGTATTTCTTATGGTCTAACCCAGAACATGGGGGACCTGGGAGACACACGATTTTTATGTGGGGGTGTGTCACCGCTGCGCCTCCAATTTTTCTGAAGCAAATAATTGGGGAATGGCTACACGAGTTAGACCACTACGAACAGGAGACAACCACGTGGTTTACCCAGCACTGGGTTCCCTTTGACCTGTCAGCACACACCTCGGTGACTCAATTATTACGTGACACAGACCGCGCGGCATTTTACCATATGTCGCCCGACGACCGCGCCGTAGACCTTCAGCAAGCTCTTCGCATTGTTCGAGAAGGCCCCCTAATACCAATCGCTTTGGTCCCGTAAAGGAGTTAACCGAATGATAAAATTGGAACGATATACGCTCAACGGCGGAGTCTTCTTACACCGTTGGGTTCCCCCCCACCCCCTCTTCGGCCTGGTACTCTAGCGAGAGCGCTAGCGTCAGATGTGGGATGGAGCGCATTCTAAGGAGGCCCAACCCCGATGACTAAGAATGTGGTCCTATATGTTTTCACAGACACTTTGGCCTATGGGTCAGACGTGGTCAGTTCCATGGCCACTGCGCTGCTTGCCGTCGATCTCGGCCGCAGTAGCGTCCAGTCGGGACTCATCCTCTTTTCGGCGTCGATTCCCTACCTGCTCTTTGGCCTAGTGGGGGGCGTGGTTGCAGACCGTGTTGATAAACGCCGCCTGATGATGGGGTGCGACCTGGCCCGGGCCACGGTGCTGGCCTTCATTCCCTTATTGGCGGCCTTCCATTGCTTGACGGTTCCCGTCCTCATAGGACTCTTGGTCGTATCGACGACCGCCCGCGCCTTTTATTTCCCCGCCCGTAAGGGAATCACGCCGGATTTGGTTGCGGACGATGTGTCATTGAGTCAGCTGAATCTTTCGCTCAATGGCCTCGAAAGCGTGGGGAGTATCATCCTGCCCGCGTTGGGGAGTGTCATGCTGCTGTGGACTCATGCTGTGCCCGATCTCTTCTGGATCCCCGTCACTACGTTATTGGGATCGGCACTGGCGGTCTATCTCCTCCGTGTGCCCGAGTCGCGGCCAACCCTTGGCGCTACACCGTTAAACGATTTACAGCAGGGGCTTGGCGTGGTCTTCTCGCACGGGTCTGCCCTGCCGTACCTTGTCGCCGCCTTTGCCACGGCCATTATGGCAGAGGCTGGGGTGATAAAAATCGCGTTGCCGAAGATATTGAGCGCCATGCAGCTGAACCACAACGTCTCTTACGGGTTTGCGATAGGGTTGATGGCCGCCGCAGAAGTGGGGATGTCCTTTTTATGGGGCACGCGGCCGGGGAGTCGAGTACCCCCATGGATCTTCGGCGGCTATGCCGTTCGCGCGGGAGGCTTGGCCTTGTTGGCCCTCGCTTTAGACCTCGAGAGTCTGCCTTTGCTCATCGGCGCGCTGATCGTGCAGGGCATCGGGATGCCGATGAGCGGGCCTCCTCTGACCACGGCGCTGCAAATGGCGACGCCCCCTCCGTTGATGGGCAAAGTGATGGCCATTCGCTCCACCATCGGCAACTTATCCGATGGGGTATCTTATTTACTTATAGGGGGCTTCCTCGAAGTCTTGTCGCTCGACCGGGTATTGTGGTTGTGCGCGACGTTAGCCGGCCTGTCGGCCCTCACCTTTTGGATGTTATGGTCTAGACATGCTGTAATCCACTCACCGAAAAGGGGGCACGTAGAATGAAAGTGTTGCTGTTGTCGGGCAGTGCGCGGTTCCCATCCCATACCCGCTCCCTTCTCGACGCGGTGGCTGCCGAATTGGGGCGGTTGGGAGGGAACACCGTGACGTGGGACTTGGCAAGCGACCCGTTACCGGAGGCTTTGGCGGATTTTCATCGGGCTCCGGATGCCATCACTCATCCGCAAACACAACGATTTGTGCGGGAAGCTATGCAAGCCCACGCGTTCGTTTGGGGATCGCCCAATTATCATAATTCGTATTCCGCACGCCTGAAAAATGCTCTCGACACCTTGAATTATGACTATTTTGAGCAAAAGCCAATCGGCCTTGTGACACATAGCGGAGGTATTATGAGCACGCAAGCCGCCGACCTTTTAAGCCCCTTAAGAAGACGAGACAATCGCGATCTCTCCTGGTAGGATCATGATCAGTTCAGAGGAGAGAGTGTGCACGATGAGTCAAACCTATTCACCGGAATTCAAGCAACAGATTGTTCAAGAAGCTCAAGACACGCAAAATGCGACATTAGTCGCTCGTCGTCATCAGCTGAGTCCATCCATGGTGCGTCGCTGGGTGCGTGAGGCGGTGAAGGCGGCCCACCATCCCCACGATCTCATGAGTCTAGTAGACGAAAATGAACGGTTAAAAAAATTACTTGGGGAAAAAGATCTGCAGATTGCTATGCTTCAAGATCTGCTGCAAAAAAGGGGGATCCGTCCGTGACAGAATTGTGTGAACACGTGATGGATTGGCATCACCGCGCTCCTCAGGTGCCCCTTCGCCGATGGTGTGCGACGGTTCGCCTTTCACGGGCTACCTTTTATGCGTGGCGTCATCGCCAACGCCATCGGGAACCGGATCGGCGCCATCAGGCGCCGGGTCGACCTCCGCGAGGATACAGCGTCACACAAAATGGCCAGAAAATCGCCGATGGCCAGATTATGGACTGGATTACCGATATTCTGACGACGGAAAATGCGGCCTATGGGTATCATAAAATCACATGGGTCTTGCGACGACGCTATCATCTACAGATTAGTTTCAAAAAGGTGTATCGCCTCCTTCGACAGTGGCGCTTATTATGGCCTCAGCGAAAACGCCGCATCCGGCATCCGCGCCGGCTGGCGCGGAACCGCATCATTACGGCTCCCAATCAGCTCTGGCAAACGGACATTACCTATGTGTATATTGCGGGTGAGGATCGGTTTTTATATCTCCAAGCCATTATCGATGTGTGTGACCGCATGATTATTGCCTACCACATGGGACTCCATTGTCAGGCGACGGATGTTGTGCGAACCCTAAAACACGCGGTGATCCAGCGTCAATCGGAATGGCAGACGCCTCCCGTTCTGCGGACCGACAATGGCCCCCAGTTTATCGCCGAGGCATTCGAAACGGCTTGTGCCACCTATGGTCTGGAACATGAACGCATTCCGGTGGCCACGCCGAATAAAAACGCCTTTATTGAGTCGTGGCATGCTCAGTTGGAGCGCGAGTGTCTCACTCAAGAATTTGCCACATATGGCGAGGCCTATGCGGCGATAACACGATGGATTGCCTTTTATAACCAAGATCGGCTGCATGGGAGCCTAGAATTTTGGTCCCCGGCGACGATGCGACAACGAGTCGCGGGAGGGCAAGCGACCTGGATGCCCGTCAAAGTGTAGAAAAGCTAGCGACTTTTGCACTGGGGGACAGGGGCGAGGTGACGCCCTGGCCCCTGTCCCCCAGTCCCAGCCCGTAGGGCTGATAGGATGTCCCAATGCGTATCCGCGTGAAAGAGATCGCAAATGTCCAAATTTGGGGGGCGGAATCGATCGGGCTAAGGCTTCCGCGCTGAGGTGCCAGCCCCAGTCCTCTATCCGATCTGTCAGATCCATGGATCG
>NZ_NWUL01000028.1:0-12522 GCF_002903155.1 Sulfobacillus sp. hq2 | reverse complement strand
AAATATGCATGGGACATGTTCTCTCCTTGTCAAGGGGGTTGGAAGCATGTCCTCTTCTTCGACCATCAACCGCCAAATTCCTCCTGATCAGCAAAAGTGCCGGAGAGCCATTTCTATTTGGCCATATACAAACGCGGCGTCCTAGCGCATCACCCCCTCCTCCGTCGGAGCACATGGCGGAGGGCGGGTAGGGCCTGGCCTTTTGTACGGTCCCCGTCGGGCCCGCCGCCGAATACGGCGGCATCGGGGTGACAACAAACAAACACCATCACGCAGTAGGTACCGCGTGACAAAGTACACCATGGTTCGACCAACGCTGTAAGAGCCGTTTTTATTTGGCCATATACATCCACAACAGCGGATGTCGCTTTCCGCGGGGACTAACAGGCATGGCAACGCTTTCGAGCACGGCAAGGGCACCGTGAGTAGTGTCCTCATCGGGTCCGCGTTTGATCGGGTTCTTAATATTGTGCACCCCATCGCGATCTAGCGCTCTCCCTCTCAGCGCTGATTCGAGCCTGGTATCCGCTGGATTTGTCCCTGTAAAAACTGCTGCTAGCGTTTGATATGTCGGGTCAAGGTCCCGGTCACCGGGCCGGAGGGGATGTCTTGACGCGGCATCATTGCATACCGTATATTGAAATTAGCTAATTACGTATATAACATACATCACGGGAGGGATAGAAATGGTCATCGATCGGCGGAGCGACACCTTAACCCACCCCACCCGGGATATGCGTCACGCCATGTGGAATGCTGAGGTGGGAGACGACTGCTACGGCGAAGATCGGACCGTGACATTACTGAAACGCCGATGTGCAAACCTGTTTGCGCAAGACGAAGCGGTCTTCATGCCTTCCGGCACGATGAGTAATCAAATCGCTTTGAGAGCATCCACACAACCGGGGGATGAAGTCATCCTTCATCCGAATTACCCCATCGCTTTTTTCGAAAGTGCACAAACGGCAGATCTGGCCAAGGTCGTCTTGAACCCGCATTATACTACTAACGGCCTGTTGACAGTGGTTGATATTCAAGAGGCACTCGAGGCCAAACCGCGTGGCTCCTCTTATGCTAAGCCTACGCTTATCGCAATGGAAAACACCATCAACGCTTACTCCGGCATGATCTTCCCCTACGCAAACTTAAAAACCATTCGGGCTTTTTCTCACGAGCATCATCTCCGCGTACACGTAGATGGTGCCAGATTATTTAATGCCATGATCGCGACGTATCTATCATCACAGGCCTATGGATCGGTTGCGGATTCTCTTACCGTGTGCTTCTCAAAAGGGTTGGGCGCTCCAACCGGTTCGATACTCATGGGAGATCGCGTCTTTGCGGAACGCGCTAAGACATTCCGGAAATGGTACGGGGGTGCCCTACACCAATCGGGAATCTTCGCGGCTGCCGCGCTGTATGCCTTAGATCATCATGTTGACCGGTTAGCGGAAGATCACGATCAGGCAAAAATCCTCGCCACAAAGATCCAGAATATTCCCGGACTTGACTTGCCCTACGGGCTACCCGCCACGAACATTGTGATGTTTGATACGCAGAAACTCGGGCTCCCTGCCACGGCCTTCGTCGAGGAATCCAAAAAACAAGGGATCTTATTGTTTCCGTGGTCGAAGTCGGTGGTGCGCGCGGTCACCCATCTCGGTATTGGGCGGCAGGATGTGGATGTAGCGGCCGACGTGCTCTCCCGGGTCGGCCGTCAATTTGGAACCAGGCAGGTGTTAGCCACGTGAGAGCACCGTCGGTTCCACCGCGGGGGTTTATCGGTATTCGCAGCATGAGCAGTGTTGCCTATTATATGGTGTTCCCGTATTTGGGTCTTTTTTTCAGCGAACAGTTCACGACCACGAATGCCTGGAAGATTGGGATTATTGTCGGGGTAGCCGTGTTCTTTACGCGGTCCGGAGCAATTGTGATGCTCGCACCCATCCAGCGGTGGGGGGGAAAAGGGGTCCTCATGGCCGCTTATATCGTAGGCGCCATGTGTTTGTTGGCGATTGATTGGTTTCTGTTTCCATTTTTTATTGAATGGCTTATCGCTGCGGCCATACTCGGCATCGCGTTTGCCGCGGGCACGCTGTCCATGAAGACATGGCTGGCGAACGCGGTGGTCGACGCACTACTGCCTCGGGCCTACGCGGCGCTAAATTGGGCGGCCAACTTCGGGGCCTTCTTTGGGCCGCTGGTCGGCGGATGGTTAATTATTGGGCGTTCCCGTCTGTTAATCATGTGCGCCGCCGGAAGTCTGCTTATCACCGTCGCCCTCGCGGCATTCATGCCCCATTCGAGCGACGGGCCCCACGTCGCCGATTCGCAGCGACCGTCCCCGTCCATGACGGGTTTCCCGCGCCGCCTTCCTGTGCGGTTCGTCTTATTTCTCCTCGCAGGGTCTCTCACGTGGTTTGCGTATGCCCAACTATTTATCGTATTCCCCACCTATATCCACGGTCATCTTTCCGAGCGTTTCGTCGGCCTCTTGTTTGCTGTCAATGCTCTGGGAGTGATCGGATTGCAACGAGTCGTGGCACATTATGTGCAGGGGCGCGGCAGTCTCACCGCAGGCCCGCCGTGGGGACTGCTCATAGCCTCCCAATGTCTTCTAGGCGCCGGACTCATGAGTTTGAACCTGACCCCGATATGGGGCGCGTACGGGGCCATTACGGGTATTGTGCTGTTCACCGGGGCGGAGATGATTTGGAGTCCCTATTACGATGTGCTGGTGGTGACGCTGCGGGAATCCCTTACCACCTCCGGAGCCTTTGCGTACTCGGGACTTTTTTGGGGCCTTGCCGAGTCCCTCGGCGCGGGGACGGGCTTGGCGGTGATGTCCGTCCCGCAGGGTCCGTCGCCTATGATCCTGGGAGGACTCGGCGCTTTAGGCGCGGCAGGAGTGCTGGGGATCCTAGGCCGCCGCAGTATGGCGCATCCCTTTGTTCCGCCACACAACAACGAGGAGGCTTAATGAATGTGAAACACTTAGCCGTAATTGAAACGAATGCGACCGGTCATGGCGTCTACGCGCTAAAGGTCGCCCACTCCTTGGGATATCATCCCCTCTTTCTGACACGCGACCCGTCGTTTTATGGCGAGGCATGGGATGACATCGCCCGCTACGCCGCCGACATCATCCGCATCGACACGTACGATGTCGCCGCTATGGACCATTGTTTGCGGCAGCGAGAGCCGGTGCAGGGCATTATCGCCTTTGACGACTACCATCTTCTGCAGGCGGCGGAATTGGCGGCTCAACGCGGCCTGCCGCATGTCAATCGCGCGGGATTAGAGCGGTGTCGCAATAAATATCTGACGCGGAAACGGTTGCAGGAGGCAGGACACCACCAGCCCCACTATGTGGTATTGACCTCGACGCAGCCGATGCCCCACGAGTCTCCCTTCGGCTATCCTTGCGTGGTCAAACCGGTCGACGACAGCGGCAGTGTCGGCGTCACGCTGTGCCGGACTTCCGTCGAATTTCGCCAGGCCCTCGAACGACTGCGCCAGCGAGCCGTGAATGTCCGGGGATATCACCTGGCGGCTCAGTGGCTTGTGGAAGAGTATATTGAGGGGCCCGAGTACAGTGCAGAATTTATCTGGGACCAAGGCGCATGGCATCTTCTGGGCCTTACCCAGAAACGCGTATCGCGTCCGCCCTATTTCGTGGAATTGGGACATGGATTCCCGTACGTCTTCGCGGATGCGCTGCATACGCGCGTGGTGCAGCAATTAGACGCGTGGCTTGCGGGGATCGGCTTGCGCGGAGGTGCGGCCCATGTGGAATTCCGCATGAGGGGCGAGGAACCGATGTTGATGGAGATTAATCCCCGGTTAGGTGGCGATCTCATCCCGGACCTTATTCACCGTGTGATCGGTATCGACCTGGTGCAACAACAACTGCGTTGGGCCATGGGAGAGGAGACGCCTCGGTGTGGGGATCCCGTCGTCTATCACGGTGCCTGCGCGATCCGCTTTATTGTCCCCCCGCGCCCCGGAGTCATCCGAGCTATCCACAACACGGCGCGGACCCCGCACAACCCGACAGACGTGGTCATCCGAGCGCTCCCCCTGACTGTGGGACTCGCGACCAACAGCTATGAACGTCTCGGTTACGTCATCACCTGCGGGGAGAGCCTTTATGACGCGGAACTGAGCGCGGAAAACCAGATGGCGGCACTGCACTTTGAATGGGAGGCATAGGGATGCAATGGATCGCCTTAATTGGAGCCAGTGAGCAAGGAATTCGGGCCATCCGCACCTTGGGGTATGCGTGTGGCCTAGTCACGTTGCCGGGGAACACCCTGTCGGCAGAGCTGGTGGAGAATACCCAGATCATCGCGCCGTCTGTGGATCATACCGTGGAATCCATCCACGCGGCAGTGAAAGCATTGATAGACGTGCTGGGCTCCCCCCGGGCGATTGTCAGTTTTACGGAATTAGGATTGTGGCCCGCCGCCGCAATTTCTTTCGCCCGGCATCTCCCCACCAATACGCCAGCTGTCATTGCGGCAACCCGGAATAAAGCCCAGATGCGCGAACAATTGCGGCGCAATAAGCGGTTGGCGCTGCCTTACCTGGCCGGGACCCGCCGCGCCATTGTGGCCCAGTACGGCCAGAGGGCCTGGATAGGCTCTAGCCTTATCAAACCCCTCGAAGGATTTGGCAGCCAGCAGATTCATCCGATTACGTCGTCAGACCAATTTGATCAGTGGTCTCAGGAAGCGCCTCCGGATACCGCGTGGATCGTCGAACCCTTGCTCGATGGTCCGGAGTATAGTGTAGAGGCCGTGACCCATCAGGGTTCTCACTACATCTTAGGAGTGACGGCGAAACAGGTGAATAGCCATTTCGTTGAAGTCGGTCATGCGTTCCCTGCGCCCATCACCCCCTCCCAGCAAGCGGCTATCGAAGGGGTGGTGCGCGAAGCCTTGTCGGAGCTCCACGTCACCATGGGGGCTAGCCATACCGAAGTGATTTGGGACCGCCAACGCGGTCCCGTGGTGGTGGAAACGCATACCCGCCCCGGCGGCGATCACATTCCCGAGTTGGTGCAATTAGCGAGCGGATACGATCAATATGCCCTGGCCATTGCCAGCTGTTTAGCGGAATGGCCGCCGTGGCACCCACCGCATTACCGGCAGGCCGCGGTCATTACGTACTTCACGCTGCCCCCCGGATATTTGCACGGGCTCTTGAGCCATCCGTCCGCGGGGGAAAAGCCCGTGCGCGTGCAAATAGATGTTATGATAGGGGAGCGCATCCGGCCTTTGCAGGATTCATTTTCCCGCGTTGGCTATGTCTTGTGCACCGGAACCACGGTTGCCCAAGCCCAACACGTGTCGCAGACCCTCACAGATTCGCTGCATTTTGATGTAAAGGAGCTGCCCTTATGGCCGTAATCACCCAACCCACGGAAAGTCCTCAGATCACCATCACCACCTCGACCGTGTTTGAGGTTATGGCGAGCGCGCGGAGTGTCTACCTGGGGACAAGCGCGGAACAACCGCCGTACCTTCAGGATTCCACACTCCATGAGCACTTGGACTTTTTTTATTCCCACTTCGATTATGGTGCACAGCTCGCCGAATTGGCTATCGATTACCCCACCCATGATTCTTTTGAGGGATTTCTTGAGTATATTCACAACCTGCCCCCCACCAAGTTTCTGTATTACCTTCTCGGACGCTATCTTTCGGTGGACGAAGTCGAATCCCTTCACACCCAGCTCGGTGCATATGATATTGAACAGCTCCGCCGCCGTCTTGAGCAACAGGGGGGCCATCTCACGGAGGAATTGCAGCAAATCACGGCCGACCCCCTTCGGTACCGCGAACAATTGGTGCAGTTATGGCGCGCACATTGGGAGTGGATCGGCCCTCATTTAACCACCGCGGCCAGTCTGTGGGAACGTGCCATGGCCCAGGTGCAAAAGGATCTGGAAACCACTGACTGGGAGATCGTCGTGGAGCATTTATTGAAAGGGCGTCGGTTGCCTCCTCAATTCCCGCCAGGGACAATTCTTCGACGTCTCACCTTAATTCCTTCCGTCCATATGTCCTTGAAATATTTTATTATCTGGGGACTCGGCGCGGCGACCGTCGTCTTTGATGCCCAACCCCAACTCTTGGACTCTGACGGCCCTCTCGTGATGGCGACGCCTTCTCTTACCGGGATATTAAAAAGAACCAGTGCGCTGAGCGAACACACGCGATTAGCGATTCTCGCGCTGATTCATCAGGACCCTAACTTGCGCGCGGTCGACCTGGCCCACACCCTCAATGTAACCCAAGCTACGGTCTCCCGCCATCTTGCCATCTTGAAGGACGCGGGATTGATCCGCGAACAGCGGCGCGATCTCGGTGTGACGTTTGCGCTTGCCGAAGAGGGAGTGCAAAGCCTATCATCGGACCTGCTGCGTTGGATTCATAGCACGGGACGAGGCGCGTCCTGGTAAACAGGAAAACCGTCGTCGGGGGCACTTCGGGTCGTAGACCTCACGGCCACAACGCTGATTCCCCTCGTGTGGAGTATAGGGAGGGCAACTGGTAAGCCCTTGATCTCTCCATACCGCTCACAACGACTCGGCGTTGGCCATCGACATCCGCGGCAGCGGACCTAAAAATCCGTAGAAAAATCGTCCGGACAATTGGGTTCTTTATACTAAACCCACAACGAACTTTTTCTGGATTTTTTCTCCACTATAGTTGAAGAATTTGATGGGATTACATAGAGCCAGAGAGGCAAGGGCGCGAAGATATGAACGGTCCGGAATAGGCCACGTGGGATCGCCCTATGACCATGACGGGATTCCAAACGCTAGACCGGTCATGGGGAAAGCTTGGGTTGTGCTCGTCTGATCGCTATTGACGCAACCGTGTACGATCTGTGACCGGTTGGGGCATCATTTTCTCCGAACCGTGGAGGATTACGGCGCATAGAAAATCCTCACAAGCCATCACCAAAGCGAAAATGGCGGTGGCTCCACATTGTGGGGATCGCCGCCGACTTTCTCGTTCCCGGGAAATACGCGGCCGCGAGTTCATGGCATATCGTCACGACTACCACGCTGGCTCCCTCGTCGGACGTCGGCATCAAGCCTATAGCGTTCTCCCGCATTCCCAGTATGTTCCTGGGCTCAATCCGCTCCCCACGGCGGATCAAGGTTGGACCTATGTCAATAAAATGGACACCCAAAATGGAGACATTATCCCGATCACGCTGGATATGCCGCCTCAGCCTCGGGTGGAGTCTGATAATCTAGGGCGCTATGGACGCGCTGCCGATTATAGAAAATCTCGATAGCGGCAAAGATTGCTCGTTCGGCTTCCTCTCGGCTTCGAAATTTCGTCAGGTCAATGAGCTCCTTTTTCAGGAGGCTATGCCAGGATTCCATCAGGGCATTATCATAGCAATTCCCTTCCCGCCGGGCCCGGGCTTGCGCCCGGGGACTGGGTGGACGATGGCACCAGGCCTAAGACCCGCTTCGCGAGATGTCGAGAATCGGGCACATCTTCTGATCGAGACGGGGAAGCGGTGTTCATGAATGACCGGAACGATGACTTCCGATCGTGGGTGACGAGGCGCATCGCTGTTTTTCAGATCGCATTCTCCTCTTCGAGATCCCGAATGCGTCGTGGCCAATCGCGCAGGGCTTGGTCTTCCGCTTTCCGAGGCCCCCTCCCGACAAAGGGTTCCACCGGATCGCCCTTATACGCGGCAACCCAACCATATAAGGTCTTAGGGGGAATGCCCAGTTCACGCGCCACTTTTTTGTTGGGTCAACACGCGTGGAACCGCTTGTTCTTTAAACGCGCGATCCTATGGATTGGCCATCGGATTCACCTCAATGGAGAATGATTGTATCATCATGTCTCCATGCGAGGTGTCCACAATTTAGACTAACATCCAAGAATTTCCTGCTCAATATTAGTCGGTTGACGACTAAGCTCAGGAGTGGCGGTTCATACCGATACAGCTCGCGCTCTATCGGTGTGTGCCTCTGGAAAGTGCTTCCGGGCTCCGTCGCAACAGAGGCAGGAGAAAAGGAGACAGAGTCTGTCAGGACAACGTGCCCTGCCGTACGACGATCTGTCTCACACTTGCCCTTCAGCTGAGGAATTAATGCCCCCGAGAGTGATCGACTCATCGAAGCATTTGGAATGCGCCGGGGATCGGATCGCGCATTTCCAGAGCCTTTACACAGTGCCATGCGGCTTCCCGTTCGAGGATGCTGGGCGGCAGATCTTGCCCCTCCCTACTACAGCGAGTTAGGGCACACTTAAGGTTCTCGTAAGTCCAGCTCAATCCCATTCTTTATGGCGGCTGCCAAACCTTTCGGATTCTCCCACGCCATGGAATGACCCGCCTTGGGCACGACTTCAATGTGAATGCCGTGGTCCTTTAACACCTCCATGTCTGGGTCTGGCAACGAGTCTTCACCAAAAATAAATGTTTTAGGACAGTCTAACGCATAGAGAATGTCTCGCCACGAGGGACTCTGGCCCGCAATCACGGACTGAGCGGCGCGATAAAGTGCCAAGGGAAACGTTACTACACAACTGGCGGCCCACGTTTCGTTCCCGGTCTGTCGATTTTGCGCAAGAATCTCCTGAAAACCGCGATCGAGAAAGTCTTTCTCCGCATAGGCCGCAATCGCTTTGCTCGTGGAGCCGCCACCGCTGTCTAAATTGGCTTCGCTTAAAATGATCCTCGCAATGCGATCCCGATAGTGATCGGCAAACGACAGCGCCACGGCTCCCCCAAGGCTGTGACCAAAGAGAACGAATCGATCCACATCAAGAGACGAGACAAAGTCCACCAGATATTCTGCGTGGTCAGAGATGGTGTAGCCGAAATCATTCGGTTTATCACTGAAACCCGAACCCAGTAGATCGACGAGGATACGTCGGTGGTGTGCGAGCTGTGATTGACTGGCAACCTCGGGGTAGTCAAACGACCCAGCACAGCCTAACCCGTGAATGAATAGGATAGGAATGTCCTCTCCTGGCAAATCATGATACCGGATTCTTGAGTTTGACCCCTTCAATAGAAAGTCTCGCAAGGCGACCCCTCCCAAAAACTGAATGTATTACTCGACATAAAACCCGCGAGTCTCGAAGACTCACTCTTAGTGTCAAGATGAGCGACTCGACAGTGGGAAGCTAAACGTTACGAGACACTCAGCCCCGTTCGCGGATTAACCGACGATGATTGGGGTAGGATGGGGATGGCCTCGGCATCATCCCTGTGCAGTTTTTTTCAATGCCCGGTAGAGCGTGGTCCGCGACACATGAAAAGCCTGGGCCACCTCTGCCATCGTCAGGTCGGGATCTTGCAACTGCCGCTGCGCCATCCGAATCTGGTCGGCGGACAATCGCGGGGGCCGGCCCCCTATCCGTCCGCGGGCCCGTGCGGCCGATAACCTCGCCTGCGTGCGCTCCCGAATCAGCGCGCGCTCAAACTCAGCTAGGGCCCCGAAAATGTGAAAAATGAGCTGGCCGCCGGACGTCGTGGTGTCCATGTTTTCTTGGAGACTCCGGAATCCGATGCCCTCCGTGTGCAGTTGCTGAACGACTTCAATCAGATGCGCCAAGGACCGCCCCAGCCGATCGAGTTTCCAGACGATCAGAACATCCCCCGATCGCGCATAGCCCAGGGCCTCGGAGAGACCGGGGCGCTCAGTGGTGCTGCCGGACATCACATCCCTAAAGATTTTTTCACAGCCCACCTTTTGTGCGGATCTTAAGAAAGGCGCAGTTATGAGGAAACGCAGGTGGACTTAGCCGGTAATCACCGACGTGCTACAAACGACCGTTTTTGCACTGTCTCGTCCCCGCGATCTCCAAGCCTCGAAAATCGCATAGATGGTGTTGCAAAACTCTGTTGCAAAATAGCGTGTTTCAGAATAGACAGGAGACCTGAGTTCTGCAACACTAGAAGGGAGGGATTTGATGTTCATCGGATACGCCCGCGTGTCGACGGCCGAGCAAACGCTGGCCTTGCAAGAAGATGCGCTGCAACTGAGCATCATCTGCACGACCCCGTTTCAGAACGTAATCTCTTGCATGCTCTTTTTCACCGCCCGACTCCTGGATTTGTTGTCTTATGGCCCCGAAATTCGAAAAATCATGGCCGCCTTCCCTGGGCAAGATTAATAAAGCCCGACTTAGCACACGCCCATGCCGGGCGCACCAAACAAGGAGCCGTCACGATCTGACGGCTCCTTGTTTTTAAAGCCGCTATGCCCCCTTTGCCATGGGCCGAGACAACCGCCCCTGCGCAGACGACCGTGAATAAATATAACCGAGGAAAATCAATACTAGCCCCACAATATTCATCACCGGCAGAATGCTGAGACCCACACCCTGTGAAGCCATCGTACCGCCCGTACTCGCAATGAGGGCTCCTGCTGCGATTAAAAGATTGTAATAGCGCCGGGTTTTCCACCACGACCATAGGGCACCAAGGACGACAATGGTCCCACCAAGCGATGCCATCAACACATAGAACAGTTGCGTTAAGCCAATGATGCCACCTTTCCCGCCATTCAAAGCGAGCCACGAGCCATGAATAGCGGGAGGGGTGGCAATTGTTGCGATGATTAAGGCGATGCCCAACAACGACACAAACCACGCATAGGCCTTCGCCAGCCCTTTCTTAAAGGCCAGAAACGCCGTGCCAACCGACATCGATCCCACAAGGCCCGCAGACGCCACGATGTAGATATCATAAATAGGAAGATTCCAGTGACTATTCACCGTCAGCGCTTCGGCTAGATAGGCCAGCGTGTATAGGCCAAAAGAAATCGTCCACCACAGGTAAAATGGGGCGTGGTGCGTCTGGTAACGCTTTACTAACGCGCCAGCAAATATCAATGCTAAAAGGGCCGCAAGAACAAATAATCCGGCTGTCATCGTCATCCCTCTTTCCGCTTACGCAATACATGCCTTTGGTCAACAACAATCTAATATTGTTGTATCACACGTTATGAAGATTTCACTATGGGCCAATGGTCCCTATTCCCATGGCAAAGTGGACGGGGATCTCGTCCTTTATCACTATGCTCCGAACCATAAGCTGTCAGTCCACGCTGAACGGGACTAACGGCACTTTGATGCTATAGGTCATTGGCACGCGTCCCATAGCGCATAGGACCCTTACATCTGAGCAATATCATGTAACCCTCAACCTCGGGACTAGGATGCGTGCATACATCCACGGTTTTGCCCCAACCCGCAATGCGAACCCAGGTATCCCCGTCATTAGGGACCAAAGCGCGCAGGGCATCATCCAGCGAAAAAATCACCGCTCCTCCTTTATGGTTATGGGATCCCCCAAAATCTAGTCGATGCGTTATACTCACAAAATGTGAGATAACAAGGAAGGGATTGGCTATTACCACAATGTCCCAAAGAACCCTAGCAAATTTGATACTCCTCTTAGTCACCATTGCGTGGGGAATAACATTTAGTCTGACGAAAGGCGCTCTAGCAATCGTCGCCGTCTTTCCTTATTTAGCGGTCCGGTTCCTACTCGCGGCAACCGTGATGGTTATGATGGCGTTGGCCCGGCCCGGTGGCCGGAACAAACTCGTCAGTTTCCACGTATTGAAGGTGGGTTTTGCACTCGGCGTACTTTTATTTTTGAGCTATGCCCTGCAAACTTTGGGCCTTCAAAGCATCGAGCCCGCCATATCGGCCTTTTTGACAGGCCTAAACGTCGTGTTGGTTCCCTTGTTGGCCATTCCGCTCCTTGGCCTTTCCGCATCCAGACGGACATGGTTCGCCGTATTCACGGCCCTGTTGGGTTTAGCCCTCTTAGATGGTGTAGCATTTCTCAGTCATTGGTCTCTGGGGTCCCTCTATACCGTAGGATGCGCAGTGTTCATCGCTTTACAAATTATCTATGTCGACAAATGGGCTCCAGGTATTGATCCTCTTGCGCTCGCCACCGTGGAAATCATCACAGTGGCCCTTTTGAGCCTAATAACCACACTGTTTTTACACACGCAAGCTTGGAGCCCCATATCAAGTTGGCTGCATCCCATGGTCATATTCGCCGTGGTTCTAAATGGACTTTTCGGCACCGCTTTTGCTTATTGGGCTCAAGCGCACTATCAGCAAAAGACCTCCGCATCCTATGTGGCATTAATCTTTACGTTAGAACCTGTGTTCGCTGCTATTATAGCGGTCCTTTTTTTTGGCGAACCCCTTACATGGTCATTAGTACTTGGAGGTTTCCTCATTATCAGCAGCATGCTATTAGCCGATGACAGCCTTTAACCCCGACACCTGAGCCTAGAAGCTACATAAATAAACAAATCCCCCTCCTTCAAATGAGAGAAGGAAGGGGATTTTAAAAAAATTGTCGGCACGACTGGGCCTCCCAGATCCCTGCGGATCCAGTACCACCAGCGAGGGAGTGGGGGACGACCGTGTGCGGCATGGGAACGGGTCAACACACTTCCTCTGAGGCACCGACAAAGACGTCGGACCATCTCGGGCCCTAACA
>NZ_NWUL01000029.1:0-126835 GCF_002903155.1 Sulfobacillus sp. hq2 | reverse complement strand
CTTTGCCGCCTTGCCAATGGATAAGTATTCTTCCATGTCCATAGTTTACCACCCAAAGGCATAGAAAGGCAAGGGTTGTTGCAGGTCGTGCTTGACGAGCCAGTTCAGGGCTATTGTGTCGTTGATAGTAAAGGTTTGCTCAGCAAATACGTCGTGCGTGCGGCTGTCTGGTTGCGTGATAAAGATGCGTAGTCGTTCTAGTTGATGGGGGTCGACAATCAGGGTCTCTTCCCAGATAGGCGTTGGGTTATCTTTAGGCACGAGAAGCGCCTCCTTTTCATGTGCAGCTTCTATCATACTATAAGATACCCTTCGCCTTACGAAAGTTCTCCCCCCGTCGAATTGCTCGGCTCTGGCCGGGATATGAGCAATCCAGCGTTAGGGGAAAGATGTGTGTCATGCATAGCGTGGCAAAAGCGTCGTAAGCGGGTTATTTTAGGGTGTTCCAAATGGTTAAGAGCGCCATCACGATCAAAAGCGAGACAATCAACCAACTCCACCGCGTTGCCCAACGACTATTGCGGTGATGTCCCATCAAACGGCCGTCACTGGTCAGAACGACGAGAAAGATCAGCACAGGAGCCATTAGCACCCCGCCTACGACCTGAGCGAGGACGGACAAAAAGTCTAGTGGTAAATGAGGAATCAAGAGAAGGGCCGCAGCGGTCGTTAAACTGCCGATATAAATGGCATAGAATTTGGGGGCCCGCGTGAGGGAGGCATTGAGACTATGGCTCCATTTTAACGCGCTGGCAATGGTCCACGAGCTCGACAAGGATATGGTAATGGCTGCGAGAAGACCAGCGTCAAAGAGTCCCACCCCAAATAGGTAGGCTGGCCACATCCCAAATCGATGCCTGATGGCGGCGATCAATTGGCTGGGACCGATATGATTAATATGGCTCAAATGTCCATATAAGCCCGCACCAATAATGATGATCGCCGCGGCGACCACAATTTGTGCCAAGGTGCCGACCGCTGTATCGATGCGTCCCAGTCGAATGTCTTCGGAGGTTACTCCCTTGTCGAGGGTCGCATCGCCCTGAAAGAACACCATCCATGGCGCTAAGGAATTGCCGATGGCTGCAACAATATACCAGGAGACGACAGCAAAAGGTGTCATGGATGGCAAGTGCCAGGTGATTAATACGTGTGCGATGCGCACCAGATTGGGGTGGGTTTGGTAGGCGATAATGAAAAAGACAAAATTAATGAGCCCCAATAGCAGTACCAAGCGCTCTTTGCTGCGGTATCCCGAAATGAACAGCAAACTGAATACCAAGGCCAGCGAGGCCGCGTCACTCATGGCCAGCGATAATCCTGTCATCATGAGACCTGCGGTCATACCAATAAATTCGGTGAGGAGGGTAATTAAATTCTCGAGAAACAGGGTGAGAATATGGTAGTAGCCCCACCAGCGACCCCACCGATAAAAAATAAGCTGGGTGAAGCCGGTTGAGGACGCTGCACTCAGGCGCATACTCATTTCTTGGACTGTGTACGTCACAATTCCCAGTACGAGGATCAGGGGAATAAAACCGCTGATACCGAAACGGGCCCCCGTTACGGCATAGGCAATATCGCCTCCCGCATCGTTGTCACCGATAATAGCCAAGACCCCTGGGCCGAGTGCTGCCCAAATGAGAAGGAGAAGTTGCCAAAAGCCAGCAGAAGAAGTGGAAGATAAAACTCGCGGCTGTGTACCCGTGCTCACCGGTGATTCGTTGTGCGAACTCATGAAAATCCTCCCTCTGCCATTCCTGCAGGTCCATGCGCCATGATCCCGACTCTTTCATAACATGTAGGGATGGCCCGCCTAGCGTTCTCGGTTCATAGTACGGTGGGGAGATTCGAAGCGTGACGGGTGTTGACACAATGTTTGCCGTATGTGGGCAACATCTCCGAGAAAGGAGGCGCGCGATGGAAAGGTCGGACACCAATGCTGTGGGGCAAGCCATAAAAGCGTATTTACAGGCACACGGTCTGTCCTTGCGGAAATTTGCCACAATGACAGAGATTCATGTGTCCACGCTGTCCCGACTGGTGAACGGCAAACGCCGGGCGACTGCGCAACAAATGCGCAAATTAGCTCCTTATGTGGCGATTCCAAAGGAAGAAGACGGCCATGATGGAGAGTCATGGCAACGTCTTCAAGAATTTTTTGCAGTGGTGTCACCGGATATGGAGGTTAGTCAGTGGAATCATCTGAACGCGCATATCAAAGAGATTTTGGATACGTATGAAACATTTGCCCGCACTATAGAGGGTGACAACATGATCCGAACGGAATTTCCCAAAAAAATGGCGCAAGTCGCGGGAATTGGGCCCTTGGTATCAGAAATGGAACGGTGGTTTGCCAACTATCAGACGTTGCCGTGGGCTGCCCCAGAGCGCACGGTGATGGCCAGTGGCCTTTTGTACTTTATTTTGTCAACCGATGCCATTCCGGATTACATGTTTCCCATTGGATACCTCGATGATGCGTTAGCGATTCATTTGGTCATGCAACGGTTGCAACAAATGGCCATAACTCATCCATCAAGCGATTCTCCCTAGTGGTAAAAGCAGCTGATGGTTTGTGCGCAGGGATTTCGTAACCTAGACGCGATAGGTCTTTAGGGGGTTTTGCCAGCCTTGAGCAAAGCGGTCGTGACGCCTGCGGCCACCGCTTCGGCGATGGTTTGTTGACTCTGCGCAGTTAAGCCGGCAATATGTGGCGTGAGCCAGACATTGGGCAAGGTCGCGAGTGGATCCGGAACGGAAGGCGGTTCGTGCTCGCGCACGTCGAGAATGGCGCCGACTAATTGGTTCTGGGTTAGTCGGCGCCACAACGCCTGTTCATCAACGAGTTCACCCCGGGCTGTATTGATAATGAGCGCATCAGGACGCATGAGGTTTAAGGTTTGCGGATTTATCATGTGAAAGGTTTGGGTATTCAAGGGGACATGCAAGGTGATGTGGTCGGATTCGGCATAGAGGTTTTCTAGTGACGTACTGCGCCATGTTTGTGGAATCATTTGGGTTTTGGTCGGATCGTGGACTTTGACCCTTATGTGCAATGCCTGGGCACGCTGGGCCACGGCTTGTCCTGTGGCTCCAAATCCGACAATGCCTAATGTTGTTGCCTTAACTTCGTTTCCCTTCATATCGCGTTTCCAGTGGCCCTCTTTTGTGTGGCGTGCTAAGGTCATGAGGTGGCGACGAAAAATAATCAGCGAGCCTAACACGTACTCGGCCACCGCCGTGGCATTGGCGCCGTAGGGAACGATGACCGCTATGCCGCGTTGGCGTAAGGCCTCTATGTCTAAATTGTTTAACCCCACCCCTAAACGGCCCACTGCCAGGATGTGGGGGCCATGGCGTAATAACTCGGCGTCGACGGCCGTGTGGTTGCGGACAATCAAAGCATCGGCGGTGGCGACTCGTTCCAGCAATTCGGCCCGGCGTTGATACAAGTCGGGATCATAGTACACGGGGAACGAGCGCAACAGCTCGAGGCCTACAGGGTGGATGACTTCCGATATCACGATCATCTTTTCACACCTCCAGTGTAAGCTTACGAGAGGAAGGGGTTAAAAATGCGTGATTGTCTGTGCCCATGCTCATCTTATAATGAAAAGCCAACTCCTTCGCAGATAAAGTGGGAACCGACTTGTGTGACGCGGGTAATGGACGCATTGGGCAAAGAAAACTGATGAAGGTCTGCCAGGCTCCGATTTTGCAAATAACAAATTAAAGTTTTGAGGGCAAGATGGTGAGAGACGATAATTAGTTGCGAATAGGCTTGCAGATACTCTTCAAACGCCCCGATCATACGACGTTGGACTTCGCGCAAACTTTCTCCACCCGGAAAACGAAATTCATGGGGTGCGCGTTGATAGGGCTTCCACAGAGTGCTTTCTTGCACCAACACCTTCGGAATGCCAGACCATTCCCCTACGTCTGCCTCGCGCAGACGGGCATCGGGCTGAACTTTTTGCGTCGGCAGGGCCAAAGCGTGGGCGGTGTCGAGCGCCCGGGATAAATCACTCGTTACAATTACACAGGAGGGGAGAACACCGCGTAGCGCAGCGGCTTGGCGCATGCCTTGGGTAGACAAAGGCGCATTATACCAACCCTGTAATGTGTGTTCCCGATTGAGCGTACTTTCCGCATGACGAATCAGATAATAATCCATAAAAATGAGCTCCTTGGAATTTTTATTCACAAGACTATCATGCGCAAGGGGAATCGACAATCAAATTGAAGAGTAGAAGATTCTGGCACAAGGTCAGACCTTATGCCGAAAATCTCCTACGGGTTAGCAGTTCGCTTAGAACATCTAGTCACGACCAGCCGTTAAAAACTTTCGCATGCGCTCCAAGGCTTTTTCAATATGACCGACCGACGTGGCGTACGAACAGCGGACAAAGCCTTCTCCTTGGTCACCAAAGACATTGCCAGGGACCACGGCGACTTGGCCGTGGATGAGCAACGACTCGGCAAATTGTTCCGATGTGAGCCCTGTTCCGCGAATGTCAGGAAACACGTAAAACGCCCCTTGGGGAAGCGGACAGAGGAGTCCTAGTTCGTTGAGACCTTTGGTGATGAGGCGCCTGCGGGCATCGTATTCGGCTACCATCGTAGTTACATCGCCTCGGCCGCGGTTAAGAGCTTCAATGCCCGCAACTTGGGCCGCAACGGGGGCGCACAAAATTGTATATTGATGAATGGTGAGCATCGCATGCAAAATGTACTCGGGGGCTGCGGCATAGCCCAGGCGCCATCCTGTCATGGCATAGGCTTTGGACATGCCGCCAATGAGGACGGTGCGTTCTTGCATGCCTGGCAAAGACGGAAATGATGTATGCGGGTGATCATAGGTGAGTTCCGCGTAAATTTCGTCGACAATCGCGAAAAGGTCGGCCTCTTTAAGCACCTGGGCGATTGGCTCGAGCTGAGCGCGGGTCAGCACGGCCCCAGTGGGATTGTTGGGATTGCATAGGATAATGGCTTTCGTGCGAGAGTTTAGACGGGCACGGATGTCATTGGCATCAAGCTGAAATCCATTTTCGGGTCGTAGCGGAACGGTTACGGGCGTGGCGCCTGTCAAATGCACTAAAGGCCGATATGATACGTAGGCGGGTTCCGCAATCAAGACTTCATCACCAGGGCCTGCTAGGACCCGAATGGCCAGGTCGATTGCTTCGCTGCCGCCGACCGTAACTAAGATTTCATTCTCGGGCTGATATATGGTGCCAAAGCTTTCAAGATAGCGAGAAATCGCCGATCGGAGTTCAAACAACCCGGCGTTGGCGGTATAGGCAGTCATGCCTCGTTCTAGGGCATGTAGGCCCGATTCGCGAATATGCCAGGGAGTAACAAAGTCTGGTTCGCCGACGCCGAGCGATATGACGTCTTTCATTGTGCTGGCCAAATCAAAAAACCGCCGAATGCCTGATGGAGGCAAGGACGCGGCAAGCGGGGCCAAACGGTCTTTCAAGGTGGTCACGGGCTAATCACCAGCCGCTGTTCGTTGTCATCGTCGTCAAGAACCACCCCGTCGACTTTATAGGTTTTGAGAACGAAATGCGTCGTCGTCGATTGTACGTGTTCAATGGTGGCCAACCGTTCGGAAACAAAGCGAGACACTTCTTGAATGCGTTGACCCTCGACAATGACGAGCAGGTCATAACTGCCTGATACGAGGGTGACATCTTTGACTTCAGGATATTGATAGATGCGGCGGGCGACGGCGTCAAAGCCGACTTCGCGTTGTGGAGTGACTTTTACCTCAATAATTCCCCGTACGCGGTCGCGTTCAATGCGGTCCCAGTTAATGACAGCATTATACCCGCGGATGATTCCGGAATTTTCTAGTTCAGCGATTGTGGCTTCCACATCTGCGGGATCCACATCCATCATGGCCGCTAGGGTGTGAACGGACAGCTTGGCGTCGTTGTGAAGATGGACTAGCAACTCATGGCGTTGTGTGGGTGACATACGAGACCTCCAATCAATGGCTCTTTCTTCGCATTCTATTGGACGGCTAGATGGCAGTTGTGTCAAGTCTAAAATGGACGAGAACAAGCGGATCAATGTGCCATGATGCAGATGAGGACTGTTGGGGGAAGGGTTCTGCGGACGCGTATTGGCGTCCGCAGAATAGGCCTTACGATGTGATGAGTTCTGAACTGGGTTTCCCCTGACCAATTTGGGGTGTAGCGAATAAGGCGGCTAAAGTCGCCCCGATGTCGCCCAAAGTCATACGTGGGCTACCGACATAGGGCGTCAGAGACGGCCCATAGCAAAGCCATGGGAGCGCTTCGCGGGTATGATCGGTCCCGCGGTAGGTGGGGTCACAGCCATGGTCAGCCGTAATCCATAGCTGGTCACCGGGTTCCAAAAGGGCCCACAATTTCGGCAAGAAGTTGTCAAGTTCTTTCAGTGCCTGTGCATAGCCTGCCACATCACGGCGATGCCCGTAATGTGAGTCAAATTCAACAAGGTTGGTAAAAATAAATCCCGACTGTCTATCAGGCCATTCCGCTAAGGCCGCAGCAGTCTTTTCTAGACCATCTTGATTGCTAATGGTTGGCACTTTTACATCAAATCCTCGGCCAGAAAAAATGTCGCCGATTTTTCCGACCGCAATAGTTCGAACGCCTGCTTCTTGCAATGCATCCACTTGAGTGGCCGAAGTTGGGGACACACTGAAATCATGCCGGTGCGCTGTACGGACAAACTGCCCTGGGATGCCTATAAAGGGACGGGCAATAATGCGTCCGACAAGCCACGGGCCTTGCATAATGTCGCGAGCGCTTTGACACCATGTGTATAACTGGGACAATGGTACGATGTCTTCATGGGCGGCGATTTGCAAGACGCTATCGGCTGAGGTGTAAACAATCGGCCAACCATTAGCCATATGCTGTTCCCCTAAACGTGCAATGATTTCTGTTCCCGAAGCCACTTCATTGCCTAAAACAGGACGCCCGAACGCCGAGCTCAGTTTGTCAATAATGGCTGCGTCGAAGCCATGAGGAAACGTGCGAAAGGGGATGGTGACCGTAAGTCCCATCATTTCCCAGTGGCCAGCTAAAGTGTCTTTGCCTGCGGCTTTGGGATAAACCGGATAGGCCACCCCTTGCAGAGGGACCGCTGGGGTTCCTGGCAGGGTTACGAGCGCGGACAATCCCATGGCCGCCAAGTGAGGCAATGACAATGAGGGCACAGCTTGGGCGGTATGACCGATGGTATTGGCTCCCCCATCGCCAAAGGCTTCGCTGTCGGGGGCTGTGCCTATTCCTCCCGAATCAATAACCAATAATACGATGCGCATAGTATCCGTTGGCGAATGTCGTGTTCGCCTTCTCCTTTCTTCTTAAACGCCGTCCTAGATTTAGGCACTGGCGATGCGGTCTAAAATTAATGCGGGTGCGGGTATCTGTGACGCGCTCCATGAGAAGGCTTGTTGAACGCCAGCGATGGCGTTTTCGGCAGCCAATGGGGTGCGTGCGTAGATGCGCGCAACCAGTTCGCCTTGGTCAAAATGCTGGCCTATTTTGGCAAAGCATTCTAATCCTACACCAAAGTCGACTTGCTCTCCTAGTTCGTGGCGACCGGCACCGAGTTCCAAGGCGACCTCGCCTAGCGCTTGGGTTTGAATCGACGAAATCCACCCGGGATTCAGAGCACGCACCTCTGCTGTAACGGGCGCAAGGGGTAGGGGTTGCTCGATGCTTTGCGGATCACCGCCTTGGGCTTGAATCCAACGAACAAAGACCTCCCAGGCTTTACCACTATCTAAGGCTTGGCTGGCACGAGCGTGGGCCGTGTCGGCATCCGTGCCATTGACGGACTGATCGAGAGCTGCTGCGAGAGCGATGACGAGAGTCCGCAAATCTGAAGGTCCTTGCCCTTTAAGACAGGCTACGGCTTCATTGACTTCAATAGCATTGCCCACTGCCCAGCCAAGCGGTTCGTTCATCGTTGTTAGAATCGCGGTGACATGACGTTGATGAAACGCGCCAATTTTCACCATGAGTTGGGCTAGTTCACGGGCACGGTCTAACGTCGTCATGAAAGCTCCGTTTCCGACTTTTACGTCTAAGACCATGTGTCTGGTACCGCTGGCCAACTTTTTCGACATGATAGACGAGGCGATGAGTGGGATGGAATCGACCGTGGCAGTCACATCACGCAACGCATATAGTCTCTTATCGGCTGGGGCTAAGCTGGATGACTGCGCCACCACCGCCACCCCAATTTTCTCGACTTGGGCCCGAATGGTGTCGGGTGGCAAGTCTACGCGAAATCCGGGGATGCTCTCCAGCTTGTCGAGCGTGCCTCCGGTATGGCCCAGACCTCGGCCTGACATTTTGGCAATGGGTAGGCCCAAACTGGCGACTAAAGGGGCGAGAACAAGGGTCGTTTTGTCGCCGACGCCTCCCGTAGAATGTTTGTCCACTAACCCCAACGGTTCAGGAATCGGCCCGCCCGACTCTGCCATGGCTCCTGTCAATTCAAAGGTTTCTCGGTCGGTCAACCCCTTAAGGTAGGCCGCCATAAGCCAAGCTGAGAGCTGGTAATCGGGCCAATCGCCATTGACTACGCCAGCAATCAGCGCTTGAATCTCTTCTCGGCTTAAAGCGATCCCATCCCGAGTTTTTGCAATGAGCTGCGGCATAATATCGTGTGCCATTCGCAACACTCTCCTTGATTAGTTTGCCCTAGGCCGTTCCTGTTACGAAACGGGCATGGCCTCCAAAATGGTGCGGGTCTGGCTCGCGCCAATTCGGTCAGCACCCGCTGCGATCATCGCCAAGGCCTCATCGGCCGTATGAATACCGCCAGCGGCCTTTACTCCGGTATTGCGTCCCACCACTTGGCGCATGAGTAAAACATCGGACACGTTAGCGCCAGAGGGGCCAAAACCGGTGGAGGTTTTCACAAAATCGGCCCCTGCAGCCACACAGAGAAGACATGAGAGAATAATCTCGTCGCGGCTAAGCAATGCATTTTCAAGGATGACCTTAAGGCGATTGGGCGCTGGAGTTGCCTCGCGGACCGCTTCAATGTCGTCGAGCACACCCCGCCATTGCTGGCTTTTTACTAAACCGATGCTAATGACCATATCAATTTCGTTGGCTCCATGGTCAATACACCACGCGGCCTCTTGAGCTTTGACCCGAGAAGCGGTCGCGCCCAGGGGGAAACCGGCAACCGCTGCCAAATCTACCAAGGAGGCCAGATGGGTCCGCGCCAGTGGGATATAGAGAGGATTAATGCAGACCGCCGCCGTGCGCCAGGCTAAGGCTTCGTCACAAAGTGCATGCACTTGCTCCGGCGTAGCGGCCGGAGCAAGTAAGGTATGGTCAATATACTGTGCTAAGTCTTGGCGGGTATGGATTGCAGGGGCTATCCACGGGGTACGGTCAATCGCATTAACGCGCTCGCGTTCAGCGGGGGTGAATATTGAATCGACAACCGCAATCCATGGGTTCCAATCGGGTGTAGTCATGAGCATTGTCAACTCCTTTATGGATATCAGGGACGACTTACACGGCTTTTTTGCCCTGGGTTACAGGGTTGACCCGGGAAGGCCGCACTCTCCACAGGGCATAAATGACAGCGGACACTAAGCCGCCTACGACCGGCAGGGGAAGGACGGTGACAAATAAGTCAGGAGCTAAACGGGCTCCCCATAACGAGAAGGCGAGTCCGGCTGCAAACGCCACAATGCTTGGCCAATTCATCCAATCCTCTGGCTTCTCCGGATGAGTGAAGAAGGCTTCAGCAGGAGTACGCCGCCGCTGCACCCACAGCCAATCCACCAACATAATGAACGTAAAGGGAACAATCACGTCGCCAATGGCGTCTAAGAAATTACTCACGTGGTTCAAAATGCCGAGAACGGCTAATACCGTGCTCAAGATTCCCAAGATAATTGTGGCCACCGGTTGCTCCCAGCGCGTCGATTTGCGTAAGGTATTCAACGCCACTAAGAGGTCAACCGTCGAGGGGTAAAGGTTCATGGCGTTCGTGTGGATAATTGCTAACGCCACACCCAATGCTGCGGCTAGCCCCCAGACGGGAATGTGAGGTCCTAACAACGCGACGTTCCAGTTGCCGGTGGCTTGCTGGGCATCCATTCCCACAATTCCCATGAGCAATACGGCTAGCATGATGCCAATAGAGGGGGCTAAAAAGTACCGAGCATTGCCGGTGTTGGAGGACTTGGGTACACAAAAACGGGACACGGTAGACAATTTGTAGGTCCATGCCAAGATCGAGAAGCTTACCACGGTGGAAATGGCCGTACCCCATTGCATCGCGGTGGTGGCATGCGGCGTCGTGATGTGGAAGTGGGTAAAGAGGTACCAAGTCAAGGCACCATAACATAAGAGTAAAAGCACCGACGTGTAACGGTAGAAATATTCTAACCACTTCATGCCAAATAACACCAAAATCACTTGTGCTGCCCCAATCACCCAAAACCAAAAGGAACCGGTGGCGTGGAAGATGGCATTAAGGACTTCGCCAGCCACGGCGGTGTTGAGACCAAACCAGCCCATGTTGACAAAGGTGAACAGCACGGCGAA
The DNA here is from genome assembly GCF_002903155.1 of Sulfobacillus sp. hq2. NCBI lineage: Bacteria > Bacillati > Bacillota > Clostridia > Eubacteriales > Clostridiales Family XVII. Incertae Sedis > Sulfobacillus > Sulfobacillus sp. hq2. Next base: position 116,252 of record NZ_NWUL01000029.1, on the reverse strand, counting down.
GAGAAAGGCGCCTACGCGACCATAGGTTTTCCGTGCCACAATGAGACCGGTTAAGGGGACTTCACGGCCCATTTCCGAAAACAACCCAGCAGGAATAAAGCTGATGAGCCAGCTGACGAGAATCGCCAAAATCATGTCGGTCATGCCGAAATGAAATAATAGTAAACCAATGAGCGGGGTCATTGCGGAGGCTGAGGCCATTAACCACACAATCATCAATTTTCCAGACGTCATCGTTCTTTCGGCATCGGGTACGGGCAACACCCCAACTGTTTCAATTTCATTCAAGGTTTTTTGAAAGAGTCCGTTATTGGGGCTATCCGCGGGGTTTTTCACGTCGTCTCCTCCGTTCGCTGAGATTATTTCACGCTCGTGCCGAGCGTGGATGGACTAATGTATCAAGTATTGCGTAAGCCACATACCGCAAAAAATTCCGACAATGCCTAATACTCCCGACAACGTTGGCGGAGCGGGGAGTGGTAAATGCAACAAGGTGAACACGGCGCCGACGACTATGCCGACGCCAAATGACATGAGCACCGTCATCATCTGACCCACCGGCCTTTCACAACAAAACCCGTAAGAACAATGCCATTAAGCTCTATTTATCTGAAAATAACACCAAGAGCGTCTTGAATGATGTCTGACGTCTGCTGTGATTGTACCCTATTGCAGCCAAAATACAAGAGTGTCCATACGGATGGACGAAAAGACGTTGTTGATTTATGAAAGGCGGGAAAATACAATACAACTTGAGGTCTGACATCTGACCGGGAGGTGATTAACCATGCAGCCCAATCGTCTACCATTGCCCAGGCAAGTGGAGGCGCGAATCAAAGAGCGCATTATTTCTGGAGAGTGCCGAGCTGGGGAACAATTGCCCAGTGAGGAGGAGCTCGCTCATGAATATGGAGTCAGCCGTGCGACCGTAAGGGAAGCGGTATCTTCGCTGGCGCTGCAGGGATATCTCATTAAGCGGCGCGGTGTTGGGACTTTTGTTGGCCAGCCGGACGCCATTTCGGGCGGTTTGGAATCGCTCATCAGTATTACTGAGTGGATTCGCCAAAGCGGCCGGGAGCCAGGGACAACCTTTGTTGAAATTGACCGGAGGCCGCCGACAGCCCATGAACGGGAGCTATTCGCTCCGTGGAAGACAGAAGAAGTGGCAGAAATCCATCGGGTACGAACCGCTAGTCAAATTCCGGTCTTATATTGTATCGATGTCATTCCGGGTGAATTTGCACCGACTAAAGGTTCTGAGCTCGACGAGTCGCTTCTTACGTTTTTAGAAAAGCGCTGGGGCCAGGTCATCATTTTTGCGCAAACAGAAATTGACGTCGTTATGGCGTCTAAGCCCATGGCAGATCATTTAAAGGTGCCGCGTGCTACGCCGTTGTTATGTTTGCGACAAGCGCATTATAATCAACACTCGACTGTATTGTTATGGTCTCAAGACCATTTTTTACCGGGACATTTCCGCTTTGATGTGCGGCGTCACCGGCAATAGGGGTTTTATGGTAAAGGGCCACAATCAGGGTAAAAAGTGGAGTCATGGTTCACACTAAGTGTTCAAGGAGGGAAGTACGATGACGCAGCCGCCAGTTACAGGGGAAGAACATTGGACACGAACCGATACGTGGTCATTTTGGGCCTTTGGATTAGGTATGTTGCTTGAAGCGTATATTTTTGGTATGGCGACGATTGCGACGGGCTGGACCCATATGCCCCCAGATCTTCGGTCGTTGCTGTTATCATGGGCACCGCTATGGCTTATTATCGGAATTGCGGTTGCAGGCCCCTTGTCGGACCGGGTCGGTCGTAAGAATACGTTCTATTTGACGATGAGTCTTTATGGGATTGGAGCTATCGGAATTGTTTTTAGTTATTCCTATGTGTTGATCTTGTTATTTTTAGCGGTGCTGCTGTTTGCGGCGGGCGGCGAGATGAATACGATCATGGCGGCTTCGCACGAAATGATGCCGACTAAACATCGTGGTAAGACTATGATGATGGAACTCAACTTTATCAACTTGGGCGGCTTTTTACTGGCCTTGGTTGCGTTGATGAGTGCGTATAACTCGGTGAGCTTCCAGCGGGGCATGATTGCGATTACGATTTTAGTGGTCTTATTTGTGCTGTTTTTGGCGCGAAACCGGACTCCCGAGTCCATTCGGTGGTTGGAACAACGTGGTTTGACAGAACGCGCGAAGGCGGAAGCTGCCAAATATTACGGTGAAGATGAATATCAAGTGCGCCAAAACCTTTTGCGCAGAGAACAAGATCAACACGCGGCACCGAAAACGTCAATGGGTGTTCGGTTTTATGCGACGACGGCCACGGCGTTTGCGGGCAGTGCAGGGTTCGGATTAATGACATATGTGCTGGGGCCTAGCTACTTCAAAAACGATACCGCTCTGATTTTATTGGTGGCGACCGGCGTGGGCTTTTTCTCGGGTTTTTTGGGATTGTTGGCTGACCGATGGAGCCGGAAAACCATGTTGCTATGGGGCTATGGAGGCACATTTCTGGTCACCTTGATTATTTACTTGTCGGTGGATGCGTGGACGAAAACCGCGGCGTTATTCTGGTTGCTGTTGGTGGTCCTGAACTTCTTTGTCAATATTGGATACTTAACCGAAGACACTTTAAAAGGCGAAGTATGGCCCACCAAGAAGCGTGGGACGTATACAGCTATTGTACGATTTGTTAGCATTGGTCTTTATATTGTCACCATCTACATGAGTCAGAACTATGACCTGCACCAGTATATGCTGTTTAATCTGGTGGTGTGGGCTATTGGTTTAAGCGGCGCGCTGTTGTGGGTTTGGAAAGGCAATGAGACCGGGCGCGGCGTCAGTTTGGAAACCGCATCAGGCGAAGAATAAGATAAGGGCACAGCAGCCCGTAAAAGGGCTGCTGTGCCGCTTTAGGCGCGTCCGGGCGCTCCACTGATATAAATCACTTGACCCGTTACAAAACTGGCATCATCACTGCACAAAAACGCGACGACATTGGCAATATCGCGCGGCGTGCCAACGCGGCGCAACGGAATTTGAGCGGCGCGCTCGGCCTTCCATTCCTCAGGGTCCTTATGCAACCGAAAGGCGGTATCTCTGGTCATGTCGGTATCGACAAAGCCAGGGGCTACGGCATTGACATTAATGTTGAAGGGCCCGAGTTCAATGGCCAAGGTGCGGGTCATGCCAATGAGTCCCGCCTTGGCAGCCGCGTAATTGACCTGGCCCCGGTTGCCAAGCGCTGAGGTTGAAGATGTAAAAACAATTTTCCCCCACTTCTCTTGCACCATATAACGTTGCACCGCGCGTGTGCAGTTAAAAGATCCCGTCAAATGGCTATTGACGACGGACCACCATTCCTCGTCGGTCATTCGAAAAATGAGATTATCGCGGGTGATGCCCGCGTTATTAACGAGGATCGTAATGGGGCCCCACGTGTCTGCAACGGTTTCGACAGCGGATGCGACACTCTTTGGATCTGTGACATCACAACTTACAGCCATAGCCTGTCCACCTTGGGCAATAATGGTGTCTACGGAGTCCTGGCACTTTTGGGCCTCGAGGTCGAATACGGCCACTTTGACGCCTTCTTCGGCCAGCCGGATAGCATCAGCTTGCCCGATGCCCCGGGCGCCGCCCGTAACAATGCCGACCCGTCCTTGCAATCCTGTCATGATTGACTGACTCCTTCCTGTTTGCGTTGCATCATAATATTGAGTTCACCCGATTGCACTACGGTGCCCGTTTGATTGACCAGTTGCACGCTCCGAAAAAGAATCCCGTAGCGGGGGTCCCGGGTTTCGCGCATGTCGCGAATCGTTACCATGGCGTGCACGGTGTCACCAAAAAATATGGGGGCTGAGAACTTCCATTGGTCAATGCCCAGCAGCGCGACAGCAGTGCCATCAAAAATATTAAGCCGGGCAATGAGGCCCAAAACGATGCTGAGCCCCAGCATGCCATGCGCGACCGGTTTTCCAAAACGCTGATGTTTGGCAAACTCAAAGTCGGTGTGTAAGGGGTTAAAATCGCCCGATAACTGTGCGAAATGCATCACATCGCTCTCCGTGATGGTGCGGGCGGGCGTGTTCCACTGGGCTCCGACTTGAAAATCTTCATAATACCATCCCATCTAGTGTCGCTCCTTATTGGGGCGCTCAGCGCCTGCTGTGTCCATCCGGTATACTGTGCCGCGGAAAACGGCGATTAAGTCGCGGCGGCTATTCATAATGCGCACGCTGTAGACGGCGATTTTTCGTTTGCGCACGAGTTCTTCGCAGTGGGCGTACAGCACATCATCTGTATTAGCGGCCCGGGTAAAGGTCATGGAGGTATCTAGCGCGACGGCGGGTATGCCGTCGCGGTTGCTGGCGCGGGCAAACACGGCGTCCGCGAGGGCAAATATCACACCTCCATGAGCGGTGCCGTGTTGATTTAAATGCTGTTCGGTGACCCTTAGGCGTCCGCTGACAAAGCCGTCTTCTTCCTCATCTATGATAATCCCAAGAGTCTCGCTAAATATGTCTCTTGCGGCCATCTTGCTCCCTCCTGACCGTCTTTCTCAAGGCGCATATCCTCCGCAATAACTACATCGATCGGGTGATATGACGCACAAAATATGGCAATACCGCACTGAGCTAGTGAATGGCGATGTCTACGAATATGGACCGTCCATCCGCAAAGCCTTGAGCCCCGTGGTTTCTGGCAATACGTGTTGTATCGGCCGCAAATCCTCAAATAATAGAATATCAAAGAATTGTTGACCAATACTGACGAACATTATATCATGGTGCAAGCAAGCGATTGCTTTGTTTAAAAAGATCTCACTCTTTGGGTGTGGCGGGTTCCTACCAAAAGGAGGGGCAAAAAGCGGTGGATGAGGCGCAAAAAACGGCGGAATTTATGGCGCGGATTGAGAACGGTGAGAAAATCGAAGCAAACGATTGGATGCCCGAGGAATATCGTAATCTGTTAATCAAACAAATTCATATGCATGGGGTCAGCGAAATCATGGGAGCCTATCCCGAAAAGGAATGGGTGCCGAAGGCTCCATCGATACGGCGCAAGCTGGCGCTCAATGCCAAGGTTCAAGACGAAATCGGGCATGGTCAAATGCTTTTGAGACTCGCAGAAGATTTAAGCCGACCGTATGGCCGTGGCCGCGAGGCATTGATGGAGGACTTGCTGAACGGGCACGTGAAATTTCACAATGTGTTTCATATGCCGGCGCCCACATGGGCTGATGCAGGGGTTATTGGTTTTTTGGTCGATGGAGGAGCCATTATTACCCAAGCGGCCTTGCTCGAGAGTTCTTATGCCCCGTATGCGCGCATGCTCAAGCGCATCGTCGCCGAGGAAAGCTTTCACATGCAGTATGGTGAATCGGTGGTTCTGGCGTTGGCCGAAGGCACGACCCGCCAGCGAGAAATGCTACAAGGCGCCATTGATCGGTGGTGGGAACCGATGATGTTCTTTTTTGGGCCGCGGCAAATGGGACAATCTGCGGAAAAAATGATGCACTACCGGATTCGAACCAAAACTAACGAAGAACTGCGCCAGAAATTTATCAATCGCTATGTCCCGAGGCTCCAAGCTTTAGGCATGCGGGTTCCAGACCCTCTTGTCAAAAAAGATCCAGTCACCGGCGAATGGGGTTATACGGAGCCCGATTGGGTCCGGGACACCGAAATGGTCCGGAATAATTCGGGGCCGCAGTCTCAAGCCCGCCTGCATTTGCGTCGGCAAGCGCATAGCGAACAACGCTGGGTACGAGAGGCTGTGATGCATGCCACGGCTCTGGCGACCGTATAAAGGGCTCAGACGGGTGACGAGCGAGGGGGGACGGAAGTGGCATTAAATGCAGCGGAGTACCGCGTGTATGAGGTGTTTGTGCAACGCGATGCGAGTCAATTTCATGTGAATGTGGGGAGTCTGCGGGCTGTCAACTCCGAAATGGCCTTACAAATGGCGCGGGAAACTTTTTTTCGGCGGGAAGAACCTTGCGAGGTATGGGTCGTGCCCCAAGACTGCATTGTAGCAAGTCCTCGTGACTCGGCCTATTTACCGGTTCACACCATGGATAAGCAATATCGGTTACCGGCTGGCTATGACAATGCGCCCCGGTGGAAGCGGTTCAAAGCCAAAGCAATGACTATCGAGGAAGTAGCGGAAGAAATGGCTACGCACAAACAGGGAGGAGCGTGATGACCTAGGTGGAATCTCAAGACGTGCCACATTGGATAGCGCTTTTACAGCCGATCGCGGATGATGAGTGGATTATTGCACACCGGGGCTCAGAATGGCTCGGTTTGGCTCCCGATTTGGAAGAGGATTTGGCTTTTAGCTCCATTAATCAGGACAAAATGGGCCATGCTCAATACTATTATGCGCTATTGGAAGAACTAGGCGAGAAAACTCCCGAGGACATGGTGTACGGACGCTCCAAGGAGCAGTGGCGGCATGCCGTCGTGCTGGAAACGGCTCATGGCGATTGGGCCAGACTTGTGGCTTTGCGGTATTTTTACGAAGTCTTCGATGCCCTGCGCCTTGAACGGTTGAGTACGGCGTCCTGGCAGCCTTTGCAAGATGGCGTGCGTAAGATTCGGCGCGAAGAAGCCTATCATCTGCAACACTTTACCACATGGTTTGAGATGTTGGCGACCGGAACCGAGGAGTCGCGCCATCGGCTGCGTGAGGCTATTGCCGACCTTTGGTCGCTTTTAGGGGGTCTGTTTTTGTGGGGCCCTTCGGAGCACTTTTTGACTGCCATTGGGTTAGACAGCCTACGAGGCTCGGAGTTACAGCGGTCGTGGGAAACTCACGTGGCGGAAAAGATGCGGTCTATGGACTTGCCATGGCCAGGAGCGCTTTCGAGTCCGGTGCTCGACGGCCGTCTTGGCGAGCATAGCCCCGACATGCATGATCTTTTGCAGGTGATGACGGAGGTTCGGCGCAGTGAGCCCGCTGCGCACTGGTAACTCGCATACGGAGGCAGGCGATTGCCGACGTCGTGGAGTAGCGACGAGAGCATTGTTGACGTGGGGGTCAAATCGGTGACGACGGGCTCTATGTCGGTAAGGTGATGTGGACCTAAGCGTACGAGCAGTTATTGGTAACAGTCCCTGTCCGGCCCTCTTTTATTGTCTTGATTGTTCACAACCTTTCGAGCAGATGAAAATGTGTTGAAATAGTCAGCGCCTGATGACAATGGGGGTCGCGCTGTCACCAAGGCCAAGACCCACGAGACACCGACCCGGGAGTGAAAATGGGGAAGGAGTGGCAACAGCCAATGATGTTAGACCCAGAAATTGAGACGATGTCACGGGATCAAATGCAAGCCCTCCAGTTGCGCCGCTTGCAAACAACTTTGGAACGTGTGTATCAATCGGTGCCGTTTTATCGTCAAGCCATGGACGAAGCGCATGTGAGGCCCGAGGATATTCAGTCGATGGAGGATATTGTTCGACTGCCTTTTACGCGGAAAAGTCATCTACGCGATCAATACCCGTTTGGACTGATTGCTGTCCCCATGGACCAAGTGGTTCGATTCCACGCATCGTCGGGCACACGGGGAAAACCGACCGTCGTGGCCTATACTAAGGGCGATATCTCGCGTTGGGCTCATATCGTGGCGCGTCAATTGGCGTGTGCAGGCGCAAGACCCGGCGATCGTTTCCATAACGCCTACGGCTACGGTTTATTCACCGGCGGCTTGGGACTTCATTATGGTATTGAAGAGTTAGGAGCGGCCGTGATTCCGGTATCGGGAGGCAACACCCCCCGCCAGGTTCGGCTGATTGAAGACTTTAGGCCGCGTGGGATATCCGGCACTCCGTCTTATATTTTAAATATTGCCGAAGAAATGCGGGCATTGGGTCTCAACCCGCATGAGACAAGTCTTGAATACGGAATTTTGGGTGCCGAGCCATGGAGTGAAGCACTCCGGGAAGAGATTCAAAACACATTAGGGATTAAAGCTATCGATATTTATGGACTGAGTGAGGTCATTGGACCAGGTGTCGCCATGGAATGCTGGGAAGCCCAAAACGGGCTTCATATTGCCGAAGATCACTTCTTGGCAGAAATTATTGACCCTGAGACAGGACTGCCCGTGCCCTATGGGGAAACGGGAGAACTCGTGTTCACGTCGCTAACCAAAGAGGCGTTTCCGGTGATTCGTTACCGTACGGGGGATATTGCTTCGCTAAATCCTGAACCTTGCGTTTGTGGGCGGACGGTGATGCGTATGTCTCGAATTAAGGGGCGGTTGGATGACATGCTCATTATTCGAGGTGTCAACGTATTTCCCACCGAGATTGAATACGTATTGTTACAAGTCGATGAAATTGCACCGCACTATCAAGTGGTCGTCGACCACGTGGGGACATTGGATACGCTTGAGGTTCATTGCGAAGTGACGCCAGAATTCCATCAAGCCACGGCGACTAATCCTGAAGACCCGCGCTCGATTCAGTTGCACCGCCAAATTCTTCATGCCCTAAAAAGCGAATTGGGGATCTCTGTGGGATTAAAGATTCATCAACCAGGGACGATTGCGCGCAGCGAAGGCAAGGCGGTGCGGATTGTCGACAATCGGGTGCGGTCGGGCGTTTAGGGACGAGGCCAACTATTGCAGAGTATGCGGAAGGGGACGACAAAGGTGGAGCAGATTCTTAACGCGAAGGCGTCAGTGCAGGAATTTATTCAGCGCACTCATCGTCATTTTATAGGGGGTGAGTGGGTTCCCGCTGCGTCCGGAGAAACGATGGACGATATTGATCCATCCACGCGGGGCGTGTTAACACAGGTGGCTCGGGGCGATAGCGCCGATGTTGACCGGGAGGTGGCCGCCGCCGCACAGGCTTTTCGGGATAAGGCATGGAGACACATGAGTCCGCAGGCCCGCGGCGTCTTAATGTGGAAATTAGCCGATTTGATGGCCGCGCATTTGGAAGAGCTGGCGCAAATTGATAGTTTGGATATGGGCATGCCTCTACGTCAAGCTCAGTATGGCACGGTACCGATGGCGATTGATCACATGCGTTACATGGCCGGTTGGGCTACCAAAATCGAGGGGGAGACGATTCCGGTCTCTGCAGGACCCTTTTTCAATTATACTGTGCGTCAACCCGTTGGGGTCGTGGGAGCCATTATTCCCTGGAACTTTCCTTTATTAATGGCGATTTGGAAGTTAGGTGCAGCCTTGGCGGTGGGATGTACGGTGGTCTTAAAACCTGCCGAACAATCGCCCTTAAGCGTCTTGCGGTTAGCGGAACTGATTACCGAAGCGGGCTTTCCGCCCGGGGTGATCAATATTGTTACAGGCTATGGCCCCGAGGCTGGGGCTGCGTTAGTCGCGCACCCCGGTGTGAATAAAATCTCATTTACGGGATCGACCGAAGTGGGCAAATCCATTATGCGGACTGCTGCCGACCGTATGGCCCGGGTATCGCTAGAGTTGGGCGGCAAATCGCCTAACATTATATGCGCCGATGCCAATCTCAAGCGGGCCATATCCGGATCAATGCTGGGTATCTTTATGAATCAGGGTGAGGTGTGTTCAGCTGGGTCGCGCATTTACGTGGCGCGTGAAATTTACGATGAAGCGTTGGAACAAATGGCCACGTACGCGAAAAACATGCGAGTCGGGATGGCGCTGGATGCCAAAACGCAAATGGGACCCGTTGTGTCGGCGGAGCAATATGAACGCGTGTTGGGTTATATTACCAAAGGACGTCAAGAAGGCGCTACGGTGATTGCCGGCGGCGGTGCAATGCCCGCTGCGGGGTCCGGTTTCTTTATTGAACCCACGGTGTTTGCGCAAGTAACCGACACGATGACGATTGCCCAAGAGGAAATCTTTGGACCTGTTGCTGCCGTGATGCCCTTTGATACGGTGGACGAAGTGATCGAGCGCGCGAATGTTTCGGCTTACGGCTTAGCTGCTGGAGTTTGGACGGAAAACGTGCGCACGGCGCATTATCTTGCCCAGAACTTAGAAGCTGGCACCGTTTGGGTCAACGCCTATCATGTCTATGACGCCGCCGCTCCTTGGGGAGGCTTTAAGCAATCGGGTTTGGGCCGCGAAATGGGGCATCATGCGCTGGAGTTATACACTGAAACCAAAGATGTCTGGATCAGTTTGCAATAACGGCGGCGCATTCCCAAAGGAGGCAGGACTATGCGAGAAGTGGTAGTGGTGGCGGCTAAAAGGACGCCCATTGGTCGCCACCATGGGGTGCTGAAAGATGTACGGCCTGATGACTTAGCGGCCCTCGTACTGAAGGCGTTACTAGAACAAACGGGCCTTGATCCGCGCGAGGTGGACGACGTGCTGCTTGGCGCAGCTAACCAAGCCGGGGAAGACAATCGCAATGTGGCCCGGATGGCTTTGTTATTGGCAGGATTTCCTGTTGAGGTTCCGGGGGCCACCGTTAATCGTCTTTGCGGCAGTTCGCTCGAAGCAGTGAACCGCGGTTATCAAGCCATTTTTTCTGGGGAAGCAGATGTCATTATTGCGGGGGGCGTTGAATCTATGACGCGGGCCCCCTTCGTCCTGCCAAAATTTGATACGGCTTTTCCTGTGGGAAACCGAGAAATTTTTGATACCACAATTGGCTGGCGCATGGTCAATCCGCGTTTGGCCGCACAATACTATCCCTATTCAATGGGAGAAACGGCAGAGAATTTAGCGGAGCGCTTTGGCCTAACGCGCGAGGAGCAAGATGCGTGGGCGCTGCGGTCTCATCAACGTGCGGTTTTAGCGCAAACTGCGGGGCGATTTGCAGATGAACTTATCCCCGTTCCCATTGAAAATCCTAAAACCCATGAAGTGAAGTGGGTCACGCAAGATGAGCATCCCCGACCGGATACGTCGTTGGAAAAACTGGCTCAATTGAAACCGGCTTTTCGGCCAGGCGGGACGGTTACGGCTGGAAACTCATCAGGCATTAATGATGGAGCGGCAGCCGTGATGTTGATGGAGGAAAGTGTGGCCTTGCGGCACAATTTGGAACCCTTAGCCTATATTCGCGGGGGCGGTGTGGCGGGGGTCGATCCGGCAATTATGGGATATGGTCCCGTACCTGCTACGCAGCGGGCATTGCAGCGGCATGGGTGGACATTGGACGAAATTGAGCGTGTGGAACTCAATGAGGCCTTTGCAGCTCAAGTCTTAGCGGTATTACACGATTTACCATTTGACCGGGATATTGTCAATCCGGAAGGAGGGGCCATAGCCTTGGGTCACCCGCTAGGTGCATCCGGAGCTCGCATCCTTACGACCTTAATTTATGGGATGCGTCGCCAAGGCGCACGCCGGGGAGTGGCAACGATGTGCATTGGGGTTGGCCAAGGTATTACCACATTAGTGGAACGTCCTTAGAACCGTTGTGGTTTTGAGACTCACTTCCTATTTAAGCCAGCATCTTGAGGATCATGTCGGCGTAATGGTCTGCGATTTCGTGGACCATGAGCCGACCTTTTGGATCATACCACCGATGAAAGCCGTTTAAGGCCGAAAGAATAAACAATTTCGTGAGCCCAATATCGATGTCAGAGAACACGTGCTGCTGTTGTCCTTCTTCTAAAAGCTGAATCCAATATTGTTCATAGGTGCGGCGCAATTGGCGCACGGTCGCACGCCCCGTCTCGGAAAATGCCATATCCTCATCTAAATATACAGTGCTCCAAGCGCGAGATGACGCAATGACCCCTAAATGCGCATGGACGGCCGCTCGCATCTTGGCGGTGGGGCTTTCTTGCGATTGCACGATCGGGGCTAAAGCCTGGGCGAATTCATTAGCCGCCTGGCGGACGATTTCGATCAATAAGTCTTCCTTAGTGTCGATGTGCGCATATAGACTACCAGACAATACCCCCGCCCGTTCCGCAATGTCGCGGACTGTGGTCGCCTTAAATCCTTTGGTGCTAAATAATTCTGCGGCGGCTTGAACAATTTCGCTTTTCTTACTAGGCCGTGCCATAATACACTCCTCAATTCGCTAAATGCTCTTTCCTTTATCTTACGACATCGCGTCCGAAGGCGCGAGTCTGGATGGGGATCGAAGGCGTATGTGCCAGGGGCTTGGTATAATAAAGACGACGAAATAGGGGAGGTTTTGAATGTATAAATTTATTCATTGTTCCGATTTGCATTTAGACAGTCCTATGCGCGGGTTGACCATGCGAGAGGATGCGCCCACGGATGCGATACGGTCGGCCACGCGGCGAGCTCTTGAGAATTTGGTGTCTTTAAGTATTGCCGAAGCTGTGCGATTTGTCGTGATTGCGGGCGACATCTTTGATGGGGACTGGATAGATTACTCAACGGGCTTGTTTTTCAACGCTTGCATGGCGCAATTAACAGCCCAGAATATTGCCGTGTATATCCTCAATGGCAATCATGATGCGGCCAGTCAAATGAGTCGGAAGCTCGTGCCTCCTGACGGCGTGTACCGCTTTTCACATGACCGCCCCGAGACCTTTGTCATTGAGGACCTACAGGTCGCATTGCATGGTCAAGGATTTAAAAATCGTGCCGTCACCGAGAACCTGGTACCTGAATATCCGACCCCTGTGCGGGGATATTTCAACATTGGTGTGCTTCATACCTCCCTTGAAGGGCATGAGGGGCACGAGGCGTATGCACCGTGTACCGTACAGGACTTGGTGATGAAGGGATATGACTATTGGGCATTGGGGCACGTGCATAAGAGGCAGGTTATTCGGTCTGAGAATCCTACCATCGTGTATCCGGGAAATATCCAAGGGCGCCATATTCGCGAAACAGGAGACAAGGGGTGCACGGTGGTGACGGTTGATGGGTCCCATGTGTCGCTAGAACATCGCCCGCTAGATGTCTTGCGGTGGTCGTTATGCACGGTGAATTTGGAGAATGCGGCGCAGCCTCAAGATGTGGTGGACCGGTGCTTGACGACTTTTCAGCAAGAACTGGCGAATCATCCCGGCTATCCTTTGGCGGTACGGATTCGGTTGACCGGGACGACCTCTTTGCACGGTGCGTTGCTGGCGGAGTGGGACTATTATTATCATGAAATTCTTAACGCGGCGCAGCAAAGTGGTGTGGACCGGATCTGGGTCGAGAAGGTCCTCATTGACACTCAGCCCATGGCTGTGGAGCAGGTCTCTACAGCGTATCTTGATGCTTGGTCGGAACTCGATCGTCTTTTGCAAGCAGTTCAGATAGGCGACCCTTTTCTCGATGAATTTCTTAAGGATATGAAAGCAATCCAACGTCGCATGCCAGACTATAATAAGGATACAAATGCCTCCGAGGTCCGTCCGATGGACCTCCTCAGCCAAGCGCGGGATCTTCTTGAAGCCTTAATTGCGAAAGGAGGAGCCCTATGAGACTACGTTCCCTCCGTGTTCGTCAGGTATTACATTATGACGAATTTTCCTTAGAGTTCAATAACGAAGCCTCATTTCATGTATTTTATGGCCCGAATGAAACGGGCAAGTCCACGCTGCTTAGTGTCATTGTGGATTTGTTGTTTGGGGGGCCGATCCCCGAAGCGCTGCGGGCACACTATGACAGCCGCTCCCGGTTGCAAGGGATTGTCGAGCGCGGTGACGATGCTATCTATCACATTGAGCGAAAGAAACGATATAACCGTCTGGTGTTAAGTGACCCAAGTCACCCGGAACTCCCTGAAGATGTGTTGTGGCCATTTATAGGCGGATATCCACGCGATCGCTATATGATGCTGTTTGGGTTTGACCATGATCGCCTTCGCGCGGGCGGACAAAGTTTGCTCGAGTCCCAGGGAAATGTGGGGATCTCGTTGTTTGAGGCCGGTGGGGGCATCCAGTATTTAACCAAGATTCTCCAACAATTAAGCCAGCGCTCGGAACAACTGCTCGATCCGTCGTTTAACGCCAGATCCGCTAAGGAACTGAATAAACAATGGCGTGCGTTTACCGAAGCGCAAAAGCGGATTAGGCAGTATAGTCTGCGGGCCGAGGAATGGCACCGGGTCCGTGACGAGGTGGCCCAACACGAAGGCCATTTACAGCATTTACAGCAGCAGTGGCAAGAAGCTCAGGCCCAGTTGCATAAGGTGGAACGGCTCATTCGGGTTCGCCCTTTCCTGATCGAGTGGCAAGAGCATATAAAAGCCATGGCGGGTAAAGCAGTGCCGAAGACGTCTCCTGATGTCGAAGATTATATTCGTCAGCAATTCGAGGTGCTCGATACGACCCAATCCCGCTTATCCCAACTTCATGATGAATATCAGCGCCAACAAGAACGGATGGGGGAGATTATCCGAGATCCGGCGGTCTTAGCGGTGTTCGACCGAATTGATGCGTTAGGCGAGGGCTTGCAGCATTTTCTTAAATTGCGGGACCACACGTTGCCTGATGCACGCCGGAATCGACAGGTGCTGCAGACGGATTGTGAACAGCGGATTAAAAATTTGGCGCCGGGACTTTCGTGGACTGAACGCGAACAGTTGCGGCTGCCTATTGCCGTAGTGGACCGGGTTACGGAACTGATCAAAGGCCTCGCCGATGTGCGGGTTCGCTATGAGCATGAAAAGGCGCAGCATGATGATATTTTACGCGAACACCAATCTGTCCGAGACCAACTAAGTCACGTCGGGCCAGTGATCGATACCGCCGTTCTTAGCCAACTTATTCGAAAAATCCGAGAACGAGGAAATCTAAGTGAACAATTAGCCCTTCTTTCTCGTGACATCACAAAAAAAACCGTGGACCTCGAGCAAAAAGCGCATCAACAGGCGATATTTACGGGTCCTATCGATCAGCTGGCCACCTTGCCGATTCCTTTGCAAGACACCATGGACCGTTTTGCACAGCAATGGGCATACCTAGAACAAGAACTCGCGGATACGGCCAAGACGCTCCAGACGTTAAGTGCTCAATTGCAGGAAATCCAAAGGGATTTGGAGGCGTTGTCCTTGCAGGGGACTGTGCCGATCCTTCATGATTTGTGGGTTGCACGTGAACAGCGCGATATCTCGTGGGCGCAGATTAAACGCGTATGGCTCGAAGGCCAGGCGGATGAGGTGCCTAATCCGCATGCGTTGGCCGACGCATATGCCCGGCAAGTGGAGAATGCCGACCGTGTATCTGACGACTTGCGTTTAGATGCTGAACGTTCGGCACGTCGCGCGATGTTATTGCTGCAGCAAAGACAAACGCAAAAAGCCCTGCAAGATAGCCGGGAACACCAAGCCAATTTGGAAGAGCAGTTTTCTGCGCTGCGCACGCAATGGGCTTTGGAATGGACAGGCTCTGGGATTGTACCGCGCAATCCTGGGGCTATGAAAGAATGGCTCAGTATCTTTTATCGCCCCATGATCCAAATGGTCACAGAGCATCAACATATGGAGGAGGCACGTCAAGCGCTCCTAACGGAGATGGAGATGTGGCGCAAAGAGCTGGTCGAGACCTTAGACGAACTGCCTGACAGCGAGGTCGACACGAATCAACCGTTGAATGCTTTATTAACGCAGGCGGAGCGTTATGTTGAGCGGATGAACAAAATGGCGGCCGAGCGCTTGACGCTGGAGGACCAAGAGCATAAATTAGCTGACAAAATTGTGCAACGGCGCGAAACCATGGCCCGCTGGGAGCGGGAAGGTCAGATACTTAAAGACCAATGGCAGGAGATCGTATCACGCTTTCCTTCATTACCGCCGCGCCCTGAAGATGCAGCGCATTATACGGAACATTTGCGTGAGCTATTGCGGCAGTTAACCACGTTAGAAGGAATCGATACGCAGATTCGCTATGATGAGGAGCAATGTCAGGGCTTCAGCCAAGAAGCGAATGCTGTGGCGCAGATGTTAGGGGAGTCTTTAGCGTCGACGATTTCAGTGGAATCGTGGGTAAGAAGCGTCAGGCATCGACTCCAGATAGCTCGCGAACAAGAGCAATTGTGGCAAGTGAGTGCTCATGATGCGGGCATTTTGCGTGAGGAGATTGAGAAAGCGCAGGATGCTGTCTCACGGGTCGTGAATGACTTGACGCAATACGTATCCTTATGCGATGTGGCAGACCTCACGGCCTTGAGGGCTTATGTTGTAGCCGCCCAACAATTTCGCGAACTGGATACCAAAGGCCATAAGCTGGAACAGACGATTCGGCAAACGGCCGATGGAGTGCCTGTCGAACACTTGCTAGGAGCCTTAAAGGAAATGGGTGATGCCGATAAGCTCTTTGCCCAACAGCTACAGCTCAAGGATAGGAGCGAGCAGCTACAAGGGGATATAGAGCGTGTCAAAGAGCGATTGCAAGAGGTGAAAGGGCAGTTGGCCTCGCTGAGCGCTACCCAGGATGCTGCGGCAACAGCCGCTCAAGACGCGCAAAGGTATTGGGCGGAGGTCGATAAGGCATGGTCTGAGTATTTGCGAGTAGAATTGGCGAGACGCCTTTTAGCGCGGGCGGTCGAGCAATTCCGAGAACGTAATGAGTCAAGCATCTTACGGCGCGCAGAACACTTCTTTACGCGCATGACGCTGGGACAATATGAGGGACTGTTAATCGAATACGCTGAACAGACCCCATATTTATTGGCGGTGCATGCAAGTGGTCAACGCCGTGATATTCATCAACTGAGCGATGGGACACGAGACCAATTGTTTTTGTCCCTGCGCCTCGCCTTCGTGGAACAGCACCTCGAGGCATCCGAACCGTTGCCGCTGGTGATGGATGATATTTTAGTCCACTTTGACGATGAAAGGACGTGGGCAACCTTAGCGGTATTACAAGAACTCTCGCAAAAGACCCAAATTCTTTATTTTACGCACCATCAATCCGTGATTGAGCAGATCAGAACACTGCCACACCCAGACGGGATTGCTGTTTATGATCTCAAGGCCTGCATTGGCCAAACATCATAAGGCGTGTCTGGGGTGAGCAGGTGCGATGAAGAGGTGGGCTAAAGTCTCCCGCCTACAAGGGGGCAGGAGACTTTAGGGGGTCCAAGGCGATGTAGAGTCTTAAGGGATGGTTCTAATCAAGGTGTTGGAGATGAGAGGGCTGTTTCATTCATCATGAGGAAGCGAGGGGGGCAAAGACTCTTCGCTATTTTGTCGCTTGCGCCGGACCGGAGCCATCACTGCGAGCGCTAAGACCGTGCCGATTCCCAATTCGCCGATGCCCAAAAAGAAAGTGCCCGCTCGAAACGGGAAGAGGGCGAGGCTAATGGTGCCAAATCCTAGGATTCCCAACACGCTGCCTAGGGCAAAACGTATCATCTCTAATGAACGTCGGCAATTCTTAGGACTTTTCATGGGAATCCTCCATGGATGCATGGTGGCGGTAAAAGTCTTTCCATACAAGTTTGTACACGCCTAAAAACCACGGGAGGCGATTTAATCCGGGAATCCATGGCATTGCGGCCAGCAAGCACCAGACCACAAATCCGAGGCTCAACGCTATTGCATCGTTAGCGGGAGAATTGGCGACAAACGGCCATTGATAAATCCAGGTGGGGATGGTCATCCACCAAGCCCCTGGATACCCTGGCACCGCAGAGTGAATAATACCCCATTGGGTTCCTTTTAATTGCAAGGGCGCGGCCGCATTGTGAAGGGGCTGACCTTCAAGAAACAACACATAATTTTGGTTATCAAACCGGGTGACAACTTTGGGATTTCGGATGAGCGCGCCGGACAACAATCCACTTTCGCCAAGATGCAACATATCATTCATTAATGTCTGGACCGGCCCATAGTGACCTGGCGGAACAATGACTCGCCCGGCTTGCACCGTGGCGTGGTTTAAGGCGGCCTCGTAGCGATTAGCCCAGGCGATCTGTTGCGCACTTGAGGCGCGATCGAATCGATGTAACGCGGGGATGAAGGAGGGATTGACGGTTGCTGCCATGTTTAGCGGTTTAAGAATAAAATCTTGCTTGGCATTGAGCGGGTGCAAGATCCCAACCCATTTTTGTACGGCGGACTCGAGATTACCGGTGCCATGGTTGTATGGAGGACCATAACTTGCTATGCGTCCTTGCCCATTGAGGTCCCTTGTCGTCATCGCCTCAAACGCGACGGGATGTTCTCGCGCGTCTTGTTGTATGGTCAAGGGCGCTTTTTCCGGTACGCCAAAGAGGATCGCGAGAAGAAGAACGAGACCCGTAACAATGGCTAATGTTGTTATAAGATGTTTCATAAAATCTTCGGGGACGTATGTGTACTCAGTGACCATATCTGAAGGATGGGGATACTTCATGGTTCTGGGACCTCCTTTTTCGGCGCGGAGTGAGGAGAAGAGAGGGGATACGGCGGCACGACACCTTTTAAGCGCACGCGCGCAATATGACCAAAGATAAGGGCTCCTAGGGTGAGTGGTAGGACCACGACATGCATGCCAAACATCTGGCCCGCATTGGGAAGATTGACCCATGCTAGCCCCAAGGCATTGAGGCCGTCTTTAGCTTGCACGGCATTCCATTGCGAGTAGAAATCGCCATTAATCAAATAGCCGGTAAAGGCGGTGGGAATAGCGATTAAAAAGGCTAAAGCACCAAGCAACCAGGTCTCCCGCCGCCCCCCGCGCCACGCACCTGTAAAAAAGACACGCCAGAGATGGAGCATCATAAAAAAGAAAAACGCTTGCACGCCCCAAAAGTGAATAGCTGCTACAAAACGGTCGGCCGGATTATACGACCAGCTTGCCGGACCATTTGCGGCAAGAACAATCCCTGAAATGACGAGGACGACAAAGCTCGACGCGGTTAAAGAGCCCAGCATATACATAAAGCCTTGGGCATATTCGGGCATTGTCTCAGGGAGCCAAGTGTCTAGGGAAAGGATGTCTTTGAGCATATTACGCGAGGCAGTGGTCCAGTTGGCGATGACAGTCAACTCCTTTGGATCATGAATATTCGGCGAAGGGAATGAGGAAAGTGGCCGTCCTTATAAAGGGCCAGCCAGTTTATGTACATTTGAGTCAAGCCGTGCGAGACACCACCGCGCACCTGCTGTGAATGTACGTGACGGGCAATGGGTCGATGACCGTGACGGCTTGCGTTCGAGTGTTGTGTACTGACCACTATTCTTGCCTGAATTTGAGGTTCCATCGCACCTCTTTTCTAGAGTGAAGGTCTCATCGATTATTTTCCATAGCATCCTATCGAAACCCTACTTTATAACCATACTATACAATAGCTCCGAACGAAAATATTGTGTAATGTTTCAAACACATCCACTGAAACTGGAATGCGCCTTTCATTGTGCGGTTGCGCGGGGGGCCTTAGAACGTGAATCAGACGTAAGATAACTGGTCTCACGACTAAGATGCGGCTATTACACCGGTAGATTGCCCCGTAACACCATATAGGCTTTTTGAAAGAGAGACTTCGCCGCCCATGGCCAATGTCCTGCATGCACGATTTCTCGCGATCCTCCGTAATACACATCGCTTTGCACAAATAAGCCGCGCCCTCCGCCGGTTTCAAGAGCCCATAAAAGCTGGGGGCGGTAGGGCTGTGGCAAGGGACGATGATTTTGCACGGCGTGCCAGTGTTTAACAGCAATGTGTGCCTGGACCATGGCGCTATGTCCCATCTTGGGCCAGGAATGGCTGACAATATCCCCAACGGCGTAGATCTCTGGGTAGTGGGGATGATTGAGGTACGCATTGGTGGGAACCCATCCGAACCCATCGTCAAGGTCCGTCCCCCGCAAGTACTCTGATCCGATATAGGGCGGAATCCAGACGGTCGCGTCATAACGAATGCGCTGGGTTCTTAAAATGATTTCGCTAGCGGTCACTTGATGATATTGGGCTTCGGTCACGACACCAATGTGACGCCGAGCCAATTCTTGTTGAAGCCAATGTTGGGCTTTGGGGCCAGCGTTTTCGGCAATGGTCTTGGCCGGGGTAAGGACTGTTATTGTCGAATTGCCTCTCTGGTTTTGTTGGCGAAGATGGGTATCCCACAAGAAGGCAGCTTCGAGGAGCGGACACTCGCATCCCACCGTGATGGGAGGTGTCCAAGCGGGATTGCTGTCAATGCCGCCCGCGGCAAATACGATGCGACGGGGAATCTGGTGCGTTAACGTTGATGCCAATTGGCGTGCCAAGTAGTCTTCACATATTCCGCCGCAACTGGGCTCAAGTCCTTTGATAGTATCCCAACCTGGTCGGCTTCCCGTTGCGATGAAAAGAACGGTGTAAGGGACTGGTGGGTGGTTCGCGGTATGAATCAGATGTCTGACAGGATCTATGCCTGTGACGACATCATGGACAAACGTGATCGCATGACGTTTTCGGTAGGCCGTGAGGGGAATCTGGACTGACGACATCACTTTGTTAGGAGGATTGTTGACAGCGTGCACGAGTCCAGGTCGATAGACCGTATCGCGCCATTGGTCAATGACCACGATGGCCAATTGTCCGGGACGATAGAGTCGCCGCAGCCAAGTGCTCACGGCCAATCCTCCAAATCGGGATCCCAAAATCACTGCCTGTTCGGTGCGGCCCACGAATCCATCATCCTTGCTGTTGGGTTCATGGGCGTATTGTGTGTCTCTAGGCGATACTCTATGCGGATTGCCGTTACTTAGGCCTCTATCAATAAAACACAACACTTTGGCTGCAAGGGTCCACTTTCAGGGGCGACACCATGATGCGGTCTTGGGGCCGATCCTGGCGATTATCTCAGAGTGGGCGGAAATGGGCGACATGCTAGTCACCTTTTCGACGTGCTCCCATATTATTCCTATAACAACAGGGATGGAACGGAGGACTCGTCATGGGAGATGGATCAGAATCTGTAGAAGTGCGTGTAGCTCGGCTTGAGGAGCGGACGGAGAATCTTGAGAAGTGGATACAGGTCTTGCAGGCGGATATTAAAGAAACCCAACTGCTCATTGCCGCCTTAGATCAAAAGCTTGACCGGGCCATTGAATTGAGTCAACGCAGTGTACCGACGTGGGTCACCTATATCTTTTGGCTACTGTTTTCCTTATTAGGTGTCATGTTAGGAGGGCGCGTGAAGTTTTAGCAGCCTCTCTATGCATTCCCTTTGTCTCACGGCTCTTGATGGGGGACGACAGGAAGGGACAAATACCCCTACATTAAAGGATGGTTTCAACCGGCTATCTTATTCTATAGTGGGGTGTGAACAATTTATGTTTAAAAAGAACTAATGCAAAAGCGCTATGGATTGATTCGGCCTGACCGATGGAGGATGCACAATGACTCTAATGACATGGGCTTATTTATTGTTTCTAGCCACTTCTACGGGAGGCGGGGTTCTTTTCTTTGCGTACGTATTGCCAGGGCGCAGGTTTCCATTAATTGCGCTGGTGGGTCACCTCATTTTAGCAACTATTACGATGGTTTTGCTCTTGTTCGCCTTTCGCCACAATGGGTCGTCCGTTTACCATATTCTAGGCTGGACGGTATTCGTGTATATTCTCACGTTCCTGTTGGGCATTATTTTCTTCATGGCATTTGACATGCGCGGTCGGCGATTACCGCTGCGTTATTTAACTCTTCATGTGTCTTTGACCATTGTGACGTTTGTGCTATTTACCAGTGCTGTCTCTTTGCGCATTCCCTATGGAAATCCTCAAGGAATACTCAAGACAGGCAGTCAAAGCAGTTTATGGCAGTTAATCCATCGGCACAATAGCCAGCATCATTATCCCGCTTTACCTCCTAAAGGTCTTTAATGATTGGACTCCCAATGAGGTCCACGACGTCCTGCGCAGGGGATTTCGTGGACTTTTTTTGCATTAAGAGATCAGAATTGACCATTTCCATTGAATTGAGGAAATATTCGTGGTAACATTTGTACCGTAGTTAAATAAAGTTTAAGACAATTATGGGGTGAGGCCGTGTTGCCGCTATATATGGTGGGCGAGGTTGATTGGCTCACCACCCAAGCCTTATATCATGCGTTGCCGACGATGCATGAAGAAGGAATCGTTCTATGCTGGCCGCGCGATCCTTATGTATCCATCGGTTGTCATCAGGATTGGCAAGAATTTGACGCCCGTGCTGGGCTTCCTGTGGTAAGGCGGCATGTAGGAGGTACGCTAGTTTATTTAGATCAGCACCAAATTTTTTTTCAAGTTATTGTCAATGCATCCCACCACGTTGCAAAAAAGTCCCCGCAGCAATGGTACCAATATGCCTTAGCGCCTGTTGTGTCGTATTTGCAGACCATGGGATTTGCTGCGATGTTCAAGAGCCCTGCCGATATTCTCATCAATAACCGAAAAATTTCTGGGAATGCAGGGGGTCAAATTGAAGATAGTGTCGTTATTGTAGGGAATATTTTGTTGCGCTTTGACCCCGAAATGATGGTCAAAGTGCGAGCGGGCTCCTCTATCTTCAAACACTCCTTTGCGGATGCGCTGGCCCGGCATCTTACCACCCTGGAAGAGCTCAGCGGGCGCGAGTGGCAACCGGAGACCGTGATGAGGGATTTGGCAACCTCTTTCCATCGGCATTGGGACACCGTGCTGCGCGAGGTTCCTTGGGACCGCTGGAACCCGGTGGTTGCGCAAGTGGGACGCAGTCTACTTCAACCGCGGTGGCTTTACGCACCGGGAATGCGGCCACGTTACCATCAAATCAAAGTGCGGGAAGGGGTGTATTTGCGGCAACCCCGTGAAGATGCCTGGTTTCCTGATATTGTGGCGGAAGTGGATACGGAGCGGCAACTATGTTTGCAGATTTGGAACCTGCCGTTTGAGGTGCCCCTGCCGTTGCCGTACGCGCAAATTGGCGATTACATAGGGGATCCTCATTTACAAGAAGTATTGCTAAGTCTTATGGACCGTTCGACGTCTTCGTCCTTATTACCGTAAAGGTCTCTCCCTTGCGGTGTGTCGATATGATCTGAAAAATCTTTGTGAGGGGTGGGTAAGTATGGCCATCGAACCGATTCATCGGTGGAAAGTGGTGCCGGGTAGGTTGTACGATAGGCATCATCAGTGGGTGCTTCAAGAGGATGTACTTATTACGGTGGGAGTCACGGATTATACCCAAGATACTGCGGGCGATATTCTTTATGCGGCACTGCCGGAGCCCGGAACCGTTCTCGTCGAAGGCATGCCTTTTGGTAGTATCGAGTCGGGCAAGTGGGTGGGGCAGTTATATGCACCTTTTGACGGGGTTGTGATTGTTGCCAATGCTTTAGTGCAAGACGATCCGCAAATACTGAATCGTGATCCGTATGGACAAGGATGGTTAATTAAGGCTAAGGCGACGACGTCCTTGGAGAACTTGTTATCAGCGGACGCGTACAGCGCGTGGCTATCCCAGCAGGATGTGTTGTGATGGACACGTGGCGGATGTTGGATTTAGGGCCGTTGCCTGCATGGAAGCAGATGGCATTGGATAAAGTGGTTATTGAAGCGCGTGCGCGCGATAGCGTGCCCAACACCTTGCGGTTTATGGAATTTTATCCACCTACAGCGTTAATTGGATATCACCAGAGTGTGGATTTGGAAATAAATAGAAGTCAAGCCGAGCGATTGGGGGTGGAAATCAATCGACGCATTACGGGCGGCGGAGCAATTTATATGGATGCCCAACAACTCGGATGGGAGATATGTATGAAGGTAGGTGCGTCTCAGCGCATTCGTCCAGAATCGCTCTATCCACAGCTCGCGCAAGTGGTCGTGGAGGCGTTGGGTTCATGGGGCATTAAGGCGCACTTTCGTCCTGTCAATGATGTGGAAGTCGATGGGCGTAAAATTTCCGGAACCGGTGGGGTTGATTATTATGGCACCGTGATCTACCAAGGGACACTATTACTGGACTTTGATGTCAAGACCATGCTGGAGGTTTTGCGGCTTCCTGTTGAAAAACTTTCAGACAAAAGTGTCACATCTTTTGCGCAGCGATTAGTAACGATGCGCGAGTTGCTTGGGCAGTCGCCTCCAATGGATGAGGTCAAAGAGCGAGTGCAAGCGGCTTTGATGCATGTCCTAGGAGTCCGTTTAGTTCCCTCCTCGTTAACAGACTTTGAAGCGGATGCATGGCAGCAATCGGCCGAAACCTACCGTATGCCGCAGTGGATTGACCGTCGCAAGCCGCCTCAACCGGATGCCAACTATCCGCTTGAAAATCTGACGTATAAAGCCTCTGGTGGTCTTCTCCGTTTAACCGTGCAAACCAACATGGCGATGACTCACATTAAAACCATTTTTATTACGGGAGATTTTTTTGTCTATCCCGAACGCGCTGTCTTGGATTTAGAAGCGGCCTTGAAAGATGCCCCATTAGAGATCCATGCCTTGCAAAGCATCGTGAAGCAACATTACCGCACAGGCTATCAATATCTAGGAGTCAAAGAGGAAGACTGGATTGCCGCATTGTCTCCTCTTTGCCTCAATCGCCGGGAGGGATCGCTATGAACGATGACGCATATCGCCACCAAATTGAGCTGCGTCCCCAACCACACGTTGCCCATGAGAGTCCGACTCATGTGATGACGTCGTTGGCTGGGGCCATTACATTAGGTTTCGAAAAGGGAAAGTTCGCTCGGCCAGAAACGGTGTTAAGGGGTCTTAATATTTTAATGACCTATCAAGAAAATTGTGTCGCGAACTGCTCTTATTGTGGGATGTCTCGGGAGCGCAGGGTGCCGCGTGAAGACGCCACCTTTATCCGGGTCAAGTGGCCCATTGTGGCAGTTGACGATCTCATAGAGCGCAGTGTTCAAGTGCCCCATCAAATGCGCCGATTGTGCGTCGGTATGTTGGCAAATCATCAGTCGTTTGACCATTCGTTGCAGATTATCCGGCAATTTCATGAGCGTACCCCGTTGTTGATTTCTGGGCTTATCACGGCGTCCTTAATCAAGAAGCGCGATGATTTGCAAAAAATCCGCGACGCGGGGGCTGATCGAGTCGATATTGCTATTGATGCCGCGACCCCTGCGCTCTTTGAGAAGCATCGGGGCCGACCTGTCAAAGGGCCTCATCGATGGGAGCATTTTTGGTGGGTAACAGAGGAGGCCACGAAAGTATTCGAACCGGGCACTGTGGGAATTCATTTAGTGGCGGGGTTAGGAGAAACAGAACAAGAACTGCTGGAGGCCTGTCAAAAAGCTCAAGATATGAATGTTGTCACGCATTTATTCTCGTTTAATCCGGAACCGTCAACACTGTTAGGGGATTATCCGCAACCGTCAATGGGTCATTATCGTCGATGCCAACTTGGACGTTACCTTGTCAATGAGTTGGGAGTATCTGTCCATCAGTTTCGTTTCAATGCGCAAGGGCAGGTTATCGACTTTGGCGTAGACCTTGATGTGCTTGCGCGAATTATTGAATCAGGGCAACCGTTTATGACGTCGGGATGTCCCGATGAACAAGGAGAAACCGCATGCAATCGGCCTTATGGTAACGGCCGCCCCAGTGAAAAAATTCGCAACTTCGCCTTTCAGCCGGGACCGCAAGATATCCAAGACATTCGCGCGCAATTATGGACGGATTGGGCCGGGGAGGACATATATCAGGAGGTGGGGCATGAACTGGAGCGATAGACCGCTAGAGGAGCTTATCACCAGGGCGGGGATGCTATCGCAGAATTACTTTGCCCGGTCGTTGACCGTTTCGGCGCCGAGTCAGAAACACTATGATACGGGGATCTATCAAAATCACCGTACTGCTTTTGCGTCCATGAGCGTCACGGGCAATCATTGTGCACTGCAATGTGACCACTGTGGCACAAAAGTCCTCGAAGGGATGACGGTTGCGAATAGTCTTAAGCGCTTTCGTGACGCGGCGGATACCTTAGTTGCCAACGGGACGGATGGGGTTTTGATTAGCGGAGGATGTTTAGAAGACGGGTCGGTGCCTTTAGAACGGTTTGTAGAGGATATTGCGCGTCTTAAAGACCGAGGGCTTACCGTTTTAGTTCACACCGGATTGGTAAAACGTTCGGTCGCTCACGCTTTGAAGATGGCGGGTGTGGACCAAATTCTTTTAGACATTATTGGTGCCGACGAAACCATTCACCGGGTGTATCATCTCGACAAGACGACCCGAGATTACCGTGAGTCACTGGCGATCTTGCGAGAAGAGGGTTTAAATGCAGTGCCGCATGTCGTGGTTGGATTGCACTTTGGTGCGTTGCTGGGAGAATTTAATGCGTTGGAAATGATCCGTGATGAACGCTGCCAACAACTGGTCATTGTGGCGTTAATGCCGTTGCCGGGGACTCCCATGGCAGGGGCTGCACGGGTTTCAGCCGAGGATGTCGCGCGTGTAATTGCGGCGGCTCGGATTATGATGCCGTCCACGCCTATTTCGTTGGGGTGTGCAAGGCCGCCTGGTCCAGACAAATTGGCTATGGAAGCATACGCGATTGACTGCGGCGTGCAAAGTATTGCCTACCCCTTGGCCGGGACCATTCGCTATGCGGAAGCTAAAGGGTATACCATTCACTACAACGAGAAATGTTGTTCGCTGCTCGCTTAATACATTGGTCCATTATAAACGTCCTTAACGACTCCCCGGTTTCTGACGCGTCGCTACGCGAGAGACCGGGATTTTTCTTGGGACGGTAGGGAGGGATGCCTGTAAATCCCAAGGGTCGCCGATAATCCAAAGGAAGGATCTTGCATTTGATATCCATCGGCTTGCGCTCTCGAACACCTCATTCAAATGAACTCGTGCCTTCGAGGGGTACGTAGTCAGGGGACAAAGTCACCCTGTTTTTAGGATTGTCGCAGATAGCCTTTTTTATTAATTTAAGCATTGGCAATACAAATGCACCCACTTTTAAAGAACTAGTTCTATGGGATCGCGTTTTTCGGGCAAACGCTTTATGTCTGGCGTTTGTCGCAATGTCTGTGAGGAGGTGGCACGGTGGATAACAAAAGTCCATTAGAGACAGAATTGCCTGAAGAATCTACGTGGAGTCGGCGCCAATTTCTGTGGGGTATGGGAGGCGTTGCGGCGGCGGGAGCCGTCACATTGTTTGGTCGGCAGGCGCTTGTTAGCGCGGCTCGAGGGGTCTTTGGGTCTCCGGTGGACTCTGGCAATCTTAACTTTTACGCCTATGACTATTATTACATTCCCAATTATATGACGTGGCGTGTTGGGGATTATATGCGCGTGACGTTCCAAAATCAAAGTCATACGCACTGGCACGAATGGACCATTGGTCGCCATCTTAATGAAGCATATTTCCAAGCCTTTGGGGAAATGGATGCGGATGCGTGGCAGACGGATTTTTGGGATGGTGTCCCTGTCACCTTGAGTAACCCATATAACATTGACAACTTCGTCCCCAACAAAGCCATTGTCACTTACGAGGGTCCCAAATATCTCTATAACATTGCGAGCGGCGGGGACTTTAGTCCCACATTGAAGCCGGGAGGAAGTTTGACATTATCGTTTCAGGTTCCCAATAAACCGGGCTTGTGGGATTTTGGATGCTTTGTTCAGCAGTACATTCACTACCGGACCGGTATGCGCGGCAAACTGATGATTTTGCCAGCCTAAGGGGTGATGGCGGAAGGGAGAAGGGTGTCTGTGGATGTTTTAGGGTTTGGCATTGTGTGGGTCGTTCTCTCCATTCTCGGAGAAATGGGCGTGCGGGTCATTATTCACAATGACCCGATGTACTATACCGCTTCCAATATTGGACTCATGGTCGAAAGTGCAATGGATTTTCTGATTGTGGTGCTCGTTCCGATTTTCATTTTCGTTGGGCTCACGCTCGTGTGGTCGATGATTCGATTTACGGTGAAACGCGGAGAAACCCCAACGTTACCGGAAAAATTTGCCCGCAGTAACAAATGGTTTGTAGGAAGCTGGGTCATTGGCAGTATAGGCATCAATTTATTGTTCTTCCTGCATCCTACGGCGTCCGCGACCGAACAATTCTTTGCGATGGAAAATCCGCAAGCGGCCGCCAACAAACAAGCCATTATCGTAGACGTCACCGCGCGCCAGTGGGAATGGATTTTTAGCTACCCGCAGTACGGGCTGACGCAGACCTTGGATGCCAATGGTCAAGATCAATTGGAATTGCCGGTGGGACGGTCGGTGAAATTTGTGTTGCGCTCGTATGACCCGTATCACACCTACGACCAATATGTGGATGTGATTCATAGTTTTTGGGTGCCGTCTTGGGGTATTAAAGAGGACGTCATTCCAGGTGAGGCGCGTTCCATTTATATTACGCCCACCAAGATCACCTCGTTCGCGCAAAACCCGATGTCTCGCGTACAGTGCGCCGAAGTCTGCGGCCCCGGACACCCATGGATGGAAGCGCCGTTAAATGTTGTATCGTCGAGCCAGTTTGCTAAATGGATTCAGTACGAGAAAAAGCTGCAAAGTGGTCTGGGTTAATGATAACGGAGGCTAAGCGTAAAGCGATGGCTGAAGCAAGGAGGGAATTTTAATGGCACAAACCACTATGGTGCCGGCCGCCACTCGTGCACCCAAGGCGGGGAAACGCAATGTCATGCCGCCCGTCTTAAGGGGCTTTTTGTGGGCCGCTATTGGCTTTGTGGTCGTTAACACGTTTGTTGACATTGTCGACCCGTTCCGCGGCCATCCGTTTGTGACGGGCCCGTCAGCAACATTTGGATGGGTTGCAGCGGTGATTGGATGGCTATTGGGCGTAGGAGTCTGGGAATCGGTGGCGTTGCCCTTATTTGGATATAAGGACCGTTGGCACGAAAAGTCTACGGGATGGCGGCGCTATTTCGAATATAGTACCGACCATAAGGTTATTGGGTTGCAATATCTTGGATCAGCTATGGGGGGATTCCTCATCGCCGGCGCTGTGGCTATGTTGATGAGGATTCAGCTTATGAGCGACCACCTGACAATTTTCCACTATCCGAGCAATTACCTTACCGCGGTTGGTATTCACGGAACGATTATGATGTTTTCCGTGGCCAACGTGGCTCTTCTCGGTGGGTTCGGCAATTACATGGTGCCCATGATGATTGGGTCTCGGAGCACTGCCTTCCCCAAATTGTCCGGCATTAGCGTCTGGTTAGTACCGGCGGGAATTCTTACGGTACTATTCAGTCCATTGTTAGGGGCTTGGACGACAGGGTGGCGTGGGTATGAGCCGTTGGCCAGTCAGGATGCTAATGGGATTCTATACTACTACCTTGGTGTCGCAGCGCTGACAATGTCTACATTCATCGTCGGACTCAACATGGTGACCACCGTGATGTTCCGCCGGGCCCAGGGAATGACATGGAGTCGATTGCCCTTATTTGCGTGGGGACAGCTCACCGTGGGATTGCTCGTGCTCATATGGATTCCGGAAATTCAGACGACGTTCGTCCTCGCGTTGCTGGAAAAACTGGTGCCGTTTAATTTCTTTGCTGCTACGGGCAGTGTAATGAGTTATCTCGAGTTGTTTTGGCTGTTTGGTCATCCTGAGGTCTATATGATTGCGGTGCCGGCGTTCGCGTTGTGGAATGAAATTATTCCCGTGATGTCGCAGAAGTCGCTGTTTGCCCGCGACTGGGCTGTTATCGGATTGGTTTTCGTAATGATGCTGAGTGGCTTGGTCTGGGCGCACCACATGTTTACGAATATCCGCAACAGTGAACTTTTGCCCTTCTCCTTCTTCACGGAAATGATATCGATTCCCACGGGGTTTGCCTACATGGCGGCGATTGGGACCATGTGGAAGGGAAAAATTCGCCTGACGACGCCCATGCTCTTGATTTTGATGAGTATGTTCAACTTCCTTATCGGCGGATTGACAGGGGTTTTGTTGGCTGACCCCATGGTCAACTTGCAGTTGCATGATACGTTTTATGTTGTAGGACACTTCCATTACACCGTGATTGGCAGTTTAGTCTTTACAGGCTTAGCCGGTGTGTACTATTGGCTGCCTAAAATGTCGGGGCGGATGTACAACGAGTTTTGGGGTAAGTTCTTGTCGATTGTGTTGTTCCTCACCTTCAACCTGACCTTTAGCCAGTTCTTCCTGTTGGGACTGCATGGGATGAACCGGTGGGTGCCTGCTTATCCTCAGTATTTGCAACCGATGAATTTTGAAGTCTCGATTTTCGCGTTCTTCCTTGGCGCTTCGTTCCTCGGTCACTTCATTCACATCTTCTGGGCATGGGCTAAAGGCGCTAAAGCCACGGAAAACCCATGGAATGCGCGGACCCCGGAATGGTTTACGACGTCGCCGCCGCCTCGTTACAACTTCCCCGTCGAGCCGGAAATCGTGTCGAGTCTATACATTTATGGGTCCAAGCAGCCAGTGTCGGTGCAATTCCCCGCAGAGCAGGAGTTGGCTGCGACTAAAGATCCTCAAGATGAAGGAGGGCCTCACGAATGACGAACCAACCTGTGAGCATGGGTTCTGCGCCGCGCAAAGGGCGGCCGGATTCGAGTCGTCGGATGGGGCGCTTTGGAATGTTCATGTTCATTGCCAGTCAATTGGTGCCCATTATCGTGTTAATCGATGTACGCTACCTCTTTGTGGGAAGCTACGTCTCCTCCTCCGCAGACCAACCGGTTGCCCTTTTAGTGGCGGTTCTCATGGCCGTAAGTGGGATTATGGCGTGGACCGTTCGGGGATCGGCGATTCGCGGGGTGGACCAAGTCGCCCGGGTGAAATGGATGGTGCTGTTGGGGGCTGGGGCGTTACTGGGCGTGCTGTACCAATGGTCTGTGCGGTATCTGTCGCCTGGTACACGTTATGGCGAGGTGTTCTTCACCATGACGGGATTTGCCGTGTTTTATCTCGTTGTGGGCCTTATCGCATTGCTTTCATATATCTCGCGGGTGCGGTTTGTGGCGTCCGCCGATGATGGGTATTGGCATATGGAGGCTGTGTCATTATTGTGGGCAGGAATTTCAGTGATTTGGCTTGTGGTATACATTGTGCTCTATCTGCTGTAACGAAAGAGAAGGGAGGACGAAGTCATGGGTAACAACTTTTGGCCCCACTTGCCCTTGCGGATTCCCTACAGCATTGGGATGGCCCACTGGTGGGATCCGATGTGGTGGATCTTTCAAATTGTGGTGATGACGGTATTATTGATTACCTTGCGCAAGGTCGCGATGGACATCGACCGGGAACGCGCAGAAAAACGTTCGTCTAACGCCAACCGTTAGCTTTGAGTGACAAGAACAGTGGCATTCGCTGTGCCACTGTTCTTAAATTACCAACACGATACCGAAATGGGAGACGAGACGGTGGACGAAGAACGGAAGATGCCAAAACAGCGCTGGGACGCACACCGTGTCACAAGCGCCCTCCACGAACGGCAGGCCAAAGGGTTGTCGATGGCATCAGAGCGGGTGCGTATTGAAGACAGCGCCTTATGGGCAGCCGCTCGCCGCTATTATAAAAGTTGGGCGAAAGCGCTTGAGGCTAGTGGCATTGCGGAGGAATTAGGCCACAAAGGGCCTAAGGAGGAGCGGTGGTCCCGTGAACGCATCATCGCTGAAATCCAATCCTATGCCGAACGTGGGGAACCGCTCTATGCTCATCACATGCGATCTCAAAACAACAAACTGGTTTCTGCCGCGACCTATTATTTTGGATCGTGGAGCCGGGCCCTCGAGGCAGCCGGATTCAACGCCGAGGCCGTCCGGGCGTCCATACCGTGGTCGGCGGAACGTGTTCAGACCTTGCTTCAGGATGCGTATGCGTCGGGCGCCGACCTCCGTGATAGTTCGGCGAGGTTTTGGAACCGTGCGCTTTACCGTGCCGCGTGTGACCATTTTGGATCATGGAGTCGTGCTGTGGAACTGGCAACGGGATCTCAAGCGGTGCGGGCAGAGCGGTGGACGAAAGAACGGGTGTTGGCGTTGCTTCGCAACTATTTGAGTCATGGGTTTACGGTGAAAGAAACGTTAGCGTATCATCCACGTTTGTCTCAAGCGATTGCTGATACCTTTGGCGATTGGGAAAATGTTGCTAGGGAATTTGGTCCCACGCCCGACTGGGACCATAATCAGGTGAGCGTGAGGTTGCGCCGATTCCGTGAAGCTAGAGGGTGGTCGCAGGCGGATTTAGCCGAGGCTATTCGCTGGCCGTTGTTTCTAGTAGAATCTTATGAGAGCGGACTGGTTCCCGTGCCGTGGGCGGCGGTATGGGCGTGGGCAAAGGCAACCTCGCACCGCAGTGAAGCCATTCGGTGGGCTAAACGTGGCTTAGGATTGTCTTTTCGTCGGCGGTTATCGGCATCCAAGGCTGTCAAGAAGGATGTAACTACCGCCAGTAACTCGCCGTGTTTTGTTGTAGGCCAAAACGGCCATATTCAATTTTGGAGCGAGTCGCTTAGTCAATTAACTGGGTTATCGCGAGAACGTGTCGAGGGTCAATTATGTGCCGACATTGTGCGAACGTCGCGCATAGATGGCACACCGTATTGTGGAAGTCCTTGCCCCGTGCGTAAAGAGGGGTTGGGGACGTCCGCTCCGGTGCTGGTCATGTCCGGGCCAGAGACTAAGGCGCCTGTGCGGTTCCATATGGCTATCGATGGACATTCTGGCGCGATTACGCATTGGGTGGAACCCACGCGCTATCAAGATATTAGGGGATAGGTGGGAGGACGTCATATGTGGAGCAATGTTCCGACGTTTCTCGTCGGGAGTGATTGGCGCATTATGGATATGGATCCTCAAGTGGCCGAATGGATTGGCAAGCCCGCGCATGCCACGATTGGGCAATTTTGCTATGAAGCTATTGATGCACAAAACTTGGACGGCTCGCCTTTTTGTCGTCCAGAGTGTCCTTTATTGACGGCATTTAAGGAACACAGAGCCGTTGATGCTGTGGTACGTCTGGGGCCTCAATCGCGAAAGGATTTGCGGGTAGGGGTACACTATGCCATTTTCGATGATCCGCTCCGGATCTTGCATAGCGTTGTGCCGCTAGAATCAGAGGGCTCATTTCACAGTGTTTTGACTCGCCGTCAATATGATATTATTGAGAAACTTGCGCGTGGATTGTCCCATGGGGAGATCGCACAACAATGCCATGTGGCACCTAGTACAATTGAAACGCATTTGAAGCGAATGCGGTCGATGTTGAGTTGCCACTCGGATCGTGAATTAATTGCGTGGTATCGGGAACATCATTAGGTGTGAAGGTTATTCGTTGCGAGCTGTTGGAGAAGAGGATGCACTGGCTGCTATTTGGGCGAGTGCTTCTTGTTCGGTGCGGACACCAAGAATTTCCCGCACACGTTTGATGTGCGTATTCACCGTGCTGAGCTGGATATGAAGTTCCTTGGCGATGGCAGCCCGTGAATATCCTTGGGAACGCAGGGCAAAAATGGCCTGTTGACGAGGAGTTAGGTGCCATGTCGGGGAGACGACCTGGTCGGAGAGTGTGAGCCAGTGTACAATAACCGGCGGAGTATCCAACATAGTGACACGCAATTCTGCAATTCGGTGACCTGTGTACCGAGTGGGAACTAAGATGTTCGACGGGACGGTGCCCGTTGTCAGCAAGGTACAAGAGGCCTGGCAAAACACACTGCCATCGAGATTGGCGCCTCGTATCACGTCATAGCAGCGTCGACCCAAGACGGCTTCTTCCGAGAGGCCCGTCATTTGACTGATCGCAGGGTTCCAATGCTCAATGGCTAAATCGTTATTAACAATAAAGCAGGCTCCATTGCTCCACATGTTTGCGTGCACCTCACAGGGTAAGACTCTTTTGCATTATCTCGTAGACGAGGCTTGAAGTTGTGGCTGAAATCATTACACGGAAGTATAGTCGGATTCAACTAGTATGAAATTATTATATCACAACGGCTTTCTCTCTGTCTAATTAATCTACTGAGAGGGGGTAAAGCCTGGGAGAGAATGGCGATGCGATATAACTCCATAACCTGATGGCCGGAAGTCATTCGAGGGGGTTTAAAGGCGAAAGCGGCACGGATATCGGTCATGTTTTGCGGGCTTGGCCTTATAATCCAGACAACAAGCTCGGCAACAAAAAACACCGCGCGAGCTTCGCGCGGTGAGCAAAGGATGGTCATGGGAGTCGCATTGTCGTGTCAAGGGCTCAACCATTCCCGCACCACCTGTTGCAATAACGAATCGGTCGCGGATTTGGTTCCTAGTTGATCCCACAATTGCAATTGGCATTCGCGTTGCACTTGCAGCCGGCAAGGGAGGCACCAATAGACCGTAGGGCGTGATTCTTGTCCGGCTTTGGTCCATTCCGGCTCATTAATCCATTGGCCACAGTTGGCACAACGACGACGCGTCATGGTTAATCCCTCCTTATCTCGTGATTACTTACTAGTATGAGAGGGGGATAATTGCGCATCAACGATTCCGCTAATGGCAGAAAAATCATAATTCCCAGGTTATTATTTTTATCGGTCGTTCAGTATGGTTCCTGATCCGATGGAACGAATGGGCGCGCGGCCGACATCGAGTTGGCTTAAGACCGGAAGAGGCGTAAGGGGAAGCGCGCGTGATAGCGCTAATCCGGCGGCTCCAATAGCGACCATGTCTGGGTCGGCGGCAAATATCTCTACGTTTTTGTTGACGCCAATGGCCCGTTTGCGCAGAACGGAGGTGATTTCGGGTAGAATCCATCGCGACGCGCGGGCGATGGTGCCGCCGACGATAATGTAGCGAGGATTTAAGGCGTTGAGGATATTGGCAATGCCGATGCCCAAGTAGTGGCCCACTTGTCTGAAGGCCTCCTGAAAGCGTGGATCGTCGGGGGCGTTAATCAGGGCAGAATCCATAAAAGAGGGCGCAAACGGGTCTCCATCAGGAACGCCCTCTTCTTTTAAATAGCGCGCTAAAGCGCGTTCGGACGCGTATAACTCCCAGCACCCGTAGCTGCCGCACGCGCAAAGCAAGCCCATCGCGTCGATGGTAGTGTGTCCCCATTCACCAGCAATACCATGGTGCCCGCGAACCAATTGCCCCCCTAAAATGAGACCGGCGCCAACACCGATTCCCGCATTGATAAAGACGAGGCTCTCCACAGGGCGACGCAAAAACTCTGCCCAGGCTCCGCAATTGGCATCGTTGTCGATCGCTACGGGCAGCTGCACACGGCTGGCCAGGGCGTTCGTAAAATTCCAATTTTGTACATCAACATTGGGCAAATAATGAACGTGGCCGGTTTGATAGTTCACCATGCCGGGTAAGGCGATCCCCACCCCAAACACCCCGTGGGCGCTTGGGGGACATTGAGCGGTAATGTCGCGGACATGCTCCGTAATCACCTGCAGCATGACTTCGCGAAACGCCCCGTGGCTCGCTGGACGCAATGACGAAAAGCGCCGATCCAATACGTGGCCGCGCGCGTCCGTCAGTACGGTTTTAACCGATGAAATTTGGACATCGACGCCAATGCTGAACCCCGTGCGGGCATTGAATTGAAGAATGATGGGCCTGCGTCCACCCGAGGAATTGCCTTGCCCGATTTCCGAAATATATTGTTCGAATAATAATTCATCAACTAACGACGAAACCGTGGCGCGATTAAGGCCGGTCAGTTTGGCAATGTCGGCGCGTGAGACATTTTCGTGGGAATAAATCCACTGCAATACCGTGTACTTATTAAGTTGTCGCATGGTTTGCGCATCGATATTTGTTCGCACGGACGTCGCTCCATGAAAAAAGTTTTATAGTTAATATACCATATCAATTAAGTTATCGAAAACAACGTTCGAACTTTGGTGATTTTGGCCTATTTGCAGAGAAATTAACGAATTTAAATTGGATATTGTCTTCGCTTTGTTTATTTGTTACATTATATCCGCACTAAATGTTGTCTCGGTTGCTAGAACTGTGGAAATTGCCAATAAGTTTGAGGAGGATGCATTAATGGGAACACGTCGTATAGGGATAGGTTTTGCGGCTTTACTTGCGGCCAGTACGGTCGGGTTAGCAGGTTGTGGTTCACAAAGCGCGCAGGCGCCAGCGACCGTCAACAATTCCCCAAAACAGCTTCAAATTTTTAGCTGGTGGACAGGTGTGGCCAGTAGTAAGGCGTTGGCGGCCCTTAACGCTCAGTTCAACAAAGAATATCCCCAGATCAAAGTGATTAACGAAGCGGTGGCAGGAGGAGCTGGATCGAACGCCAAGGCCGTGCTTGCGAGCCGCATGGAGGCCAACAATCCTCCGGGTACATTTCAAGTCCATGCCGGACATGGATCGTTATATTCTTGGGTTCAAGCGGGCGATATGGCCCCATTAAATTCCTTGTACAAGCAAGAAGGTTGGTATCATGATTATCCCGCATCATTGTTGAACTTACTGACCTTCAATGGCAAAATCTATGCGGTGCCGGTCGATATGCAACGAGGCAACGTACTATGGTACAATCCTGCCATTTTTCAAAAATATAACTTAACCCCGCCGACAACATTTACGCAATTCTTTAACGATGCCCAGGTTCTCGAGGCACATCATATTACGCCGTTGGCGTTAGCGAATCATGGGGACTGGGAAGCCACGCTTTTGTGGAGTGATGTTTTATTAGGCACAGTGGGACCTCAGGAATATGATGCGTTATTAAGCGGGAAAGCCTCGTGGAGTAGTCCTGGGGTAACCACGGCGACCCAAACCTTTGTGAAGATGCTGCAGTATACCAACAGTGACTACACCGCATTGCATTGGCAGCAGGCCGATCAATTAGTTGCTCAGGGATCAGCCGCGATGAATGTCATGGGGGATTGGGCGCAAGGCTACTTTACGACGGACTTACATCTAACGCCTGGCAAAGGATTTGGCTGGGCACCTACACCAGGAACTGCTGGCACATTTGCCGTGGTGTCTGACGTCTTCGGACTGCCATCGCATTTAAAGAACAAGACAGCGACGTTAGATTACCTCAAAGTTTTGGGATCCAAGACCGGGCAAGATATCTTCAACCCCTTAAAAGGGACCTTTTCGCCGCGACTTGATGCGAATCCGGCAGACTATGACGCCTATTCGCGTGCTGCGATGCAATCGTACAAGAAGGACAAACTGGTATTAGTCATCGGTCAGGGGGCTGTCAATCCTGGCTTTACGACTGCGGTCAACAATGCGATGGATATCCTCCTGAGCAATCACAATGTTTCGCAGTTCGTGACCGCGTTGGAAAACGCTGCCCAGTCCAATCCATTATCATAAGGCGCTTGGGTCGTCCGTGCGTGCACGGACGACCGGTATTGCTTGTGGCAGGAGGGTTCAGGTTGATTAAACATGCTATAAAAGACACTCCGAGCTCCATTCCGACATTGCCTCAACCGCGTCGGCGTTGGTCCTGGGATAAAGCGTCGGCGATTTTAGTGTTGGCACCGTCGTTGGTCGCCTTAGGGATTTTTGTCTATGGTTTTATTTTTTGGAATGGCTATATTTCTTTGACGAACTGGAACAGTTACATTCCGAATTTTTCTTATGCGGGTCTGGCAAACTATCTCGCGGTATTTCGGACCTTTCGATTTCAGTCCGACATTCGCAATATCATTGTCTTCACAACCTTGTTTATTTTGGGCTGTCTCAGCCTCGGACTTTTTCTCGCGGTGCTGATTGACCAGAAGATTCGCTTCGAAAGCCTCTTTCGCAGCATCTTTATTTTTCCTATGGCGATTTCATTTGTGGCTACAGGGGTAATCTGGGCGTGGGTATTAAATCCGCAGCCTAACGCTGGGGTCAATCTGATCTTGCGCGCCTTGGGCGATAAACATCCTCCGACATGGTTTCTCAGCCCTCTCATTATTCCGTCGCTGGGTTGGGGCCAAATTAAAGTCGGCGTTCCCTTAGCCTTAGTGGCCGTCGCCATCGCCGCAGTGTGGCAAATGTCGGGATTCGCTATGGCCATTTATTTGGCGGGCTTGCGGGCAGTACCTGAAGAAATCAAGGAAGCAGCCCGCATTGATGGAGCGGGTTCGTGGCGTTTGTTCTGGTCCGTCATTTATCCGCAGTTGGCCAGTTCAACGGTCACCGCTGTCATCATTCTGACGGCGGCGTCGTTGAAAGTGTTTGGGCTGGTCTATGCCATGACAGGACCGGGTCAAGATTTTAGTACGGATATGCCGACCTTAAACATGTTTGATACGACGTTCCAAGGGAGTCAGTTTGCCCAAGGCGCAGCCATTGCCACTATCTTGTTTTTACTGATGGCGGCCTTTAGTGTCCCCTATCTAATCTCGGTGTTGCGGCGCGAAAATCGAGAGGAGGAGATGTGATGGCACTAAGACGTCTGAATCGGTCTATCCTTTATCTCGTGCTTACCGTGTTTGCCATTCTCTATCTCATGCCGGTCTATCTCGTTGTGACGACTAGCTTAAAAGCGGGTGCAGCTCTGCATTTGTCGCAGATGTGGGATCTACCGACGCACTGGAGTACATCAAGTTTAGTTTCTGCATGGCAAAAATTAGGCCCAAACTTCCTTAATAGTGTCTATCTTGCTGTGCCCGCGACCGTGATTTCGTCGCTCATTGGAGCGGTGAACGGATATTCTTTGGCGAAGTGGAAATTTCGCGGCGCCAATGTGGTGTTTTTCATTATTCTTATGGGGATGTTCATTCCCTATCAGGCCGTGCTCATTCCGGTATTGCGGGTTTTAGATGCGATTGGATTATACGGCACGATTCCCGGTCTTATTCTGGTGAACGTGGTCTATGGAATTCCCATTACGACTCTTATTTTTCGAAACTTCTATGCAGCGATTCCGGCCGAAATGATTGAAGCCGCCCAAATTGACGGCGCCGGATATTGGGGTATTTTCCGCCGTATTATCCTGCCATTATCCGCTGCAGGGTTTGTGGTGGCCGGTATTTGGCAATTTACGCAAATCTGGAACAACTTCTTATTTGCGGTCGCGATCACCGTACCTCCGCACCAACCGGTGACGGTTGCGGTGGTGAATATTGCCGGAAGCCAAACCATTCAGTGGAATGTCCAGATGGCTAGTGCGCTGATGGCATCCATTCCGACCTTGGTCGTGTATATCTTTTTGGGCAAGTATTTTGTTCGGGGTCTTTTAGCCGGGTCCGTGAAGGGTTAGATGCTGCGATACAGTGCATGATGATAGGCGAGTTATGGGGATCAAAGAGGATAGGGGCGTGCGCCCCTATCCTCTTTGATCTGCTGACTTTCGGCGACGATCAGACGCTAAGATCAAACTGTGGAATACTAAGAATGCAAAGGATACCTCGTTGAAGGAGGAAGGTGATGGCGCCAGCAAGCCCAGAGTGGAGGGATTTTGATGCGGTGGTGTGTGCATGGGAACGGCTGTGGGCCGAATATAAGGTGGGTCGATGGTCGGGGTTCAAAGAATCAACAGAGGTGGGTCACCATCCCTTTTGGGCCTATAACTGGAGTTTTGGTGCATTGTTGTCGGCCTGTGGTAAACTTACGTGGTTGCCAGATGGCCGAACATTGGTTGAAGAGGTCGAAGGGGACCTTCTTGCTTCGGTGCGGACCTATGAGTCTGGGGATGGCCTTATGGACAGTATTCCTCATCAATCTGACGAGTTTCCGGGTGGCATCTACTTCGACGATAATGCCTGGATTGGTTTAGCTGCCCTTGACTTATATGAAGGATTACGGCATAAGCCGTGGCTTGAGATAGCGCAAGGTCTCTATCAAGGCATTGTGTCCCGCGGCCTTGATGTGGGCAGTGGAGGGATATTGTGGCGTCAAATCCCCCCTCGGACAGTTCATGTGTGTTCGACTGGCCCCACCTTATTGTTAGGACTGCGTTTATGGCGGCTGGCTCAGGGTGACGGTCGAGGAATTGATCCGAAAATGTTGGCCATGGAGCAGTGGGTTCGTTCCATGCAGCGCGCGGATGGGTTGTTTAACGATCATGTAGATTTGGTTTCAGGGCGCGTTGATACACGGGTGTTTACGTATAATGCTGGCACGCCTTTAGAAGCGTATATGCATCTTGCGGCAGTGGACGTTTTACGTGCACCCTTATGGAAGGACCGTGCCATGTCGGTTTTGCGGGGCCTGCCGCTATTTTTTCACGAGACGGGCAGATATCCCTGTACGCCTTGGTTTAATGTGGTTCTCTTGCGCGCGCTTCTTCAAGCGGCAACTGCTTTCGATGTGTCTGCATTCGTTCAGCCATTTATGCTTGCGATAGAAGAATCGTGGGACGCATTTCTCCATACGCGGGAATGTTTGAGCCTAGCGTGTCTTCGTGACGAACCGATCACGCGTTTATTACGTGACAAGGCTGCCGCTTTAGAAACGCTCGTGCTACTGCATCACTACGCATACGCTTGACAAATACAGGAAACCGGAATACATTGTGAATGAAATCACAAAAGGAGTGGGTGATGACGATGGCAGCCAAGAAATCCGTTACGTATGGAGTATTGTGGACGGGACGCCAATGGGGGGACCCTGTGGTGTTTTATCGCGTGCAGACGAATGAAAGCTTTCGGGTGCTGCAACAATATTTAATGAGTCATACAGAATGGGAGAGCCGTTTTCATTGGAGCCCGAGGCGGTGGCGGCACTATCAGCAGGAGTTAACGCGTCAAGGCATTCCCTGGATGGTCTATGAAGAAACGCGTACGGGATGGCGCGTGAGCACGAAGACACCTGCGCCACCATGGCTAGGGGAACACAAAACGGTCAGTCTCCAGTCTCTAAAGGTCTCATGACAAGGCACCCCGGCAAGCAGGTCAAAGAGGTGGCGGGTGGCTCTTCGCAATCCTCAGAGATTTGAACAGAAGTCCTCATTGGGAGGATGGGTTGGCTTCTGTTCAGGTCTGTGGGGATTTCCACCGCATCAGGTGATCTGGTGTGTAAGCACGAGAAGACCATATTATTCCGCCGCGTGTGCGTGGGGGTCTTTCCGTTCCGTCAATGTGCCATTTTTGTCGTCAGACGTTTCTCTGTGTTACTTTTTGCCTACCGTGCAACAAGATACCCCCGCGTCGATACTAGGTTACAAAGTTTCTGTCCGCTTTGTCTTGACGGGCAGTCCTACGCTTAAGATGCCGCTTAGTGCACTGGCCATTGTGAGGGCGACAAACAGCACAACTAGGGTGTGAGTGGCCTCAAAGGCTTGGGCGAGAACAACCGAAGAGGCTATAGTGCCCACATAGCGCAATAAGCTATAGAGCCCCGAAGCGGTGCCAGACTGATGCGCGGGAGCGAGTTCCAAGAACATTTGTTGGAGAACGACATTGGTTACGGCGAAGCTTAGACCCAAAAGCACTAAGGAGAGGCCAATCCAGATTAAGGAGGCCCAAGACTGGCTCCACAGTATAAGACTTGCAGCAACCAGCAGAATGCTTGATAGGAGAATAGGCGATCGACGGCTTTGGGAACGCGCCAAATATCCACCGAGGGGAGAAGCTACCGCTAGCGTGGCGGCAAAAAGTAAAAGCATGAAACCACTCATACTCACGGATAAATGCCTATCGGTTTCTAAAAAAATGGGAATCCCATACAACGCGAGATACATAACCAGGTTGGTTAATAGGGTAATCAGGGCAGCCAAGGTAAATGCGCGGCGCAGAAACCACCGAACGGGGATTGTGGGATAGTCATGACGCTTTTCGGCCACGATTAACACCACGAGAATCATTAGTCCACCTAAGCTCGCCACCACACTTGCCTTATTTGTTGCTTGCAGAAACGCGAGCATGAGCAACACAAAGAGAACGCTTCCGAGAACGT
The DNA here is from genome assembly GCF_002903155.1 of Sulfobacillus sp. hq2. Classification (NCBI taxonomy): domain Bacteria; kingdom Bacillati; phylum Bacillota; class Clostridia; order Eubacteriales; family Clostridiales Family XVII. Incertae Sedis; genus Sulfobacillus; species Sulfobacillus sp. hq2. The sequence continues at coordinate 74,650 of NZ_NWUL01000029.1, read as the reverse complement.
CTTCGTGGGGTTTGACCGACGATGATGGCCGGGTTGTGTGAGGAATACTGATGGCCAGTAAGAGACCTGTGGCGATCGCGATGGGGATATTGAGCCAAAAAATTGCTTGCCATCCGAAGTGCGCGATGAGCAGCCCTCCTACGGGGGGACCGACTGCCAAAGCGATGCCGGCTGCCATTCCAATCCATCCTAAGATTGTGGGCAGGCGTTTCGTTTGCCATTGGCGTACTAATCCAATGGCATTGGGATAGACCATGGATGTTCCGATCGCTTGCACTACGCGCCATCCGACAAAAACCCACAATTGATGCGAGAGCGGGGCCAAGATCGCCGTAATCAGCACGAGCGTCAACCCCCAATAAAAGAAACGACGATAACCAAACCGATCGCCCAAGCGCCCCATAATCGGTTGCGCCACAGCGCTTCCCAAATAGTATCCTGACACGATCCAAGTAATGCCTTCCGAACTGCTGTGAAAGGCCCGCAGGAGAATGGTTAAACCGACGGAGATGGTTGCGGAATTTAACGGATTTAAGACCACGGCCATTAAGATGGAAGGAGTAAATCCCCACCGTACAGGTCTCGCTGTTTCACGACTGCTATCCATCTGGGCCTCCTTGCACAGCTCTTAGTGTACCAAACACGGTGAAAAATTTCTTCAACAGCAATATGCATATATGAAAACCTATTAATATTCACAGATAATAACTTTATGGTATAATAAAGTTGGGAAAGGAGGCCAGTGGCTGTGGATGCTATGTATGCGTTTAAGGCCGAACTATATAAAACCTTGGGCCATCCTATCAGATTGCGGATTTTAGATCTCTTGCGAGATGGGGAGCGAAGTGTGTCTGAGCTGCAACAGGCTTTGAACATTGAGCCGTCGTCCGTTTCTCAGCAGTTGGCAGTACTACGTTCGCATCATCTGGTCGAATCGCGCAAAAGCGGCACGAATGTGTTTTACAGTGTTCCAGACGTGTTGATCTTTGAGTTGTTGGACATCGCGCGTTCGATATTTCAACATCAAGTCGACAGCATGAATTCGGTATTACGTTCTCAACCCTAGAGGATGGCACTGGCCGTGTGGTCTCGACCGAACGAATGGAGAATGTCAGGTTATGTTAGTAATGGGGCTTTTACTGAGTGGACTCATGATAATGGTTCTTGCCTGGTATGAACAAGGGGCCCGAATCGCGTACATCGCCTGGAGTGTCGCCTTAGTTGTCGTGGCCCTTTTGGGGCTGTGCGATCCGACGTTATCGTGGCTTCAGGGGTCTCAATGGGCCCTAACCCCTTTGCGATCGTGGTTTCTTTTCCTATTAGGGGTGGTAGCGTTGGCCGCTTCTATTTACACCTTAGGTTACCGTTTGCATCATCCATTATGGAGCGCCTTTTGGACTCCGTTATTTTTGGTCAGCATGGTCGGGGTGTTAACAGCCCAAAATCTTTGGGGGTTCATGACGGCATGGGAAATCATGGCGTTGTCCTCTTTTTTCTTAGTCATATCGCACCCTGAACGACCCGGTGTCGTCAAGGCCGGATACGTTTATTTGGTCATGTCGCAAGTGAGCGCCATGCTCATTGTTTTAGGATTGTTGCTGATGGCCTATCAGGTACAGTCGGGTGAGTTTGCAATGTGGGCGATAAAAGCCCATGAACTCTCTGGGCCTGAAAAAAATGTGATCTTTGGCCTCTTAACCGCAGGATTCGCCATCAAAAGCGGTGTGGCTCCTTTTCATATATGGCTTCCGCGGGCGCATCCGGCAGCGCCGGCACCGGTATCAAGTTTAATGTCGGGCGTCATGATTAAAGTGGCCGTTTTTGGCATTATACAGTTTGCCATTATGGATTTGGGCCCCGCGAACGGCGCTTGGCCTATGGTCTTATTCGTCATTGGGGCTCTTTCAAGCCTCCTCGGGGTGTTATATGCCCTAATGGAAAGAGAGTTCAAGAAATTTTTAGCCTACAGCAGCATGGAAAACATGGGGATTATTTTTATGGCTCTAGGCATCATGGCGGCGGGACTCGACTGGCATCGCCCGAGTTTAGAGGTGATTGGCGGCGTGGGTGCCCTGCTTCATGCATTGAATCATGCCTTGTTTAAGAGTCAGTTGTTTTTGATAGCGGGTGGGGTAGAGCAGCACACAGGCCGTTTGACTATGGACCAATTAGGGGGCTTGATTCACACCTTGCCCGGCATTGGGCTGTCTTTCGTGATGGGAGCCATGGCAATCAGCGGCTTGCCGCCGTTCAATGGTTTTGTCAGCGAATGGCTCGTGTTGCGGGGGATGTTGTTGATGACCTTGCAATCTCCTGTGCTTGTTCGCGTGACAGCGTTGACTTTGGCCTTAATATTGGGGTTGATCGCAGCTCTGGCGGGCATGGCCTTTGTGAAGGCGGTGGGCGTTATGTTTCTTGGACAGGCGCGCCAGCCATTACCTTATACATCTCTTCCACGAACCATGGGGGCGCCTGTTCTTGTGCTGGGCGTCATTTCATTGTTGTTAGGCATCTTTCCCGGACCTGTCATTGCATTCATCGCTCGACGTCTCTTGGCAACGCGGGCTAGCTCGGGCGCCCTATTGGTACCGGTTCACGTCATAGTGGTTGCGAGTATGCTCCTTCTGGGGATTGGTATCGCAGCGATTACCTCACGCGTTTGGGATGCACCGGAAGTGCCGCGCTGGGGAGGGGGGCGCCAAACGAATCCGGCTATGCAATTTTCTGCGGCCTCTTTTACCAAGGCGATTCGAACCACTTTTGCGGTGATTTACCGGCCCCATCGCCATCTCGCCCGGTTGGGGCCCTATCGTGAGGATTTTCCTGAACGCATTGTCTATCAAGGGGGAACAACGCCAACGTGGGAACGGTATCTATATCGACCTGTGTCTCAAGCTATTTGGCGCATCGCCCAATATAGTACCCGGGTACAAGCGGGGCCTGTCCGACTGTACTTGACGTATTTGCTGGTGACTATCGGGGTCCTGTTGCTGACGCTGCGCTAAGGAAGGGGACAAATCATGGAGTGGTGGGGACAAGCAATCAGCATGGTCGCATCGATCGCCCTAGCGCCGTTGTTGGTAGGCCTCAGTCAGACGACGAAGGCGCGAATTCAAGGGCGCATGGGCCCGTCTGTGTTCCAAGCGTACCGCATTTTGTGGAAGACTTGGCATAAAGAAACGACCGTACCCCAAGACAGTTCCTGGATATTTCGTTTGGCTCCGAGCGTTAATGTGGCTACTATGCTCGTCATCGTTACTATGCTGCCGTGGACGGGAAAATTGCCATCTTCCTGGCCGCATAATGCGCTTGTTCTATTCTTTTTGCTGGCAGTGGAACGATTTTGGAGCGCCTTGGCCGGCATGGATAGTGCGGGAGCCTTTGGCGGGTTGGGAGCTAGCCGGGTGTCAACGGTGGGAAGTGGCATTGAGCCTGCCCTGTTAGCGGCATTTGGCGTGCTCTGGGTCGTGAGCGGTCATACGGCCATCGCGCCGTTAGCCCCTTGGCTACGACACCAAGCCTTAGGTATTCTGCCTTGGATATTGGCCGCATCGAGCTATGTGCTGGTATTGCTAGCTGAAACAGGACGCTTGCCGGTGGATAATCCCGATACCCATTTAGAGCTAACGATGATGCACGAAGCGACCGTATTGGAATATAATGGGCGATTTCTTGCGGAGCAGCAAATGGCTGGTGCGCTCAAATTCACCGCCCTTATCGGATTAGGATGGATTTATTTAGGCCCGGTGATGTCCTCTGTGTGGGCGAACCTTTTCATGCGTGTTGGGGAATTAGCCGTTACGAGTATGGCGTTAGGATGGGCAGAGAGCCGTTTTGTGAAATTACGGTATTTTCAATTGCCAACGTATTTTGCCATGGCGACCGGGGTGGGACTATTGGCATTTTATCTTGTGGCGTCGGGGAGCGTGAGCTAAGGTGGCAACCGCGGGGCTATTGGTCTTTTTGGCGGCGGGTGGTTTGTTGTGGTCTCGCAATATTGCTCGTGGGATTTGGTTTTTGGTTTTCGAGGGAGGAGCACTTGGGGTCATGGTTTGGACATCCGGCCCATTGACCCTAGCGGTCGCGGTGATTGGGGCGGTCACTATGATAGTGAAGGCAGGTCTGATTCCTTATGTCATGCATCGCGTGATGCATAGGTGGCCCCAAGAATTTCGCCAAGATTCTTCTTTGCCTCTTTGGGCCTATGGCATGGCGGCCCTGTTGGTATTAGCGGTTACGCATGCGATGCATCTATTAGCGTCTACTGGAATTATGTTACATCAGGCGCTCTTTTTCTATGGATTGGCCACGATCCATTGGGGTCTATTAATGGTTGTGAGTCGCAGGCACGTCCTCTCGCAAGTCGCCGCCTTGGTTAGTGTCGAAAACGGGTTGGTTATCTTGGCTGCCTCTGTGGCGGGGGCATTGCCCACCTTTATGGAGCTAGGTATGTTAGGAGACTTACTTGTTGCGGCGGGGTTATTGGTTTGGATGAGCTGGCGCATTCATCATCACCTTCAATCCACCGATGTGGCGACCTTGAAGCAGCTGAGGGGGTAACAACATGGTCATATGGGACGGGCTAGGCCCCGTGGGCGTAATGGTTTTCGTGCTGGCGGCGAAGGGACCAAACGTGCATAAACTGCCCCAGCAGGTCGCTTGGTGGGCGACAATGATATGCCTTGCGACGGCAGGACTTTCGTTTCCGGCCATATGGCGGGGACAGGATACGGCTATTTTAGAGGGAATAGTGAATCTAATCGCCGTCAGCAGTGCCTGGGATAGTGTGATATGGCGGCGTGAGCACCAGGCGATCTCCTTGCGCGCTTATTATTGGTGGTGGTCGTTGTTTTGGCTATCGCTGAACGTCATTGCGTGGTCGCCAAATCTCGCTGTGTCGTGGTTGGCGATTGAATTTTCCACCTTAGCGTCGGGGGCTTTAATCGTACTGGGCAATACGCCGCAAGCGCTGGAAGCAGCATGGAAGTATATTGTTATTGCATCGGTCGGCTTAGCCTTGGGACTCATGGGGATTATTTTCATCTATGGAAGTTTGAGATCGCAAGGACTGGGCTGGCAGACGCTGTCATATGTCAATTTATGGCGGCATCATGCCCATATCGCAGGGATAATACGGGCGGTTGCGACGTTGTTGGTTGTGGGGGGGATCGGCACCAAGGTCGGCTTAGTGCCCTTTCACACGTGGTTGCCGGATGCTCACTCAGAAGCCCCATCGCCGGTCAGTGGATTGCTGTCGGGCGTGCTTCTAGGGCTCTGCCTTATCACTCTTGTACGTTTTATTCAGGCGGTTCCCGTACCCTCAGAAAGTGTGTTGTCAGGTCCCCATCTGCTTTTGGGCTTTGGCATGGCCTCAGTGGCCATGGGGGCACTTGCGCTGTTTGTCCAGCACGACATCAAACGCTTGTTGGCGTATTCAAGCATTGAACAAATGGGCATTATGGCGATTGGATTTGGCTTGGGCACGCCGCTTGCCGAGACGGCAGCGCTGTGGCAATACGCGTTTCATGCCGTGATTAAGTCCACGCTATTTTTCACCAGTGGCCATTTAACGGAGCGGTATCATTCCAAGAACCTTGGTCATATCACGGATCTTGCGCGTCAGCATCCAAAAATGGCCGGGCTTTGGGCGGTGGGTATCTTGGCCTTAGCAGGCCTGCCGCCCTTAGGGCTGGCGTATAGTGAATGGATGATACTTTGGGCCTTGTGGCAATCCCACGCACTTTGGGCCTTAGGGACGATGAGTACCGCGCTTGTCTTGACTTTTACGGCATTGCTGTACCATCTGTTGAAAGGGCTGTGGGGAGGCTTGGAATCATGGCCACAACTTAAAGCCAACACCCCAGGAGGTAAGACGCTTGCAGAAACCTCAGCGGAGATGTGAACCGGCCCAGTGGATTCAGGCCAATGAACACGCAAAGCAGGCGAAGAGCCATCTGTTAGCGTTAACAGCCTATTCGGACAGGCGTCTTCGTAGTGATTGGCTGAAGGAAGACGGCGATATGCTCACCTACGAGGTGGACGTGGCAGACGGGACCTTTCCCTCCTTAACCCCAAGTCTGCCCGAAGTGTCATGGGATGAGCGAGAAATTCATGATCTATTTGGGTATATCCCACAAGGGCATCCGGATATGCGCCCGTTGATACGAACCCCGCGGTGGCCCCGTAAATTTTTCCCTATGATGATGGAAGCACCCCAGTTTGTGCCCGATGACGAGTGTGACGTAGGCAATCCACCACGCGTTGTCGACGGCGATGGCGTTACCATCATGACGGTCGGACCCACGCATGCAGGCATTATTGAATCGGGGCATTTTGTGTTTAGTATCATGGGCGAAAATGTTTTGCATTTAGACTTGCATTTGTTTCAGAATCACCGGGGGGTGGAGTCTTGGCTTCAGGGCTTGCCGGTAACCTCCGTGGCAGCTGTTGTGAGCCGTATTTGTGGAGCCGATACCGTGTCTCATCAAGTTAATTGGACTATGGCCGTGGAACACCTCGCAGGCCAAGAACCTCGTCCCGAGGTCGTACAGCAACGTCTTTTGCTGTTAGAATCTGAACGCGTCCTCAACCATCTCAATGATTTAGCGCAAATTCCTGCTGGGGTGGGCTTTGCTGTAGCCAACCAGCGGGCTATGGCCATGAAAGAAATGTGGCAGCGTGCTATGCACCAATTAACGGGTCACCGCTTACTCTTTGACACCGTGTCGCCGCACAGAACCGTTCGCATCGAACCGTCTTTGCTTTTGACCCTGATTGCTGAAATGAGGCAGGTCTGGGCCCCGTGGCGCAAATGGGTGGAAGGCCACCATGGATTTCAAGACCGAATGGCAGGGACAGGCGTGGTGACGCAGGAAGAAGCGTGGCGGCTTGGAGCCCAAGGAGTGGTGGCCAGAGCATCGGGCTTGGGCTTTGATGCCCGTTTGCTGACTCCTGGATATGGCGATTTAGACTGGACCCCTGCGTGCGAATCCCGAGGTGATGTCGCAGCGCGGTTTCGGGTCAGACTTCATGAAGTTGAGGAATCGTGGCGTATTCTCGAACAGGTAGCGCGTAATCTCATAGGCGCCCCGGATCCAGAGTCGTCTGGGGTGGGGGCCATATTGCCTGACTTAAGTGGCGATATCACGACGTATACCGAGTCTCCCCATGGGTTGAATGCCCATGTGATCTCCTTAGACCATGGGCGTGTGCGCCGTTATCATGTGCGCTCAGGCACTTTTCGCAATTGGCCGCTTATGGTCAAGGCGGTGTCAGGCGGCGCGGTGGGTGACTTTCCCTTGATCAACAAGAGTTTCGAGTTGTGTTATAGCTGTACAGATCGATAGATAGCTGGAAGGAGTAAAGGCATATGGGCCACCATTCACATTCACGGTCGTTGCAATGCCGCCATGTTGATGCGGGGAGCTGCAATGGTTGCGAGCAAGAACTAAACGCTTTGACGGGGTCCTTTTACGATATGCAGCATGTGGGACTGGACATCGTCGCCTCTCCACGCCACGCCGATGCCTTGATTGTAACAGGGCCCGTCTCTGATACGATGATGACGCCGCTCAGAGCAGTATGGGCCGCGTTGCCGCGTCCCAAACGGTTGGTGGCATTGGGCGATTGTGCTGCAGGCTACGGGGTGTTTCAAGGAGCCTATGCGACGCGGGGGGGAGTCGAAGGCAGCATGCGTCCACCCGATGTTGTCATTCGGGGATGCCCGCCAACCCCCGCCGAGATTCTGCAAGGGCTTACGGCTGTTATGGATACATTATTGGAACCGTCTTCATTCATTGATAGTCAGCCCTCGGCCGACTTGGTCGAGGCGCGCCGGATTCCGCCGCTTGAGCAACCACGCGGTGACCAAACCCCAGCCGATGTAGGCGAACGTGAGATATAAAAACAAATTAAGGGGCCACGGGGGGATAGGCACAATGGTGGAGACTAATGGAATAGCCATCACCAGGGCGCCCAGCAGTGAGGGCACGATTCCCACTAGCCAGGACATGTGATAGTGCTCGGGTTGCTTGAACCACATAGTCACCCACGCTAGGTTGACTAAAATGTAAAGAGTGAGACCCAGCACGTCTGCTGCGGCGACTAAATCGCTGAAGCCTTGGGGATAGGGCTTGACAGACACGGCCATGATGGTCAGCAAAAACCCTGAAAAAAGAGCTAAACCGGCCATAGCATGAAAGGGCGTGCCAAAACGGTGATGAACTGTGGCAAACCAGCGGGGAATCACGCCGTCCCGCCCCATGGTATAGATGACGCGTGCGCTGGCTGTTGCACTCGCCAAGGCAATGCCCAGTGCCGATGCCATCCCGGCCAGTTCGACGGCCAGCGCCATCCACGGCCCCACATAGCGCGTGGCTAGGACACTTAAAGGCAAGGTAGCGGTGGCCAATGCGTGACCATGGCCGACACCGTAGCCGATAGCAATGGCATAAGCCACCAGGATATAAAGAAAGCCGCCTACGATGATTGTGGCAAATATGGCTAAGGGGATGGTACGAAAGCGTTGCTGGGTTTCCTCGGCCACGGTGGCGGACGCTTCAAAGCCTGCAAAAGCCCCAACGCCATAGAGCATGCCGAAGATAATACCTACCCAGTGGGTTCGGGCGCGGAACGGGGAGAAGACAGCCCAGGTATTGCCGTTGGCGCCTCCTTGCCCAATAATGGCGGCAGCCAATGCCACAATGATACTAGTTTCGAGAATGACCAACACGAGATCCACGCGCGAGGACATGCGAACACCTCGCATAACCAAGAGCGTGATAGCTAAAAGCGCCGCCACCGTGAAGAGAAACCAGGACAGGTGAATGCCCCAAATCTGCATGGCAAATGCCTGTGAAAAGTAGCCAAACACCAACAAGTTGGAAGGCAAGGAGAGTCCATATGCTAAAAACAGCATCCAGCCGGATACAAATCCCATGACTTTATTGAATGCTAAACTATTAAAGGTATAGGCCGCTCCGGCGGATGCGAAGCGTTTCACAAAGTGCAAAATGGAGGCGGCGGTGAGAAACGAGGCGATCATGGCGAATACAAATGCTAAGGGAACGGCTGTTCCAGTAAATTGTGCCATAGCCTGGGGCAAGAACAAGACGCTTGCGGCCGGTGCCATGTTCCCAAAGGATATGGCAAACGCTCCCCAAAAATTTAGCGTACCTGCTCTAAGAGTCTGTCTTGATTCGGCGTTCCCCATCCATGCACCTCGCGTTTCGTTTTGGGAACTCCCTCGATCCGTAAACAGATTAGTGGGTGAATAACACAAGGAAACTGCCCATGCTCAAGGATAAAAAGATTAAGGCAATGAAAACGGCAAAGAGTTTTTGCCACATGGGCATGGGCTGCGGTGCTCTTTCTTCGTGTTTTTGACGTCTAGGTGAACGCATGGCATGCTAATCTCCTTCGTCAACTCTGTATCCTAACCATAGCACAAAATAAGAAAAGCGGCAGCGGTTTCGGGGGGCCATGCCGTGTGTTGGTATCACGAGCCTAAGAATTTTGACACGGATGACCCCCACCAGTATCCTAAAGGAGAGGTGTCTTCAAGCACTAAGTTTAGGAGGGAATATCGACGGCTAAGTTATTGGTTGTGATTGGAAGTACCCGACCCGGGCGCGTCGCATTGCCTGTTGGGCAATGGATTGCCCAGCGGGCTGAAGCCATGGGGGGATGGGATGTCGCTATCGCGGACTTAGCAGAAATCAATCTGCCGTTTATGGATGAGCCCAAACACCCCCGTTTTCATCAATATGTCCATGATCATACGAAAAAATGGAGTGCGCAGGTCGAATCGGCTGATGCGGTGGTCTTCGTGACCCCGGAATATAACTATGGATTTAGCGCTCCCCTAAAAAACGCGATCGACTATCTTTTTAGCGAGTGGCACTATAAGCCCGTGGGATTTGTCAGTTATGGGGGCGTTTCAGGTGGGGTGCGAGCGGTTCAGATGCTGAAACAAGTCGTCACGACCTTGAAAATGGTGCCGGTTACTGAAGCCGTAAATATCCCATTCATTCAGCAGTATTTTGATGACCACCACCAGTTTCATCCCAGTGAAGCCACAGAACAAGCGGCCCAGGATATGCTCCAAGAGTTGCGTCGCTGGAGTCATTCTCTGCAGTCTATGAGGAGCACGCACCATCACGTGACCCCCTAAAAAATAAACGCGGGCATGCTGTTCGCAACGATCGGCCTATGACCTATGGGCCGTTTGTCCTTTATCTGCGTCCTGATGCCCTATTGTGATTCTCTCGTCCCTATCGTACGATGACCTGAGACAGCACCAGTAGGGCGCGTGAAACAATGGTGCCTCTTGGGACACGACTGCGGGGAAGCGGAGGAATGACGAAATGGCTGAAATTGCGATCTCGACGCTCAGTCGATGCCGACAAGATGCGGCGCGGGCGGCAATGCGCTTTTCATTAGAAGCAGAAACGCACTTTCGAGCGCGGCGATATAAGAGTGCAGCTTTTTGGGCTGTGGCCTCATTAGAGGAATCGGGGCGAGCCATACTCTGCCAAGAATGGGTAGCAAGCAGCCATCCTGGCTGCTTAATGACCGCTGTGCCTCAAAAGGCATGGAATGCGGTGCGTTTTGCCGATGCCGATGATGGTCATCAAATTCGCCTCCGCGCCGCGCAAGCAGGAACGGCGATCATGATGAATGCCTTTTTGTTGCACACCCAAGACCAAGAACCCGCGTCTGTCCGGGATTTCCACCAACAACGTGTGCGCGATATTCTGCGGCGCTATCCGGTCGTCAAAGCGTGGGTGCGGGATTGGATTTCCGCATTCATCGGTGGAAGTTTCCAGAGCTCGTTGCCACTGGGACCCTTAGAATCCGGTCCTCACGCTTTGCCTATGTGGTCGCCTTCTAAGCAGAAGGCGGAGGCTGATGAGGCTCTCGTTTTAGCTCCAGGGTCTACGTCTATCGCAGTAGGATTGCGCCATAAGGTGCGTGCTTATGTGGGGTGGGCTTTATTGCTCAGCAACCTCTTTCGCGTGCAAGAGACCGTGATGTCTTAAGCGAGATGATACAACTGTTTTAGATGCCCGTCTTCTGTGTATGCAGAAGACGGGCATTGCTGTCTTAGCCTAGATGACCAGTCCTTATTGCGCGAACCCATTTCAACGAGCCTTACGTTAAATAGGCGTTGACGTCTGAGTTAAAACATTAGTAACATTATAGGGAATAGGGGGTATGGCCATGACGTTGGTCGGTATCGTTTTATACACAGGGATTTTATTAGCCTCCGGCTACCATGCTAAGCGTCGGAGACCAGGAGGGTTTTGGGATGGTGGCCACCAAATATCCACAATCACGACGTTTATCTTGGTGACAGCCCTATGGGCTTCGTCGTGCATCGTCGTGGAGATCGATACGGCGTATGCGGTCGGGTGGTCGGCGGCGTGGTATGGCGTTTCTATCTTCACCTTATCGGTTTTGGTAGCTCTTTTACTGCCTTTTTTTCAATCCCGAAGCTATATCTCTAATAGCGGTTTGTTAGGTGCCGTCTATGGACCGGCTGTGCGTCGCCTTTCGGGATTAATTATTGGCATTACGTTTCCGATTTTTGCGATGTCTAATGCGGTGTTTTCTGCCGTTTTCTTTCATGTGCTATGGGCATGGCCCATGGCATGGAGTCTTGCGATCACCACAGCCGTCTTAATCGCGAGTATTCAGTTTGCGGGAATGAGGTCTTTAGCAGCCACTCAAGGATCAAATTTAGTCTTGATGATGGGCTCTTTGGTGATGATCGCGTGGATTATGCATCAACAACCTCTGACCCATCCGGTTCCTATTCTGTTGGCGAACCGATTGATGGGGTGGGAAAGTGTAGGACTTCCCACCATTCTGGTATGGTTTGGGATGAACTGGCTCAATGTTTTTGCGGCGCAGGCCGAATTTCAAATGTTAGCAGCCTCTCGTTATCCTGGCAAGGCTCGGATGATTGTAGGGTGTTCTTCGGCCGTCCTTCTCGGCGTTGTTGGGATTTCCACTTGGATAGGCCTGCGCCTGCGCATGTTGGCGCCCAGGCCTGGACCCGGAGCTCTTGTTCACCTGGCGGTCTTGTTGACGCGCCACGCACAGCCGTGGCAGATGCTGGTCATTGGGTTAGGCATTTGGGCGATGGCGCTTAGTTGGTGCAGTCCGCTGCTGTTTTCCGGGGCCATTAGCTTGGGCGCCGATGTCATGCCCCGGAAGGCTAGTATGATGGCGACCAAGTGGGCGCTTGGGGTGGAGGGGGCCTTGATGATTGCTTACGCTTTATGGAGACCCGGGGAGATGGCGTGGTGGAGAGTTTTTGGGCTTACCCTGCGTAATGCGGGTGTGGTCGGCCCGACGGTAGGCTTGCTTTTATGGGGGGACGACATGCCGAGTACGGTGATAACGTGGGCCATGGTGAGCGCAGTGGGGGTTGGCTTTGTGTTGAACGCCCTCACTGGATTCTCACCGGTGCATTTCGTTGATGGGGTGAATCCGATGTGGGCTGCTCAAACTGTCTCATTTTTAATACTGGCGGCGGGACGGTGGAGCGCAATCAGGCAGCTTAGATACGGTATCGCGTGGTTAGCCGGGGCGTTACTGATGATGGTGGACGTGGCCTGCAGTGCGTGGAGTGCGGGGGCTTTGCGCGGCATTTTGCTTTTAGGCATCAGTGCGGCATTGGTGGGGTTGACGTGGCATCTGACGGCAGAGCACGCGCCCGGCGATGGGGTGAGCCTCGAGGCGGGCGATTTCTAGTGGGGCTGCTCCTTCGGCGCATAGGACGATGAGGCTCGACTCATACTAGGGCCATCATGGTAATAAGGAGGGGTCAAATGAAAGTCAAAGACATTATGACGCATAAGGTGTCGACGGTCGCGCCGAGCGATTCGATCGAGCATGCGGCAAAAATCATGAAGCAATTGCATTGCGGCAGCACGCCCGTGGTTGAAGGCGGCAAAGTGGTGGGAATAATAACCGACCGGGACATTAGCATCAAGGCGGTAGCCGAAGGCAAGGGGCCCAATACGGCAGTCAAGGATATTATGTTTACGCAGGTGGTGACGTGCACACCAGAAACGGATGCCCGGCAAGCAGCGGACATCATGGCCGACAAGCAAATTCGGCGGTTACCTGTTATAGACCAAGGCAAGCTCGTGGGGATTGTCGCCATTGGTGATTTAGCCCGGGTTGACATTTTTACCCACGAATCAGGTCATGCCTTAAGCGATATTTCAGAGCCAAGCCAACGGCCTAACGCGGTGCAATAAGTCCAAAACGCGCCTGACATGACAACAAAGCCGCCGGTTGGCGGCTTTTGCCGTGTGCTGGCTAAAGGAGATATGAATGCCCCTATGAAACGTGTCATTTTAGATATGGACCCCGGGATTGACGATGCACTGGCTTTAATAATCGCGCTTAACCGCTTTGATGTCCTTCGTGTTTGTACAGTAGGAGGGAACGTGAAGCTCGAGGATACATATCAAAACGCGCGATTTCTCTTAGAGCAGGCTGGACGGTCTGATATTACCGTGTGGGCAGGTGCTTCGCGTCCGTTGTTCTATCCCCTTATCAAGGCCGCCGCCATTCATGGCGGCCATGGTCTCGGATTGTTGACGGATATTCCCAAGCAGAGGTTACCGGAAGACCGGGCATGGACGGAGTTGGCCGCTCTTGCTCATCAAGACGTTGGGCCCATGCATTTGATTTCGACGGGGCCCTTAACAAATTTAGCGCTTCTCTTCTTAGCCCATCCCGATCTCGCCACGCGCTGGACGAGCATTACCTGTATGTTTGGAGCTCTACCCGGGACGCACGTTGACCGCTTTGAAGAATTCAATGTGTATTTAGATCCCCACGCAGCAGATGTGGTGTTACGTTATGGGGAAAATGTGCAATTAATTGGCATCAATGTGGCGCACCGCGCGTTACTGCCCCTAAAAGATGTCCAGCGTTTTCGCCAATATGGACGAATTGGTCAATTGCTGTTCGAATTAATGACGTTCTATGGGACGAAATCTCAGGGGGAAGGCGGTGATCCGGAGGCCTTTCCGATTGATGATGTCTTAACAATTGCGGCGGTGGATGCGCCTGACTTGTTTCAATGGGTGGAATTGCCACTGGCCGTGGTGCGCGAAGGTCCCTTGCGGGGCACGGTGGTGGTGGCGCAAGGGCCTGCGGATCGCCCTCTTTGCAAAATTGCGTCTTCTATTGATGTCGACGCCTTTTTAAACTGGTTGTGGCAGAGTTTCGCATAACAGAATACTCCATTTCCTATGATCGCCTATGGGCGCGGAATAGAGTAGAATAACCGCATCTAAGGGTATCAGGGATGGAGCGTTGGGCGATGTGGCCATACTACCGCAAGAAGCGGGGCGCGCAAGTCGAGCCATTGCAAGAAGAGGACGTGGATGTGCGGCACAATCAAGCCGTCAATGTCTGGAATGGGCTGCTTAAAGCCGTCGAGTTACGCCTCGTAAACCCCTATTTGGGCATTAATATGGTGCGTTTGGGCGCCCCTAATTTATTTTTAGGGGTCATGATTGCTGTGCCATATCTTGCGCAAGCGTTGGCTGCAGCGATCGGGACGGGTTGGCTACTGCGTGCGCGTCGTCCCAAGCGCTTTACGGCTCAATTATTTCTTGCGGCACGGTTGGGATTTTTGCTTTTAGCGGCCGTGGACTTCTGGGGCAATAAACCCCACGCGGCGCTGTGGTTTTTGTTGGCCGTCATCGTGCTGAATCTGCCAGGCGCTTTAGCGGTCATTGGCTGGCAAACGCTGCTCGGCCAGGTCCTACCGCCCTCGGGGCGTGCGCAAGCGGTGATGTGGCGGCAATGGGGGATGAATGCCATTGGCTTGGTCACTCTCCTCGTGGGGGGGTGGGCCATAGGTACGGCTCCTGGCGTTCATGCCTATGGGGTCATGGACGTTATTGCGGCTGCTGTGGGCATTGGAGAAGTCCTAATTTATCAACGGTTTCGTGTCGGCGAGTATCCAACGCCTCAGGTCACAACATGGCACCGCGAAGCGCCTGGTTTGTGGCGGGATATTCCTTTTCGGCGTTTTGCCTTGGGCGCTGCGGTCTTTTACTTTGGTTGGATTTTTCTGTGGCCCGTTTCCCTCCGCTACCAAGTGTCGGGATTACATGCTACCAATGCGTGGATGGCAATTTGGGCGGCCACCAACGGGGCCGCGACGATGTTCGCTTTACCGGTCTGGAAACGCTTACAAAAACCGATTTCCACAGCTCGGCTGGTGCCTATTGCGGCATTGCTGCTGGTCTTGGTTCCGGTCGGTTACATATGGCATCCAAGCATGATGGGAGTCTTAGGCTTGAATATCGTTGGCGGAATAGCCGGAGCGGGGATGAATCTCCTTATGTTTGTACGCTTGTTGGACGTGGTTCCGGAGTCGACGCGGCTCATGGCGATAAGCGCGTACGGCATCTTGACAAACTTAACTGGAGGACTTGGGGCGGTCGTTGCGATTGGCGCGTTAAACTTTTGGGGGGTGCCGCTGGCAGCGGGCATTGCTGCTGCCATGCGGCTTTTGGGCGTTGCACTCTTAGTTTGGGCCACCACGACCCGTAAATGGGCGTTGCGCGCTCCGGGTATGCCTATGGAGTTATAGAGGCGGATATAGGTGGCGAAGTTCCGTCATTACCGCTTCGGTTACCGATTGCGTTGAGTCCGTTCCTCCTAAATCAGGCGTTTTATGGCCCTTTTCCAAGGCTCGTTCAATGGCTTCTAAGATGGTTGCTCCGACGTCGGGAAAGCCGAGATGGTCGACCATCAGTTTGGCCGTCCAAATTTGGCCGATGGGATTGGCAAGACCCTTGCCCGCGATGTCCGGGGCCGATCCATGCACGGGTTCAAACATCGAGGGATACTGGCCTTCGGGGTTGATGTTCGCGGACGCGGCAATGCCAATGCTGCCTTGAATGGCGGCTCCCAAATCGGTTAGTATATCGCCAAACAAATTAGATCCGACGACCACATCAAACGTCTGGGGCCGTGTTACAAAATACGCGGCCAGCGCGTCGATGTGGTAGAGCACTTGTTTTACATCGGGATATTCTTCTCCGACTTCCTGAAATACTTCATCCCAAAACGGCATGGAAAAGTTAATCCCATTGGATTTGGTAGCAGAGGTAAGGGACTGGCGAGAGGCACGGGCTAGGTTAAACGCATAGCGGATAACGCGTTCGGTGCCGAAACGGGTAAACACGCTATTTTGCACCACCACTTCTTGTGGCGTACCAACGCGAAGGCGTCCGCCACTGTTGGAATATTCGCCTTCTGTATTTTCCCGAATGACGACAAAATCAATGTCGCCGGGATGATACCCGCACAAAGGGCTTGTAATCCCGCGTAAGAGTTTGATGGGCCGCAAGTTGATATATTGGTCAAATCCGCGCCGAATCGGCAATAACAGACCCCATAGTGACACGTGGTCGGGAACGGGCGGAAAGCCGACGGCTCCTAAGAAGATCGCGTCAAAGGGCTTCAGTAAATCGAGGCCATTATCCGGCATCATATGCCCATGGCGTTGATAATAGGCGCAACTCCAGTCAAAGACGTGGGAACGTACGGCGAATGCGTTGGATAACTGCCCAGCTAACTCCAAAACCCGCCAAGCTGCCGGAACGGTTTCTTGTCCAACTCCGTCCCCGGGGATGACAGCAATATTGAATGTTTTCATGCAGTCGTTGACTCCTTTGGCATGGGAATAGACACGTTATAATGCATAATACAGGGAATCCTCACAATAGCATAGTTTGTGAATTGACTTGCCAATTAGAGGGTAAACGAGTAGTTTTTGTATCGAGAATCATGGGCGTTGTCTTAAGGCCTCTCGGACTGGTTCTGGTTGGCCTTTGCATATCACGCGTTAATTCCGTGACTCTGTGGAGGTGCAACAAGGCCATAAGCATGGACGGCAAACATCAAAGGAGGAGGGCCCTGATATGCAAATTGCGAATGTTTTCTATGGTGGGGAAGAGCGGATTGCGGTATACCACGCCGAGTCATGGATGATCGTGCCGAAGACGTGGCACGGGTTAACCATGAGCACCACCGACGATTTTCTTTTGCATCAATCGACGTCATCATTTTCTGTGCCGGACTTGCTAGAGGCAGCGGTTCCGGTAAAGTCTGGTGAATGGACGTGGCGGCCTGCACTGACGCGCCCCGAAAAAATTTTTTGCATTGGACTCAATTATAAGCAACATGCGTTAGAAAGTGGTATGCCTCTGCCTACTTCTCCGGTGGTGTTTAGTAAATTTTCGAATACTCTTGCGGCGCATGAGGAAGGGGTTCCCATTCCGGAAGCCTCATCGCAAGTGGATTATGAAGCGGAATTGGCGATGGTTATTGGCCGTGTGACACACAATGTGTCGGTTGACGAAGCGCTGCAAAGCGTTTGGGGCTATACGATTGCCAATGATATCTCTGCCCGTGACTTGCAAACGAAAACAAGCCAATGGTTGCTAGGCAAGTCATGCGATAAGTTTTTGCCGTTAGGACCTGTAGTCACTTCGGCTGATGCTATTCCCGATCCCAATCACTTGGCTATTGATCTTTGGCTTAATGGCGAAAACCGCCAGCATTCGAATACCCGCGATATGATTTTTTCGTGTGCGGAAATTGTGTCATACTTGTCGAAAGTATGGACGCTGAAGCCTGGGGATGTCATTTGTACGGGCACGCCCCAAGGCGTCATCTTAGGTCGGCCGGAAGGACAAAGAGACTGGCTGAAGGCGGGCGATGTGGTTCGGTTGCGGATTGAGGGTCTTGGCGAACAACTGTCACACTTTGTTTAAGCGAGCTGCCACCACACTTGTCGCGGAAGACGCGTGAGAAAGGAGGGGATTGTCATGCCCCAAGCAGCCATATTTGTCACTTGTCTGGTGGACCTCTTTAAACCGCAAACAGGCTATGCAGCGGCCGAAGTCATGGAGCGCCATGGGTGGGAGGTTGAAGTGCCTTTATCGCAGACGTGTTGCGGACAGTTTGCGTATAATGCAGGTCATTTTGCCGAAGCCATCAAACTGGCTCAACATTTTATTGAGGTCTTTGAGAGCGCTAATGCGGCCACCATTGTGGGCTTATCGGCTTCATGTACCGCTATGGTAGCGCATGAATACCCGGAACTTTTCCAGCGTGAAGGAGCCAATATGGGACTAGCGCCCGAAGAGGTCGCCCAATGGGTGCAGCGTGCTACGGTGATGGCGGAACGACTCATGGAATTTGGAGAGTGGGTGCATGGGCAAGAGGCTCTGGCGTTACCGGCGGTCAAGCCAGAAAAGGTGGCGGTGCATCATGGGTGTCATATGCGCCGTGTGTTAAAAGCCATGCAACCGACCGATGAGGCGTTGCGGGCCTATGGAGCGGAATTGGTCGAGTATCCTGATGAGACCCAGTGTTGTGGTTTTGGTGGTACCTACAGCATGATTGAACCCACGATATCGACCCAACTTGCTGATGCGAAGCGGGAGGCGTTGAGCCAAGCGCAAGCCGCAGGTGCCACCAGTCTGATTAGTGGGGACTGGGGATGTCTTTTGCATTTGAGCGGGCGGATGGAATACGAAGGGGATCGTTGGCCGGTGTTGCATGTGGCGGAATGGATTAACCAGCGAGAAAAAATGTCAGCACAGAAAAAAGGAGAGTGATGGCATGGAACGATTGCCGCATGATCCCAGACCATGGCCAGCAAGACGTGACGAAGCCTTGCATGATCCGGTTTTACAAGCCACATTAAGGCGCGTAACGCACCGTTTGAACACCGCGCGCATCAAAGCCTACCAAAATTACCCGGCCGGCGCAGAGGCGAGGGAGCGTGCTAAACACCGCAAGCGTCAAGCGATTCGCGAGTGGGAGCCATTATTGGTCCAAGCCGAACAGCAAATTACCGCACACGGTGGGCAAGTGTTTCGTGCCGCCACGCCCGGTGACGTAGGAGCCTACATCAAAAAAGTGGCGCAAGAGCACGGCGTGCAACGCATTATTAAGTCGAAGTCGATGGCCACGGAGGAAGTGCAACTCAACGCCCAATTGGAAGCCGCTGGATTTGCAGTAAGGGAGACAGACTTGGGCGAGTATATTATTCAACTAGCGCATGAAAAACCGTCCCACATTTTGGCCCCGGCGGCTCATAAAAATCGCCAACAAATTCAGGCTCTTTTTCGTGAGACCGTTGCGGATGCACACGATGTTGTCTCTGATGACATTCCCGGTCTGACGCAGTTTGCACGGCAGAAGTTACGCCAAGACTTTTTGTCGGCAGATATGGGCATTACCGGGGGAAATTTTCTGGTCGCGGAAACAGGCACGGTAGTGGTCATTACCAATGAAGGCAATGCCGATATGGTGACAACCCTGCCTCGTATTTTAATTTCGATTGTCGGGTTGGAAAAAATTGTCCAAGACTGGGATGCTCTTATCGATATTATTCAACAACCCGCGTTAAGTGGCGTGGGCCAACGGCTTTCTTCGTATACGACAATGATTTCTGGTCCCCGCGGTCCAGAGAGTTGGGAGGGGCCTGATGAATGGCATGTTGTTTTGCTGGATAATGGCCGTCAGGCCATTCATGATGGCCCATACCAAGATGTTTTAGCATGTATCCGCTGTGGTGCCTGCTTGAATGTCTGCCCGGTCTTCCAACAAGTTGGAGGGCACGGATATGGATCCGTGTATTCAGGGCCCATCGGCACCGTCATTAGTCCTCTAATCGGCGGCATGCAGACGTTCGGCGAGCTGCCACGTTATTTGTGTACCGTCTGTTATGCCTGTCAAGAAGCCTGTCCCATGGACATTCCGTTGCCGGAGCAGATTATCGGATTGCGTGCCCAAGCTGTAGCTGAAGACCGCGAGCCCGCTGCTGTTCGAACGCAATATCGGTTGTGGGGACAGGCTTGGTCGACCGTTCATGGCTATCGCCGTTCGGTGCAAGCCGCCCGCATCGCCCAGCGTCTGGCGCTTAGGCACGTAGGATTGGCAGCGGGTTGGCTGAAAACCCGTAAGATGCCCCCTGTGGCAGCGCGCACGTTTCTCGAAGGGTGGGCACACGAACAAAGGAGGCGGCGCCGTGCATGAGCCAGTAGATCTCTTCGCCACACAATGGCGATTATTAGGCGGCGAAGTCGTGCTGGCTGACGCCGCGGTGGGCTGGTCACACACGATAGAGGACGTCTTAGCCGGCGTCATTGACCCGGCTTTCCCAACAGTTGTGGGATTTGACACTGGGGATTGGCCGAAAGACGTGCCTTGGTCAGCGTTATGTGAGACAATCGGAGCACGTTTTTATGATAGACACGATCTAGACGTTCTCAGCCGTCAAGAGGCTTTGCAGGATATCGTCGCTCATGCGAGCGTCGGAGTGACGGGCGCGGCATGGGCAGCGGCAGATACTGGAACCGTAGCGCTTTATGCTTCGGCCCAAACGAGTTTGTCGGCGAGCTTGTTGCCACCGACGCATGTGGTATTGCTGCCGAAACGGCGCATTTATGCAACCCTAGCCGAGGGATTGCGGGCAGTGCATGCGCAAGGAGCGGTTCCACACTTGGTGAAATTGATTAGTGGGCCGAGCATGACGGCGGACATTGAAGGACAGCTTGTAGTTGGGGTGCATGGTCCCAGACGCGTCGTCACCGTTATTGGCGATTGGTGATAGTCGTGTTGCCGGCCAGTCATTGCGGATAGAAGAGACAATCGATAGACTGAGAAAAGGGTTGGCAGGAGGCTGGTAGTCACCCAGTGGCCCATCTACGGACGGTGGAGGTATCCGAATAAGCTTCACGACTCAGATGGGGGCCGAACTGTAGCGTGGTTGAGGAGGAATTGTGTGTATATTGCTAAGCTGAATCCTTATGCCTTTCACATTGGTCCGGTGGGCGTGCATTGGTATGGGATTTTTATGGTGATGGCCATCTTAGGCGGTTCGTACTACCTAATTGAGCGGGGGAGGCAATTAGGCGAAGACCCTGATGCTCTTTCGAATATTCTGCTCTGGACAGTCTTGTGGGGGGTTGTGGGCGCTCGCGTCGTCTTTGTTCTTGCTAACGAACCCCAATGGATTTGGACCGATCCCGTGCAGATCTTGCGGATATGGGATGGGGGATTGGCCATTGACGGGGCCCTCGGGTTTGGCGTCTTAGCCTTTTGGTATCAACTCCGTCGCAAACCTCTCATATTTAATCATATTGTGGACTGGGCGGTTCCTGGTATTGCGCTCGGCATTTTCATGGTACGGATTGGCAATATCTTTGACCATCAGGTATTAGGTCGCATGACCGAGTTAGGCTTTGGTCGATGGCCCGAGCAGTTGTGGGGATCGTTCATCGGGGTATTTTTGATTTTGCGTTACTTTTGGGTCGAACGCCGCAAGGCTGTGCCTCCGGGCTATCAATTTTGGTCGGCGATGTTCTATTATGCGATCTTGCGTGGCTTTATTGGGGAAACTACGCGCGATAATCCGTTGTATATTTGGCATTACATCAATCCCTATTGGGGCATTGGATTTACGACCCTGATGCAATTATTTACCCCGCCTATTATGATTTTCACGGGATGGATGATGTGGCGCACATGGCGCGTATCGGCGAAAAAGCTTCCTGACCTTTTAAAGGAACAACCCCAGCCCCCGGTCGACCAAAGTTCGCGATTGTTACCGGGTCGACGCCTCATACGGGTGGTTGGTGGGATTAGCATCGTGGGGGCTGCTATTTTTTACGCCATCGCAGTGCCGAGTATTGCTATCTATTTGTTAGGAGCAGGCATTATTTTTGAAATAGCTACGTTGGGTTGGCACCAACGCTATCAACATGTTCTGGAGGCGCCACCCCCTGAATATGAGCCTACAGGAGAGATTTACGCCAATCCAGGTGCGGAACATCCTGTGGCTGTGTGGCAACACGGCATTCACCGGGTCTATGTCGAGAAGGTGTGACGCACTCCGGTAAAATTAGGGACAAATGGGCAAAGAAAATCGGGCCGATAGGTCCTACGCGAGGCTTAATTGCCTTCTTTAGAGTAGAAACAGAGGGGTTTAGCAAGGAGTGTGGTTATGAAATACGCATTTGACGGCGATTTCCAAGCGTCTTCTTGGCTGAAAATGATGCGAGGCGGACTGGAATATGTGATGGATGCTTACGGTCATGAACACGTCGGGCATCCGGATGACGGCGAGCTTGTGTTTCACCTGGTCGACGCCCATAGGCCGCGACCATTTCGGCGTCAATCGAAGGCTGTGTTTGTGGTCGGAATCACCGAGGTACCACCCGTAGAGGGATCGCCTTTGAATCACGCCTACCCGTTATTATTGCGGTCGTTGTCCAATCTGCTCATTTATGGCGGACCGGATCCCGAACCTTGGGTATATCTAGTGACTCCTGAATTAGGGTGTTATCCGGCTGAGCCGACCCGAGACCGCGACCAGTGGTTTCACACGATTTATGACCGAATCGCTCCGTTGGCCACCTCGCGTCTGGTGATTGACAATATTTTTGATGAAGATTTACCCCCGGAATTGGCCGAAGGGACGACGGTGACGGAGCAGATGCGGCACGCCAGTCGCACGCTGGCCGCTTGGAATTTGTTTCCTACCCCGTATCCGTTGTCGGAGATGTTATCGCCCGCAGACTACCGGCACTTGCAATATGTTTTTAGCATCGGGGGCATTAGCTACGGCAATCTCAGCGCCCGTCATGATCGACACCGCTTTTGGATGTCAGCGAGTGGGGTCGATAAAGGTAAAATTGGCACGGTGAGCCGGGATATTCTTCTGGTTAAGGGCTATGACGCCGAAGCCAACGCGATGCGTCTGTCCGTTTCCCCGGGCTCATCCCCCTTACGTGTGTCTGTGGATGCGGTAGAACATTGGGGGATCTATGAAGCGCACCCCGAAATTGGAGCGATGATTCACATACATGCATGGGTGGATGGCATCCCCCAAACATCGGTAAATTATCCGTGCGGGACCGTCGAAATGGGTAATGCCATGGCGACCTTATTAGATCAAGATCCTCATCCCGAACGCACCATTATCGGCCTGCGTAATCATGGGATTACCGCGACCGGGCCGGATTTCTTGGATATTCTGTCCCGGTTGGAAGGACATGTTCGCACGCAAGTGCCTATGAGTTAAGAACCGGGACAGGCGGACCCTCGCTCCCCATACATAGGGGGGCGAGGATTTTTCTTGCTCCGGTAGGTTTTCGAGAATC
This sequence comes from Sulfobacillus sp. hq2, assembly GCF_002903155.1. Taxonomy (NCBI): domain Bacteria; kingdom Bacillati; phylum Bacillota; class Clostridia; order Eubacteriales; family Clostridiales Family XVII. Incertae Sedis; genus Sulfobacillus; species Sulfobacillus sp. hq2. Next base: position 51,425 of record NZ_NWUL01000029.1, on the reverse strand, counting down.
GGTCGTTTACGTTTTGTGAACGGCATCCGTTCGCTAATGGGCCAGTTTGGGCACCGCCGCTAGCCTTCGGCTTCTTGCGCGATGGTACTAAGGGCCCTTTGAAGATAGTAAGAGACCTCGGGGCGGCTAAATTCGGCAGGAAGGTTTTGGCCAGCCCGTAAGGTTTCTCGTACTTGTGTGCCTGACAGCGTAAACCACTCGCTACGGTGGGGACACGTGCGTTCGGAGACCGTTTGTTGGCAACGCGGGCAAAATCCCACAGCAGGAAATGCCAAAGGAGTGAGCCCTATCTCCTGCGCATGCTGCTCTAGGAGATGGATGGCGTCATAGGGGCCATAAAAGTCGCCTACCCCTGCGGCATCACGTCCGATAATGAAATGGGTTGCTCCATAGTTCTTGCGCACAATTGCATGAAAGAGCGCCTCGCGGGGGCCGGCGTACCGCATTGCCGCAGGAAACGTGGCCAAAATGACGCGATGCTTGGGATAATAGGCATCGAGCAGGATGTGATAACTGGCCATGCGGATAGCCGCTGGGATATCATCCCTTTTGGTTGACCCGATGAGCGGATGAAGCAACAGACCGTCGCAGACTTCTAACGCGACCTTATGGAGATATTCGTGAGCACGGTGGATCGGATTGCGGGTCTGAAAGGCGGCGATGGTTCGCCACTGGTACTTGCGGATAAGCGCTTTGACCTGGCCTGGATGGACCGGTTCATGAAATGGTAAATCAGGTGGATGTAGGACTTTGATGTCTCCGGCGAGACACCATGGGCTTTGCGATAGAAGGTGCGCAACGCCGGGGTGTCGGATATCGGTCGTCAAATAGACCGTTGCCGCTTCATCGAGTAGGTCTCGCTTAAAAATTTCGGTGACTTTGATCTGCCCTGCAAACCCATATCGCCCAACCATCTCTAGGTCTTCGCCCGGATGAACAGCTTCGGCCACGGACGCTGGCACGGGCAAGACCATAGGAAGAGGGAAAATCGTCCCGTTGGGCAAGCGCATCGTTTCGCAGACGCTGTGATACTCTTCACCCGTCATGAGGTGCTGCAGGGGAGCATAGGCCCCCCAGGTGAGAAGGGTGACATCCCACGCGACGTCCGCCGTAACCGCAATGACTTTGGCGTATGTCATCGGTGTAACCCACATTCTGTCTTGGTAAATCCCGACCACCGTCCACTACGTTCACTGGTTCCATCGCTCGGCTGGGTACAGGGCATACAGCCAATACTGGGATAGCCTTGGTCGTGTAACGGATTGTAAGGAACCTGCCGCTGATGAATGTATTCCCACACGGCATCATGCGTCCAAAACGCTAGAGGATTGACTTTGATGCGCGAAAAAATGGGATCCCATTCGACGACTTCAGCTGTTTGGCGCGTCGGACTTTGACTGCGGCGAATACCTGTTATCCACGCGGAAGCGGCGGCCAATCTTTCGCGCAGCGGTTCGACTTTGCGTAGTCGGCAGCAAACATCAGGGTGCGTTTCCCAAAGACGGGGACCATACTGTTCGGCTTGGTCGGCAAGGCTTTGCTTGGGGGTGATGAGCTCAATGTGAATGTCGTAGAGATGGCATGCTTGGTCCAATAGGGCGAGGGTTTGGGGGAAGAGGACGCCAGTATCAAGACAAATGACGTGAGGGGTCCATCCGGTAGCATGGGCGGCATCAAGAATGACCATATCTTCCGGTCCCAAACTGGAGGCGATGACAATCGTGTCGCCAAAGGTCTCTTTGGCCCAAATCAGAATGTCTTGGAGGGGGGCGTGGCGTAAAGTGTGTTGCCACTGATTGATGCGCAAGTCAGGGGTCACGATCTGTTCATCCTTTCTTGAAAAGTTTCTAAACGCGGTGGTGTCTGCCAACTTGAGAGCGGCTTTACACTAATATGGCTAAAAAGACGATCGGGTTACTATTATATTAATGGGGTCATGCATTCGGTTGGGAAAGCGAACCGGTCTTCCTGTATGGCACCCTATCTGCGTCGTGTTTCAACGCGTGCGGACCGTGGTCAAGTCGTTTTGAAATCCGCTATAGTAAAAGGGGAGCAATGAAATGGAAGGTGGGATACAAGTGGCCAGTCTCAGGGAGCGCATCTTAGGCGCGTGGTATGGACAAATGGCGGGTGACACGCTGGGCAGTCAAGTCGAATTCAAGAGTGCGGAATTTCTCCACGAACACTATCCTGGTGGTGTGCGCAGCATGGAACCGAGTCCTGTTTTTGGGACACTGGCTGGGCAGATTACTGATGATACCGAATTAGCGATTGCGTTGGGGCACGCCCTCATTGAGAGTCCTGATGGACGCTATCATGCGGATTTGGCAGCTAAGCACTATCGCTTATGGTTGGATAGCGGCCCGTTTGACTTGGGACGCACCATCGGGCGAGCTCTTAGCGGTATTCCGCGCTGGGACGAGGAGGCAGGCACGGAAGGTTTAGCCCGGGCGGCACAGCGTCATGCCGATAAGAAGAGCCAGGCGAATGGAGCGTTAATGCGGCATAGCATTCTGGGCATCTGGGGGTACAATCAAAGTCCCGAGGACGTCGCAACCGTTGCCCGGCAAGACAGTCTTTTAACGCATCCGCACATCGTGTGCCAAGATGCTTCAGCCGTTTATGTGGCGACGATAGCGACCGTGGTCCGAGAAGGGCTCAATGCGCAAGGGGCATATGCTTTTGCGCAAGCGTTTGCAAAGCAGCAGTCACTCCATGCGGATGTGCAAACGGTGATGGAGGAGGCGGCCACCAAGGCTCCCCCGTGGTCAACGGTTCACCACGGATGGGTGTTGGTGGCGTTGCATAATGCGTTTTATCAACTCCTGCACGCCCCATCGTTGGAGGAGGGCATTGTCGCGACGATCATGCTGGGCCACGATACCGATACCAATGCGGCTATTGCAGGCGCTTTGTTGGGAGCCGTGTACGGGTTTTCCCAAATGCCCGAGCCATGGGTGCAAGTTTTAGACCACTGCCGGCCTGCGCCAGAACCTGGTTGTTTTCGGCCTCGCGCCCCCATCTATTGGCCTGCTAATGCTCAAGAGTTTTTGAAACAGCTGGGCATTCTTCCTCCGGTTTAGCGTATAAGTTCCAAGGAGCAAAGCGACCCCGTCGCATCCACTCCTTGGAGCCGCTTATTGGTTAGGGGCTATCTTATCCAAGATAAACGCAAATTCCTGCGCAAGCTCAGCGAAGCGCTGGTAGCGGCCCGAAGCCCCCGCGTGGCCCGCTCCCATCGCCGTGCGCAGCACAAGAGTGTGGGTATCGGTTTTCACCTCGCGCAGCTTGGCAACAAACTTGGCCGGTTCCCAATAGCCGACGCGTGGATCATTTAGTCCCGTGAATAGCATCATATGGGGATAGTCCTGTGCGGTGATGTTATCATAAGGACTGTAAGATTTCATATACCAGTAGTCTTCTACATGGGCCGGATTGCCCCATTCGTCCCATTCTAATGTCGTCAGTGGGATACTGGCATCAAGCATCGTCGTGAGGACATCCACGAAAGGCACGCCGGGGACGATGACCTGAAACAGATCGGGGGCCATATTGGCGACTGCGCCCATCAGCAAACCGCCCGCACTGCGGCCGCGTGCCGCAAGCTTTTGGGGCGTCGTGTAGCCTTCCTTGATTAAATACCGAGCGGCATCGATAAAGTCGGTAAAGGTATTGCGTTTATGTTGGAGCTTCCCTTGTTCATACCACGCGCGTCCAAGTTCGGCGCCTCCACGGACGTGGGCCGTGACGAGCACAATGCCGCGATCTAACAAAGGGATTTGGGCAGGGTCAAAATGCGGGTCGACACTGACTCCGTAAGATCCGTAGCCATAGAGTATTAGGGGAGCCGGGCCTTGTGACAACGCGTCTACGCGGTATACCACGGACAAAGGAATGGACGTACCGTCTATGGCGGGGGCCCAAAGCCGTTTTTGTTCATAGTGATGGGACTCAAACGGGCGCCCTCCCACCTGTTTGTGGAGCACGGTACGTGTTTGAGTCGTCAGGTTGAATCCCAAGGTGGTTTTCGGGGTGAGAAAAGATTCATAGTCTATCAAGACTTCATCCGTCTCATAGCTGCGGTTAGGGCCTAATGCGACATGATAGAGGTTCTCCGGCCATTTCAGTTTTTCGAGACGTTGGTCTTGGTAATAGATCCAGATTTGGCTCAGGCCCTCTTGACGTCCTTCCAGAATCAATGCATGCGCGAACGGAACAACATCTTGTAGGTAGACGGTCGGATCCACGGGTACGAGATCACGCAAGGAGTCCCATCCAGCAGACTCGTCTTCACAGACCTTGACCGCGAAGTTAGGGGCGCCGTCATTAGTGAGGACGACAAATTGATGGTGCCAATGTTCCATAGAGTATAAGAGGCCCGTGCGCCGCGGTGTGAACACGGTCCATGGTTCTAGCGGGTGGTTAGCATCGAGCCACCGCACCTCGCTGGTCTCTTTATTTTGTGACGTTAAAAGAAGAAAGCGGCCATCTCGCGTTTTTTTCAATGCCAGCGAAAAAGTGGTGTCCTGTTCTTCGTAAATTAAGCTATCCATGGCCGGGTCTGTGCCCCGCTGATGGCGCATGAGACGGTAAGGACGTTGCGAAGCATCAACTAGCGTATAAAACAAGTACGTATTCGTCGCGTCCCATTCCACGCTTTGACTGAGAAAAACATTGGGAATGGTTTCAGGCAAATACGTTTCGGTGTCGATATGTTTAATGCGTAAGGTATAACGGTCTGTACCGTCGCGATTTTCGAGATAGGCTAACCATTGTTGGTCGGGACTCAGCCGGATGAGGCTAACGTGGTAAAAGGTCTGACCTGCGGCGTGTACGTTGATGTCTAACAGCACTTGCTCGTGGGCTGTGCTGAGATCTTTCCGGTGGTGTGCGGCCTTGCGCGCATAGATGGGATATTGCTGGCCCTTGGCCGTGCGCCGATAATAGTAGTAGGGTGGTTGCGCGGCGGCGACTTCCTCGTCGTCTTCGGGCACATAGGCTAGCATCTCTTGATAGAGAGCGTCTGTAAGACTTCGAAGCGGCTGCATGGTTTCTTCGAAATACCGATTTTCATCGTCTAGATAACGAATGACCTCGGGATTATTGCGGTCTTTCAACCAATAATAATTGTCTTCACGCACATCACCGTGAAGGATGTGGAGATAGGGAATTTTTTCAGCGCGTGGAATCATCGTTGCCTCCTAAGCCATAGAACGTCGTGTTGTTAGCGTATGTAGTTATGATGTGACATCTTTGTAGTTCGCGCTAATGCCTTCTCATTCCTCCCCGACCCAGGTGTTTGGCAAAATTTCTTGCCACGAAGACGCCGGAAGACGCCCGTGTCGTACCTCTTGTGGTATAAGCGGTCATAATGCCCCACGGATGCACGCCAGAAAGGGACACGTAAGCTATCTGAGAGCTCTTTGGATCTTGTATTATGGAGACGTAATGCCTCTTCGCTGGTTGTTTGCCTTGTGCGAAATAAGGTGTTTTGGGGGTGAGGTGGCATAAAAAGAAAGCACCAAACCGCTTGTAGCTCATCACAGACCATCACTGATATTAAGGAGAGCACACATGGACCCAAACATTTCGTCACGCATCCGCGTACATAGGCACTCGGAGCGCGGGCATTACGATTTTAACACCATCTACAGTATTATGGATGAAGCCCTGTATTGTCATATCGCCGTAATTCGGGACGGTGTGCCGGTGGTCTTGCCGACGTTGCACGTGCGTATCGAAGACCAAGTATATTTCCACGGAGCTGTCGCTGCGGGGATTTTTAAAGATCTAAAGGAAGAGGCCCATGCGACCTTATCAGTCACCCTCTTAGATGGGCTCGTCCTCGCGCGCTCTGCGTATAATCATTCGCTTAACTACCGGTCGGTGGTGGTTATGGGCACGCCGTATGAAGTCACCGATGTTCGGCACAAAACCTCGGTGTTGGAGGCCATGGTCGAGCATGTCATGCCGGGGCGATGGAATGATTGCCGTAGACCAACGGACGTGGAAATCAAAACCACGCGCGTCTTTGGAATGCCGTTAACGGAAGCTTCAGCAAAAATTCGCTCAGGCCCGCCTCTTGATGATGTGTCCGACTTGAGCTTGCCATTTTGGGCAGGCGTGGTAAATATGAAGCAATTGGCTGTAGAGTGTGTACAAGACCCTCAACAGTCGCCAGACATCACGGCCCCGCCGTATTTGCCCGCCAAATGATGCGCTCCTGAGCCCATGGCGCTGGTGGTTCTTTGAGAATGCCGGAATGTTGCGACTAAATTCAGCGTGTGACTAAGACGGGGGGCATGTTGATGCACTCAGTGGTTGTCGGATTCGATGGGTCGGATGGGAGTTTTGCGGCGGCAGCTGCTGCTTACCGCATATTGGATGCAAGCGGGACATTATGGGCTATTGACATCAAGACGGTGAAGACCTTCTACCGGGACGAAGCCCGTGCTGATTTAGGGGGGGCTTTGCCTCATGACCCTGATTTTTTTGAAAAGCAGTGGGATAGCGCAGCTCACGCGGCGTTTACCCAGTTGGTGCAGATGCCGCATGCGCCCGGGATTGTTGTACGCCATCACGTTTTAAGCCTGATGCCAGGACAACATGGGAGCATTGCTGCCATGCTTGAGGCGTGGGCACGTGAGCACCACGCGGAGGCCATTTGTGTTGGGCGTCATCAGGGGTCTCCCGTTAAGGAAAATTTCCTGGGCAGTGTACCGCACTGGTTAACCACTCACAGCACGTTACCTGTCCTGATAGTGCCTAGCCCTACAGCGCGTTAAAGGAGGCCGCATGTCCTCATACGACATAGCGCGAGTCATGCTTTGGTGGCGAAACCGTGCGGTCTCTTTCGGCAGGTGGGCGAGTCGAGCCCCTCAGGTAGTACGCGGTGCGAATTCACGATGTATGAGAATATATCGCCTTGGGCCCATCTACGGCACGATTTGCAGGATTGGGAAGGTTATAAGGTTCTAATATTAAACAGACAATTGCTACAGATTATTGAAGTTTTAGGGAAGGTTTTATGGTAGCATAACCTTATCGACTGCAAGGTGTCTGAGGACTGATAGCAAATTTCCTCGTTTTTCCTCTCGTGATGAAACCCGCTGAGGACAGGCAGCCTCTGAAGTCACAAGCATAAAATCCCACAGCAGATGCGTTTTATGGAGGAGGCAGTATGGCAAATACATCAGTATTTATTCCTAACAGTGCCGATGATTGTGTACAGTTAGGACCACAGGGGTGGACATCGTGTCAGAGCGGAGAACATGTGGCCGTCTATGGTCCTGTTCACGGTCAAATTATTGGCAAGGTGCATGCCTTTTCGCGAGAAGAAGTTGACCAGGCGATTGGACGATTACAAGAAGGTTTTCAAAGTTGGAAGCGTATGCTTCTCACCGAACGTGCTCACCTGCTTCATCAATGGGCAGATAAGCTAGAAGCGAACAGGGCGGAGCTAGCGGAACTACTGATGTTAGAAATCGCCAAGAACCACCGTGATTCTCTCGACGAAGTGCAGCGCTCGGCGGATTTCATCCACTACACCGCCGAGGAAGGATTGCGACTGGCAGGCGAAACGTTGTTTGGAGACGCGTTTCCGGGTCAAACGCGACAGAAAGTCAGTATTGTTGGCCGCGTACCACTAGGGGTGGTTTTGGCCATTCCTCCGTTTAATTATCCCATCAACCTGGCTGTCACGAAGATTGCGCCTGCTTTAATGGGGGGCAATGTCGTCGTCTTGAAACCGCCGACACAAGGCGCTATTGCGGGGCTGAATATCACACGATTGGCCTACGAAGCGGGGATTCCAGACAACGTCATCATCGCCATTACAGGTTCCGGACGGGTGATTGGCGATTATCTGATTAGCCATCCCCGCGTCAATATGATTAACTTCACGGGTTCGACGCAGACGGGCCAACATATTGCGTCCAAAGCCATTATGGTCCCCTTGCTCCTCGAGCTGGGCGGGAAAGATGCCGCCATTGTGCTCGCCGATGCCAATATTGAACGGGCTCGAGACAATATTGTGAGCGGGGCCTTTTCTTATTCAGGCCAACGCTGTACGGCAGTCAAACGGGTTTTGGTGGTCGAGGAGATCGCGGATCAATTGGCTACGGCCGTGGCCCAAAAGGTGATGACTTTATCGGTGGGGGCACCAGAGGCGGATAGTGTGGTGACGCCTTTGATTTCAAATGAAGCCGCCGATTTTGTTTGGGATATGATACATGAAGCGGTGGCGCAAGGGGCGGTGGCATTGACTCCACTTCGGCGGGAGGGGAATTTGATTTATCCTGTCGTGCTGGATTTTGTAACGCGCGATATGCGGGTAGCTTGGGAAGAACCCTTTGGACCGGTGTTGCCGATTATCCGAATTCATGACGCGGAAGAAGGCGTGGAGTTAGCCAACGCCAGTGAGTACGGGCTGCAAGGCGCCATCTTTACACAAGACGTGTCCCAAGCGTTCTTATTGGCCGAAGAGTTGGACGTGGGAACCGTTCAAATTAACGGCAAAACCTCGCGAGGTCCGGACCATTTTCCATTTGTGGGCACTAAAGCCTCGGGAATGGGTGCCCAAGGCGTGCGCTACTCCTTACTCGCTATGACGCGACTGAAGTCAACCGTGTTGAATCTCTAAGAGCCTTTCGAAGGAGATTTGTACCAGCCAGAAAAACCTCTCCCGATAACGGGAGAGGTTTTTGTGCAATTGTCTCAAATATCGCAATGAATATTCACGCAAATAAAGGTTGTACCGTATCGACTTATTTTAGGGTATTATTCAGTAGTATGCAGTATTCACACAAATAAATCCTTTTGGGAGGATTCTTCTATGCGTAAACGCAAGCAAACGATGGCGTTATTTAGCTTATCAGCAGCTTTGCTTGGCGCCACATTGGCGGGCTGTGGCACGTCATCTACGACGTCGGTACCTCCGGCGAAAAATGTTTCCCAAATCACGATCGGGACCTTATATGCGGGGAGTGGATCGTTTGCAACGTCATCGCTCCCAGAATATGATGGATTGAAGTTTTGGGCCAATCAGGTGAACAAGGCGGGCGGGGTGTTTGTCAAAGCCCTGAATAAGAAAGTGCCCATTAAAATTGTGGCCTATAATGATCAAAGTTCAGCGACAACGGCTACGAGTTTGTATTCGCAATTAATCTCGGTTAACCACGTCAACATATTGGTGGCGGACTTTGGTTCGGTGCTGACATCTGTGGCGGTGCCTGTGGCTGAAGAAAACAAAATGGTGCTGTTCGACCAAAGTGGGACAGGTACCACCTTTTTTACGCCCAATAACCCCTATATTGTTTTGACATCCTTGCCTAACTCAGGGTTATGGCCCGATTCCTTAGCGCAATATTTGATTGGTAAGCATTATTCGCGGATTGCGATTTTGTATGATACCAATGACTTTGACCAGTCTCAGGATCAGACCCTGGTGACCAAATTGAAGGCGGCGGGGATCACGCCCGTCTATAACTCGGGGGTTCCGACAAGCACCTCAAGTTACTCGGTGTTGCTGAATAACATCGCGCAGACCAAACCTCAGGCCGTCATCGAGTTCGGATATCCGAATAATGATGTCTCATTCCTTCAAGCGCTCAAGGCCAGCGGAAGCCAGTATAAGATGGTATTTACGGTCTTCCCCGGACAACTGCCGTCGCTATTTACGAGTAGTGTTGGGCCTTCAGCGATTAATGGAACATACACGTATCCCGCTCCGCCGTTGATTTCTCATGCACACGTCAACTACGGGATGGATTCCAGCCAATTTATTGCCGCGTTCAAGAAGGCGACGGGGGACAATGCCAACTTCTTGAACATTGCTGGTTACAACACGGGTCTTATCATCCAGAAAACGCTGCAAACCGCTAATAGTCTGAGTCAGTTGTCGTTGCGTCACGCCGTGTCCCGTTTTTCGGGCACGATTGAAACATTAGATGGCAAGTTCCAAATTAACTCCGAGGGTGCCCAAACCGGAGAAACCTTGCCCGTTGGAAAAATTTCTGCCAACGCCCAAGGTCAAGTATCCGTCCAATTGATGACCCCGCTTTCATAACGCATTTTATGCCCCTGGTTTACGTGCCAGGGGCCATTCATAGGAGGGGCGAATGCTCGAATACAGTCTTATTGCCGGTATCTTATTTGGCGTCTTTTTTGGATTTATGGCCCTGGGGCTCAATTTGATCTTTGGTGTGATGCAGGTGGTGAACTTAGCGCATGGCGATTTTGTGGTTCTTGGTGGGTACCTAGCCGTCGTGGCGTACGCATCTGCCCATGTCAATCCATTGATGAGTCTAATCTTAGCGTTGGTTCTATTTGTTGTGGTGGCGTACGTGTTGTACTTTCCTTTAATTCCCCGACTAACCAAGTCGAAGGATCCGGAAATGCTCTCGTTGATTCTATTCTTTGGGTTATCACAAATTATTGAGGCGCTTGATGTGATTGGATTTGGCAACAATCCGCGTTCGTTGCCGTTAGCCATTATGGGATCCGCCCCCCTTCATTTTTTGGGCCAGAATTATCAAATGGCATGGGTAATCACCGCACTTGTGAGTTTGATTATGATTGGCGTCACGTATGGGTTTTTATACTATACCCGCATTGGGTATGCGGCGCGAGCCGTTATGGGCAACCGCGACGAAGCGATGGCGAGCGGATTGCCGGTAGCGCAAACTTCTGCCATTATTTTTGCAGTGGGGATTGGTTTGGCTGCGATGGCGGGGGTGATGAGTCCCTTTATGATTGGCAGCATCGACCCGTCTACGGGATTGGGGCTGACCACCATTGCGTTTGCCATTGTGGTGATTGGTTCTCTAGGTAATCCCTTGGGTTCGGTTCTTGGGGGCTTAGTCTACGGCATTTCGGTCATGCTGATGCAAACGTATTTTTCATCGTGGTCTAATCTTGTGCCGTATCTTCTGCTGTTGATTATTGTGTTGGTCAAACCCTCGGGGCTGTTAGGCAGGGGGGTGCGCAATGCTTAGTCCGAAGCTCGTGAGTCGGCGGTCTCATATGGGCACGAATGTCGCCATCCCGGTTGTCTTACTGGCAGCATTTTCTGTGGCCCCCATGGTTTACGCTAATCAAGCGGTGATTTTTCAAATGATGGCCTTTATGGTTTTGGCCCAAGGTGTGAACTTATTATATGGGTTTACAGGCTATTTGCCGTTTGGTTATGTCGGTTTTTTCGGCATTGGGGCGTATGGCATGGCCATGGGCATTGAGATCTTTCATCTTCCGGGCCTGGTGGCACTCATTGTGGGTGCCTTGTTTTCCGTCATTGTGGCATTGATTCTGTCTCCGCTATTGCGTCTATCGGGGGCCTATTTTGCTATTAGCAGTCTTGCCGCGTCTGAGGTTTTGTATAATGTGGTCGCCAATCCGGCCCTCGTGCATCTCACGAATGGGCCGTATGGGGAATCATTAGTGCAAAGCTATCATCCTGAAACGAGTTACATTGCCATGGTCGTGTTGTTGATTGTGACCACGATCATTGTCATCGTCATCAAAAATACCGCGTTTGGCCGTGCCCTCATGGCCATCCGTGAAGATCCCGTGAGCGCTGAGATGGCGGGCATTGCAGTCGTGCGCACGCGCACCATAATTTGGATTGTCAGCGCAGTCATCGCCGGGTTGACGGGCGCAATTTTTGGCTGGCATTTGTCTGTGTTTTACCCCAGTACCGTGTTTGATCTCAGCATCAGCATCCTAGCCATTGTGTTTACGTTATTCGGGGGAGGCGGCACCGCGATTGGCCCTATTTTGGGGTCGGTCGTCTTGTACGGGCTCTATAACGCGATTGGGATCTCCGACCCCCAATATTTCGAATTGATTTATGGACTGCTCATTGTGCTGTTGGTATTGTTTTTGCCTGGCGGAGTGGTCTCACTCTTGCAACGGAGGGGAAACTATGTCCCGTGAACCCCTATTACTCGTCGATAAAATTGTGAAGACCTTTGGCGGATTTAAGGCCTTAGATGGCGTGAGCCTTCAAGTTGCGCCAGGGGAAATTCTAGGGTTGGTGGGGCCCAATGGCTCCGGTAAAACAACCCTTATCAACGTCATTTCAGGACTCTATCGTCCGGATGGCGGGCTTGTGCAATATCAGGGCCGCACCATCACGAACTGGCCTATGCATCGGCGTGCACGGCACGGGATTAATCGGACGTTTCAAATTCCTAAGCCATTTAAAACCTTGACGGTGGCGGAAAATGTTGAACTCGCGCATCATTTTGCCCGGCCCGGAGCGATGACTCCGCGGGAAGTTCTGGAGTTTACCGGCTTAGCGGATGCTGCGGATCGGTTAGCGCAGAGCCTCAATAGCAGTCAACAGAAGCTGTTGGATTTAGCCCGGGCCTTAACGACAGGGCCCGAGTTGGTGCTCGTGGACGAATTGGCGGCGGGTCTTGGCCCCCACGAACTACACCAAATGGCGGACAGCTTGCGGCATTTGGCGGATCGGGCAATGGCGCTCATCGTTGTCGAGCATCATTTAGGGTTTGTCAATCAATTGACGGACCGGGTGATTGTGATGAATGCAGGCAAGGAAATTTTTGAAGGGTCGTTGGCCTTAGCCGCACAAGACCCTATTGTGTCGGCGGTTTACCTCGGTAACGACGCGGTGGACGTTAGCTCCGTGCAATAGGTGATGGCGAGAAGGGGGAAGCATACATGGCCATACTCGAGGTGGCAGCGTTAAGCGGTGGCTACGGGACCTTGCAAGTGCTATCCGACATTACGTTTGTGGTGGATCAGGGTCAACAAGTGGTTCTGCTGGGTGCCAATGGAGCGGGCAAAACCACATTGCTTAAAACGGTTGTCGGCTTATTACCCGCTTGGCAGGGGCATGTTAAGTTCGGCGGTGATGATGTGGTGCATTGGCCCACGAGTCGGCGTGTTCGCGCTGGCATGGCCTTCTTATCCGAAATTGGTGTCATTGCGACATTGAGTATTGAAGAAAATCTTAAACTGGGTGCGTATTATCTTTCCGGCTCCCAATCACGGCAACAATTGGATCGGATTTATCAACAATTGCCCTTGCTGAAGGCGCGCCGCAAGCAAGCGGCAGGAAGCCTCAGTGGCGGTCAACGAAAAATTTTAGGATTTGCTAAAGCGTTGATGGGTCAACCCCGGTTAATATTGATGGACGAGCCGTCATCCGGATTGGCTCCTGTGATGGTGAATGAACTGTTGGGGTTGTTAGAAACCTACCGCCGTACGGGACCCGCTTTTCTTATTGCCGAACAAAATATTAAGTTTTTACAGGGTGCTGACCATGTTTACGTCTTGGACAATGGTCGTGTGCACTTTGATGGATCGCCGGAAGAGCTTGATGCGGACACTCATATTAAAGCCGCGTATTTTGGATTGACTTAAGGAACTGGCGCGTGAGGCGCCAGTTTTTTTCGTAGTAGAGGCAAAAAACTGTCTTCTAGGGGCACGTCGTGATATAGCCAGCAAGAACCCGACCAGATCAGCGCATCTTGGACTAAGGGGACATAGTTGCCATCCCAATCATAGACATCGTAATACCAATGAATGGCATACCCTGAGCTGACGAGGGTGATGGATAAGAAGCTAGGGACCGACGGAGACGCTCCCGCTTGCGCGCTTAGGCGCCATAAATCCGTGCGCCGTGCGTGAAGTTCAAAGGGCAGCTCTTCCTCTACGAGCCAATTTTGTAAATGCTGAAAGAGGCGATGCGAGGGCGCATCGGGATCGGTGATCTCCCAGTGTGCAATCGCGCACGACGGTTTGGTTAGGCATGCCACGGGACTATAGGCACGCGGCACAGGCGGCACATGGATGCGAGAGCGAAACTGCTGCCGAATATCAAGCACATAAGAAAGACTAACCACCGCAGTGGTTGCGATGACCATACCTAAGGCTATCAGTCGTGTCGTTCTCCAGAACAAGAAGGGCGTTGTCCATAACAGGCCTTGCCAGATCCATTCACGGATCTTAAGAGCACATGGAGAATGCCTTACAGACCGAGCCGTCGGCGGGGGAATACGGCCTAGAAAGCCCAGGAACGCTTGCTGAGCTTTATGCATGATATTGCCCTCGTTCTGTCCTACTTCCGTCCATGTATCCTTGTCATATTTTAAGGTCCAGTGGACCGGCGTCGAAGCGGTTTGGGCTTCCCACAGCGCCCATGAGGTACCTGCACGGATCCGCCATAAAGGGGGCCATACTTCATGCTGGTGGCTATAGGGATTGTCATCCCGCGTCCAGACTACGACCCACGTCATTGTCGAAAACGCTTGATGACGATGAATGATGATGCGTTCGCCCAAGTCTGCGACGGCTTCATGAATAATGGTCTCTAAGGATTGCCATGATGGCCTCAATCGCTATCCCTTCCCCGATATCCGTATCCCGTTCCTCCTAGTTATTATGCCCGCGACGGGTCTGTCCCTAACGAAGCCATTTATGTTTTCACGGATTTCTTGGCTACGTGGGGCTGCCGCGCAGATATGGGGATGGTAAAGGCTTGGGAATGCGTTGGTTGGAGGTCGCTGCTGCCAGAGAGTAAACTGGGAAAATAGAGCGGGTCACCGCTGGGCGGGACTACGACAGCTTTAGGGGGGCAGGAGTCTAGAAGCCCCGCAAACTGCGTGCGCGGTGTGAGGGATCGCTCTTCTGGCAGGCGTCGCAATTGACGGACCTGCGTGCCCAGACTTTGCGTAGGCGAACTCACCCGAGCATACCCGTAAATGATGGGGTTTTCGCTCCGGTTTTCAATATGATTAATGAGTCAAGCATACGATACGTTGGAAACGACGACAATCCGTCTCTGGAAATCCGTCTCAACTGGGTGTACCCAAATGAGACTGTCAGATGGGTACACCTGACACAGGGGCGGACTCAGAAAGTGTTCGTCAGGATTCTATGACCCTTCTCAAGAGGTGTTTTGTCACGATCCGGTCTCGGGTCAGGTGCACACCATGAGTAACGGCGGATTCGAAGCCGGGCGCCAACGTCTCAAAAACGGTGTCCCGCCCGCTTTGCGGGCGCGTCCTGCGAGGGTCAAGACCACTGTCCCGTCGCTCAGGGCCTGCGCATTCCCTTACAGACTGATCGGCGGATTTTTACGCCCATGGACCGGGCCAGTTATCAATGGAAGCATGAGTATGCCCATCGCACGGCGGTGGAACAGGTGAACAGTCGGTTGGATGTATCGTTTGCGTTTGGGTTCGAATGGTATACCATTCGGGGATTCAAGAAAATGCACCTCCGCTGTGGTTTAGCCCTCGTCGTCATGTTGGCGATGGCGCTCGGACGGATACGGCAGCGGCGATCTCAGCGGGCGCGCCGCCTGGTGGGGTCGTGAACCCCACCCAATCATCGAAATTCCTGAACGGCCCGTCGGGCCGCTGTTTTGGCGTCGATTCCTCCTGTTCCGCCATAATTGAGGCCCATTGACTCTCTGGGATCTGCGTTACAAACAGCTGTGGACTCGCCACGCATGGACTGAAATTGGCGACAGCGGAAAAAACTCTTCAATAGGATATACTGTGCACGCTATGTCACCCCGTGATCCGATTAGCCCGCACCAACGACTCACTGAGTAAGAAAACAGCCAGTGCCAGAAATCGCGTCGTAAACACCATTATTGACGCCTCGGGGTTTTAGTCAAACTTACCCAAGTTGAGTCTGCCACGCTTAGGAACATCAGAGATTCGTAGAGATTTAGTTCCATGGATGACTGGGTCAAAACTCTAGTAAAACTTGCTTAAGGACAAGTGCCTCCGAGCTACCTGAGAGGCAGTGCCGAAGTGTCAAAGCCGAGAATACCCCCGATCTAGTGCTAGTCAGTAAATTTTGGTCACTATAACTCGAACATCCTTTTGAAGCAATGTTCGGGATAATAGGGACCTTAAGGGCCCTCTCCTGGAAGAAAGTTGCTCACTTGATTGGATATCAACCATTGTCCATTAATTTCTTCCAAAGTAGTTGTTCCATATAATCCATTTATCGCCTTATAAGGTTGTGACCATGAGGCGGTCGTGGAATTTCGCCATTGACTGGTAAAAGAAAGTTGGGCTTGCCATGTTGCTGTCGCTAATCCGTTTTTTATGGTAAGGGACGTTAAGTCGAGAGATGTGACAATATCCTGTGTCCGCCGTTCAGTAGCAACATTGGTCAAAGCTGTTTGATACCCCGCTAAGTCGGTATCAAACAAGGGACTTTGTGGCCTAAAGACATTGGATAATACCGTCTCTTGATTTTGTAAAAGACTATTTTTTTGAGACAGCGAAAGCGCTGTTCCGAGTGGTACGGATGTTAGAGGGATTACTCCTCCGGGAGCACTAATCGCTTCAGCAATTTTTTCTGCAATTTGGTTGCTATTGCTATTAGTCGAATCAGCCCGTAGTTTGTTCAAGATAATCGTACTCATGATACTCATGAGAACAGCGGCGGCTAGAAATGACCATTTATGATTTTTTACCAATTTCCATGGATGAATAATCATCATAGCACCTCCTTCATTCTTTTCCTTATTTCTGTATATTAAGAGGCATCGATAGTGACCAAAAAAATAGTTGTGGTACTAGCCTGACTATTATACGGATATAGAGACCAAAATGCATGGTATCGATTATTTGTATTTTCATCAACGTAATTTCCAACAAAGCCACTGTCAGGATCGGTACCATAGCCGGTCTGAATTGCTGCGTGACTAATACCTAATCCCTGGCCCCAATTAAAAAACAGCACATCGCCCTTATAGATACCGCTTGATGAATTGACATCGGTTCCTGGTGCCGTGCCATAAAGATTACCGTAGCCATATTGGGTTAATCTTTGATAAAGGTCATCAGCTACAGTCCATGAATAGGCATATTGAATTATTAGACGTTGTTTCTGGTTCTCCGGTGTGAGTATCGTAATAAATTGTTTCTGACAATTCCCCTGCATAAAGACTTTGAGATACGAAGTTGGCGACAAGTACCACCGCACGGCGGTGGTCCAATAACGCAGGAGGGATGTATCTTGGCCAACGTGAACTTAGAAACGGACTTCGTCCGGTTTACCGTAGAATCGAAAGGCAAGCACAATCAAGAGTTCCTGCTGGAAAACATGTGCTGAGCATGCTGATGAATGAGTACCGACAGGCGTATGGGCCAGACGCTGCGGCGGCCGTCAGCGAGAAACTGAAGGGGCATTACGGGCGGTAAAGCGTTAGGCGGGTACGCACGATTTACAGTCAGGACTCGCTCCTCGGCAGCGCAAGTGGGCGTCTCCGAACGCGTCATCATAGCACAGGAGGTAGGATTATGAGTGACCATTTAAATGACCTAAAACCCCCGGGCACTCAAAATAATCCAATAATCAAGAAAGGGGGGCCCTCATGCCACGTCATCGGTCTTATCGCTTCTATCGACGGTATTCACGAAAGAGTTCAGCCGGTAGTGAGCCGTTGCTTATTCTCCTGCTGGTGGGTGGGGCATGACACCAGCGGCCATTTCGTTGGCGCGAGACAATGGATTTGAGTTATGGGATTCCCGCACTTTACTTAAACTGCAACAACAACGGACGGCGGTCAACGCTCAGCGCGCTCGTCCTCCCAAGAATGCTATCGAACGATTCTTACGCGGCATTAAGTGAGAGGGTTAAATATCGAGAACGTGGTCTGATATGCCCAAGTGTCCGAGCAGTTGATCAGTGTTTGACACCAAAAGAGCCGAACGCTGCTTACCCCATTGGATTGGCCGCAGGGTACTCATTCTCTTTTCCTGTATCGACGGTTTGCTTGGCCTCCGCCGCTTGCATGACTTCGTCGAGTTCATCCGCCGCCCGTGGGCTTGGGCATTCCCAGCAAAACCTTGTATGCCTGGGTCGCGGCCTACAAAGCCGATCCGGTCGAACCCTAGGACCAGCGCGAACGCGCTGGAACCGGCCCTCGTCCGACGACGCGGGCGAGTGAGCCGAAGTGGCGGTGGCGAGCGGGACATACGCACGGTGACGTAGTCTACAGGAAACGAGGTTTGCGGCGAAGCCATTAAGCCAAGATGAGTCCCTAGGCTAAGAGAGAGACGGTTGACGAACACGAACCGATTCACATGCATCAGTTCTTTGAGAGCGCGTCGCTAGGCAGAGATGTCCGGAGCGACTGGCGGCATGCCAGGATAAAGACTGCGATCGGCAACCTCACTCCCGCATCGCGTCCCCCCCGTGAACTGGGGAATACGGGGTGCGATGCCATGGGATGGTCCCACGACGCCCACCCCGTTGACGCTTACGTTGGACGCATGTCCTCTTCTTCGACCATAAACCGATTCCTCATGATCAGCAAATGTGCGGGAGAGCCAGTTCTTCTACTCGGCTGCATCGATCGCCGTTCACAAGGCCTGCCGATGGCGTCCGCAGGCGCCAGGATGACGGTCTCGCGCACATCTCCGCTGCGGGAGTAGTCAGGCGTAAGGCCCGACCGGGCATCGGTGAGGGCGGCACCGACGCGATACGCCGCCGCGTCCACCACTGATCGGCCAGGAGACCACTCGGGTAATGAAAATCAGGCCTTATCCATATTGATAAACCGCGGGATACGGTGGCGTGATAAAATTTGGATGAGTGAGGTTGAGAGGATATGCCAACTCTCAAGGAGAAGGAGAATAAACGATGGAAATTGATAAAGCTCGCTTGTATATCGGGGGCGAATGGACCGAAGCGGCCGCGGGAACGTATTTTGATGTCGTCAATCCTGCGACTGAGCAAGTCATCGCCCGCGTCCCGGATGCTGGGCCCCAGGATATGCGCCGGGCCATTGATGCGGCCCTAGCGGTTCAAGCTTCTTGGGCGGATGCACCGGCCGCTGAGAGGGCGCAAATCTTGTTGCGAGCTGCGCAATCTATGCGGGCGCAATTGGAAGACTTAGCGCGGCTCATGACCGAAGAGGAAGGGAAGCCGCTGAGTGAATCGCGCGGCGAGATCGCTTATGCCGCTTCGTTCTTCGAATGGTTTGCGGAAGAGGCAAAACGTGTGTATGGGGAAATAATTCCCGCCAATTCCGCAAATAAACGAATTCTTGTCATTAAACGACCGGTTGGTTTGTCTTTGGCGATTACTCCGTGGAATTTTCCTGCGGCGATGATTACTCGCAAAGTAGGGCCCGCTTTAGCCGCCGGGTGTCCCGTGATTGTCAAACCCTCGGAACTAACACCATTATCCGCTTTCGCTATTGCGAAGATTTTAGAAGACGCGGGCTTGCCACTAGGGGTGTTGTCGGTACTCACCGGAACGCAACCCGGACCGTTGGTGCAAGTGGCCATGGATGAGTTTTCGGTGCGAAAAATTTCGTTCACTGGGTCGACTGCGGTCGGCAAGCGGTTGATGGTGCAAGCCGCTGAGACCATGAAGCGGGTCTCGTTGGAACTAGGTGGGCAAGCGCCGTTCATTGTGTTTGCTGATGCCGATCTTGACGCGGCAGTAGAAAATGCCGTCATTGCCAAAATGCGGAGTGTTGGCGAAAGTTGCGTGGCTGCGAATCGAATGTATGTCCAACGTCCGGTGCTTGAGGCCTTTAGCCGTAAATTGACGGATGCTTTAGCTACGATGCGGATGGGCGACGGGTTGCAAAATGATGTGACAGTGGGCCCGCTGATTGACGGGCGAGCGGTGGCGAAGGTTGAACGGCATGTGGCTGATGCCCAAAAACAGGGAGCGCGACTGCTGTTAGGGGGTACGCGCCCACAAGGCCCTGGCTATTTTTATCCACCGACGGTGTTAGCAGGCGTTACGGACTCGATGCTTATTGCCCAGGAAGAAACCTTTGGGCCTGTTGCGGCGATCTTGGCGTTTGATACCGAGGATGAAGTCATTGCACGTGCGAATAATACGCGTGCGGGACTGGCCGCATATTATTTTACACGGGATGTTGGGCGCGTCATGCGTTTAGCCGAACATCTTGAATATGGGATATTGGGTGCTAACGATGGTTTGCCGTCGACGGCCCAAGCGCCCTTTGGCGGTATGAAAGAGTCGGGCTTAGGCCGAGAAGGCAGCCATTATGGGATAGACGAATACTTGGACATCAAATATGTGTCGTTGGGCGGCATTAATTGCTAAAAAAGAGTCGTGGTGGTGGGGTACTCAAGGCGGAATATCGGTCACAGGTCACCAGGTGGTCCATGACCACACCAGTAGCTTGGCAAAAGGCATAACAAATCGTGGGGCCGAAAAAGCGAAAGCCTCGCTGTTTGAGGTCCCCGGCAAGGCGATTCGACAACGAAGAGGTGCTAGGTACTTCTGACCGGGTTGTGTAGTGATGGATCTCGGGTCGGTTTCCCGCAAAATGCCAGAGGTAGCGCGCAAAGCTGCCCCATTCCTGCTGAATGCGCAAAAACGCCTGCGCATTGGTCACGGCGGCTGTAATTTTGGCCTGATTGCGAATAATGGCTGGGTTAGCGACACGTTTTACAATATCTTGAGCGCTCCATGTGGCCACCACTTTGGGATCGAAATAATCAAACGCTTGGCGATAGCCGCTGCGTTTACGCAAGATGGTGAGCCAACTAAGCCCTGCTTGGGCGCTTTCCAATACGATAAATTCAAACAGGCGCGTGTCGTCTAATACGGGGACACCCCATTCGGTGTCGTGGTATTGCCGATATAACGGATCTGTTCCTTCCCATCCACAGCCAGCCACGTGAAGGTCTCCTTTTCCATGTCATATTCGTGAGTCCGAGGGAACAAAGAAGGCGAGCGCATTATGAATGGCAATTTTTCGCCAACTGCTCGGTTGCGGCGACCATGTGTCAAGAAAATCTGTCAAGGCCCGGATTTCTGCGGGTTCACCGTCTTGGCGATCTTGACGATGGGGCCACGGGGCATCGGTTTCCAGCAAAATTTGGTGTGGGGGCCACAAAGACAAGAGGTTCTGATCCCGCTCACGCCAGATGACATCGGGGGTGATGCCTACAAAGTAGTGGCGTGCGATCATTTCTTGCACTAAATCAAGAGGGGCCTTCAACCAGTGGAAGACGACGCGCGGAATGTGCGGAAAGTCTTCCAAAATGCGCAGCATGGGCTCACACGATTGATGGACGGCATGAATAATCACCGGGAGTTGTCTTTGTTCAGCCCAGCTGAGTTGAATATGGAGCCACTCCCAGTTGCGATTGAATGCAGCGCGAGACAGCTGGCGATAGACCGGCAAACCGATTTCTCCGATGGCCGCGATGGGTTCGTTGTGGATAATGGACCATACGCTGTGAAGCGCATCAGCTGCGTGGTCGACTTCCGGATGAAGCCCGATCGCGCGGATATGCTGGATTCCTGAGAATGCACCTGTTTTTAACAGGCGAGACTGCGCCTTGTAACTATAGGGCGAGGTCGCCACTAAGACCCACGTGGTCACCCCAGCGTCTATGGCCCGCTGGACAGCAGACCGCGGGTGGGGCAATTGGTCGAGATGCACGTGGGTGTCCCACAACGGTGGGGTCTGCCTTAAGCGCCGTTCATCCATGCTATGATGATAGCAGGCAATGGCCTTAGATCCAAGGCGAGGTGAGGGCCTGGGTGCCAGTGACCGATGACATTGAAGGAGCTTCGAGTCTTATGCATGCATTGGAACGCTTATCAGAGGATATTGTGTCATGTGGGCGTTGTCCACGGTTGGTGGCATGGCGCGAACGCGTGGCAGAGGAGAAAGTGCGCCGTTTTGCGCAGGAGACGTATTGGGGAAAACCGCTTTCGGGCTTTGGCGACGCGCATGCTCAATTAGTGATAGTAGGGCTTGCGCCCGCCGCTCATGGGGGCAATCGCACGGGAAGGATGTTTACAGGGGATTCGTCCGCCGATTGGCTCGTCCATGCGCTTTATGTGAATGGATTTGCTAATCAGCCCCATAGCGTCGCATCAAACGATGGACTCGCGCTGCGTAACGCCTATGTGACAGCCGCGGTCCGGTGTGCGCCGCCGCAAAACAAACCGACGGCCGAAGAAGTGCAAGCCTGCCGCCCCTATCTGGAAGCTGAGCTCAGAATTTTGGCCCCTCGGGTGATTGTGGCACTGGGGCGGGTGGCGTTTCAAGCGGTCCGGCATTATTTAAAAATTAGCGGATCCGACCAGCGTTCCTTAATCTTCAAGCATGGGGCACAGTTTGATCTCGAGCTACCAAGTCATAGCCTTACCCTGATTGCCTCCTATCACCCCAGTCGGCAAAATACCCAAACGGGAAAATTGACGGTCACGATGTTTAATGACATCTTTCAAAGCGCCAGGGCAATTCTTGAATCGCCTTAAAGGCCAGCCCGTTTACGTGAGGGGCTGGCCTTATGGCGGCCCATAGAGCGTTTTAACTGGCTGAGTAGATGGTGCTTTCTGTGGCTTTGGCCTGATCAATAAGGGCTTTGGCCCGCTGCACATCTTCGGGTGAACCGTGGACAATAAGGACATATTTGTCCGCTTTAATCGCTTCTTCATAACGAATGACGCTATGTTTGGGCACCCCGATATTGACTAAGGCGGCCCCCAAGGCACTCAGCCCTCCAACCACGACGCCGCCTTCCAAAGCGCCGACTAAGACTGCCACTAAGGGGCCGGCAGCTAAAATCGGTCCGACGCCGGGGACTAAAAAGAATCCTGCGCCAAAGAGCAGTCCCCAGAAGCCTCCCCAGATAGCGCCCCATGTGGCGCCGATTCCTCCCCAGACCTTCATCTTTTTTTCTGTGGTGTAATAGCCGATGGGATGTTCTTCAGAATGGTAGCCCTTACCAATAATAGACAGCTTCTTCATGTCAAAGCCAGCCTTTTGCAGTTCTTTGACCGCGTTATCGGCTAACTCGTGGGTGTCGTAAATCGCTATTGCGGCGGACCCACCCATGTCTTTTACATCATCGTCTGCCATGGAATCATCCTCCTTGTCGGTG
Organism: Sulfobacillus sp. hq2; assembly: GCF_002903155.1. NCBI lineage: Bacteria > Bacillati > Bacillota > Clostridia > Eubacteriales > Clostridiales Family XVII. Incertae Sedis > Sulfobacillus > Sulfobacillus sp. hq2. Next base: position 28,539 of record NZ_NWUL01000029.1, on the reverse strand, counting down.
TGCCTCGGATCCAGTATGGGCGATGTCGTGGGGGCTCATACCATGTAGAGCTACGTCTACCCCTACCACTATATCATGGCACACTCTTTGCCTGCAGGCTCTTAGATGGTTGCAATCCTTTTTTGTCTTTATATCATGGATTGTCGTCTGAACAAGATGGTGTGGCTTAACCAATGTGATCTCACGAGGAAGGCCCCTGTTCCCCTCACGGCGCGGGCAATAGCCATGGGGCGTGGGGGCGACTGGATGATGGTCCTCTTTCTATGAGCCACCGTGCGTGATGTCCCACGCCTGGCTAAACGGTACAACGAGCATAGCACCGCGGTAGGCATTGAACCTGTCTTGGGCTGAAGCGTTTTTGGATTAAACGGCCTCACCCCGAGCCTTTTGTGAGATGATGAAGAGCGAAGAACACGCACGGGAAGAGAACCTTTGTGCGTGAGATGAGGAGATCGCCCGATAAGGGAGGGGTTTTTATGTCAGCAGCACCAGGCCATCCCGGATTAGACGCGACATGGACTAGTAGCGCCAAGCACGGGGTCGGTACGGCGATGGCAGATACGTCGCGTGTTTGGTTTACGCTATCGCATGGGATTTTGAATGAAATCTATTTCCCCCGGATGGATGTGGCCAATACCCGGGATGCGCAATTGTTAATTGTGTCGCGCGACGGACAGTTTTGGGAAGAAAAACGAGACTTAATTCATGAGGTGCAGTACATTCATCCCGATGCTCCGGCGTATAAGCTGATCAATACGGACCCGCAAGGACGGTTTCGGATCACGAAACGCATTGTGACCTGGCCGGAAGGGGATGCGTTGCTCACGCACGTCCGTTTTGAAGTACTGCAAGGGGCACGGAGCGATTACCGGGTCTTTTTTCTCCTGGCACCTCACATTAAAAATCAAGGTGGCCACAATAACGCCGCGCTAATCGACTTGCGAGGTAGGCAGGCGGTTATGGCTTGGCGTGGAGATGCAGCGCTGTGCATTGGTAGTACGGTGCCCTTTGTGCGCCGTAGCGTGGGGTTTGTGGGCTACTCAGATGGATGGACCCAACTGCATGGTACGCGTGAACTCATTGAATATACGGAGGCGCTAGACGGTAATGTCGCCCTGACCGCAGAGCTCGACTTGACATCGGATGAACAAACATTGGCCGTAGCCTTTGGGGGAACTCGTGAAGAGGCGCAGTTTACGGCGGAACTCGCCTTGCTCCACAATTATTATCATATCGAACAAGATTATATTGCCGGATGGTCGGCTTATATGGATAGTCTGCCGGGCTTGGTGCCGCATGACCATCCGCACGCGCACTTGCAACGCGTCTCAGCCTTTGTTCTGAAAACCCATCACGGGAAGTTGTTTCCGGGCGGGATTATTGCCTCCTTATCTATTCCATGGGGTAACGCGGCAGGCGATGGCAATATGGGGGGCTACCATTTGGTATGGCCCCGTGATATGGTCGAAGCCGCGCAAGCGTTCTTAGCATTGGGTGATATCACGTCGGCGCGGCAATCGCTCTTTTTCTTAATGGCCACACAACAAGCCAATGGATCTTGGCCGCAAAATTTTTGGTTGGATGGTCAGCCCTATTGGAAAGGGTCGCAGTTGGATGAAACGGCCTTTCCCATTTTGCTGGCCTATCGTTTGGAACAAATGGATGCCATGCGTACCGGCGAGGACCTTTATCCGATGGTTCGTCGCGCTTTGGCCTATATCTGCCAAACAGGGCCCGTGACAGAGCAAGATCGTTGGGAAGAAGATAGCGGATATTCTCCCTCGACCTTAGCCATTACGATAAGCGCGTTGATCGTCGGCGCCGAACTTGCGCGGCGTCGCGGTGACAATGATGTCGCGGCTTATTGCGAAATGCTGGCGGATTATTGGCAAGGACGCATTGACAAGTGGACTTTCACGGAACATGGACAAGTGGATCCCCGCTTTCCCTGTCACTACATCCGCATTCATACGCAAGCGCCTCGAAGTCCTGATGGGCGCATCGACCATGGTTTTGTGCCCATTAAAAATATGCCGCCCGGAGCCCCTAATCTTTACCCAGAAGAGGCGGTGATTGATGGCGGTTTTCTCGAATTAGTCCGTTATGGATTGAAAGCCGCCGATGATCCCCACATCACACAATCTGTTGCTGCGTATGATGCGATTTTAAAGCAAGAGTTGCCATATGGTCCGCTTTGGCATCGTTATAATCATGACGGCTATGGAGAACAAGAAGACGGCTCACCTTTTCAAGGGCATGGACGCGGACGGCTGTGGCCTTTATTAGCTGGGGAGCGAGGGCATTACGCCATAGCGCTGGGACAGTCTCCCGAGCCTTACTTGGCAGCCATGGAAGGGTCGGCCAGTATCGGGGGCCTTTTGCCGGAACAGGTGTGGGATAGCGCGGACATTCCTGAGCGAGAACTTTTTTTGGGACGGCCCTCGGGTTCGGCGATGCCGCTGGTCTGGGCCCATGCCGAATATATCAAACTCGTCCGCTCGGCCATGGATGGGCATGTCTTTGAACTGCCTGAGTTAGTGCATACCCGCTATATTCAACGTCCGCATGACGCTCGCCATTCGGGCATGCTGTTTTGGCAATTCAATCATAAACGCCTACACTGGCATGCGGGGGATCAGCTTTTACGTATTGCCGTACCACGACCTGGGGTGCTCGTCTATACCACAGACGAGTGGGCCCATGTTTTAAACGCGGAGCTGCACGATGCCCATGTTGGTATGTATTATCACGACATTGCCTTGCATGGCCTTACGGCGGTGGAATTCACTTTTTACTGGTCTACGGAACAACGCTGGGAAGGGATGAATTACCGAATGGAGCGGAGTGAGGGTGTCGCCCCTGCACGGTCAGGATGTCAATAACCCATGCTGAAGCTAGAGACGAGATAGACGCACGCAATGGACAACAACGATGGGCTCCACGGCTCATCGTTGTTGTCCATTGGGGGGAGAAATCAGGGCCATATGGGCGTATGTACTGTCCGTTGGCTGCCCTCATACTGGAAATGCAGAAGGGCGGACATGGCAAGAGACAAAGACACGCTGTGACTCAGCAGGTAAAGCGAGGCGAATAGTCATGGTTAAAGTCGGTATTAATGGATTTGGAAGTATTGGTCGCCAATTTTTTCGCTTGGCTCATCAGCAACGCCTGTTTGATATTGTGGCCATCAATGATCAAACTGATGCGGCGACGCTGGCGCACTTATTGACCTACGATTCCAACTATGGGCGATTTCACGCGGATGTCGTGGCTGCGGGCCGATCTCTCCGCGTAGATGGTCATGACGTCCACGTTTTCTCCGAACACAATGCTGGGGCCATTCCATGGGGACCGTTAGGAGTCGACATCGTGATTGAGGCCAGCGGGCGCTATACCGATGGGGATTTGGCCCGGGCTCATATTGAGCGGGCAGGAGCTCAAAAAGTGATCATTACGGCACCCGCCGTGCATGAAGATCTGACGGTCGTCTTGGGTGTCAATGAAGAAGAGTATCGACCATGGAAGCATCAGGTACTGTCCATGTCCTCGTGCACGACAAATTGTGCGGCACCAGTAGCCAAGGTGCTGGATGAAACGTTCGGGCTGGAAACAGGCCTCATGACAACGATTCATGCCTACACGAATGATCAAAAATTAATGGATTCGCCTTATCCAGATTGGCGTTTGGCTCGGGCCGCAGCCCAGAACATTATTCCTGCCGGTACAGGTGCGGCTCAGTCATTCGATAGCATCTTACCGAGGTTAAAGGGGCGTCTGAATGGTGTGGCCATGCGCGTCCCCATTTCCGCCGTCTCGGTCGTGGATTTGACGATTCATACGCGATATCCCGCTTCTGTGTCTTCGGTGAATGAAGCCTTTCGCCTGGCGTCGTCGGGACTGCTTAAAGGCATTATGCAATATAGCGAGCTTCCGCTGGTGTCCATGGATTTCAAGGGCAATCCTCATTCGGCTATTGTCGATGGGACGCAAACCCTCGTCGTCGGTGAACATTTGGTCAAAACGATGGCATGGTATGACAATGAGTGGGCGTATGCGCAGCGCTTGGTCGATTTGACAGTGATGGTTGCAGAAAGGGATGGATGGCAATGACATTGACGTTACGGCGGATGAAAGATATGGATTCGGTCTATAACAAGAGAATTTTGGTGCGCGTTGATTTTAATGTGCCAATCGATCCACAAACCGGGTATGTGGGGGATGAAACACGTATCCAAGCGGTCTTGCCGACACTCAATCAGTTATTGCGCGCGGGTGCGCGTGTCGTGGTGATGAGTCATAAAGGTCGACCCCATGGCTGGGATGAGACCCAAAGTTTGGCCCCGGTCGTGCGTTATGTGCAATCACTTTTAGATTACCCCGTGCGCTTTATTGATAGCATTGTGTCCGATGAAACCACTGAGGCCGTCAACGCCCTGAAACCGGGGGAGATGTTGATTCTGCAGAATTTGCGTTTTGATCCCCGAGAACAAGCAAATGATCCGGAATTTGCGAAAGCGTTGGCGGCGTTGGGCGATGCCTATGTTGATGATGCGTTTTCCACCGCCCACCGCAGTGATGCGTCTATTGTCGGAATTCCTCAGTATCTCCCCGCTTATGCAGGACATCTGATGGAAACAGAGGTGATGACACTTGAGCATATCCTGGGCCGTCCTGCCAGGCCATATTGGGCCATTGTCGGCGGTGCGAAAGTGCCGGACAAACTAGCCATGCTTTTGCGACTCGTAGATAAGTTGGACGGACTGGTTCTAGGGGGCGCTATGGCCACCACCTTTTTAGCAGCGAAAGGCTACCCCATCGGACGTTCCTTGTACGGTCAAGGCTTGGAAACTCAGGCGCTGGACATTTTATCCAAGGCCCAAGCGCGGCATGTGCCCGTAATTCTGCCTGAAGACGTGATGGTGGCTCCGGCTATTGGCCCCAATGTTCCGAGCCGTTTGTGTGCGTTGGACGATGTTCATGACGATGAGCACATTGTCGATATCGGCCCCATGACGGTTCAGCGAATGGCAGAGGCCATTGAAGCATCGCGCACGGTTCTTTGGAATGGGCCGATGGGAGTTTTTGAATACGATGCGTTTGCCTATGGGACGCTGATGGTGGCGAACAAAGTAGCGGATATGCGTTGTGCGGTGGTTGTGGGGGGAGGCGATACCGTTGCGGCCATTGCAAAGGCAGGAGTGTCTTCACGCATGACCCATATATCCACGGGAGGTGGGGCATTGCTGCAGTGGGTGGAAGGTGAAGAATTGCCGGGTTTGCGCGTCCTTTATGCGTAATGTCTACACCAAAACATAATCCGACAGGAGATGTGAAGATGGCTCGCATTGTCGTGATTACCGGAGGAAATCGGGGGTTGGGCCAAGCCCTGGTGACAAAATTTAGTTTGCAAGGAGACCACGTGGCTGTGCTCGACATTGCGCCAACCCCGGATGACGAGACGCAGCAAATGCTGGAGGGGCACCAAGGACAATATCTGCCTTGTGATGTGCGCGATCGCCTCGCTGTGGAGGTGGCGATTCAACACATTACGGAGACGATGGGACCGATCGATGTCTTGGTCAACAATGTCGGGGCTTTACATGTTGCCGAATTTATGCAAATGACCGACGATGAATGGCAGAGGATGTTTGACGTCAACGTGAAAGGGCTTTTTACGGTCACTCAACGCGTCGCGCGAGACATGATAGCGCGGGAGCAAGGAACGATTGTGAATATTGCATCTATGTCGGGAAAAATGGCCATACCCGGTCAATCCGCTTATGGAGCGGCTAAAGCGGCCGTGATTCATTTGACGAAGGTGTTGGCATTGGAACTGGGTGTTTATCACATTCGCGTCAATAGCGTGTGTCCTGGCATCTTGTTTACCGATGTGGGCCACCGTAATATGGTGCAGCTCAGCGCACGCAAGGATTGGAAGGAACGATCGGCATTGAAACGGCTGGGCACACCTGATGACGTCGCAGAAGTGGTCGCGTTTCTCGCTTCGCCTGCGGCTGGGTATATGACGGGCCAAGCCATCAATGTCACGGGTGGTATGGTCATGGATTAAAGGCCTGTCGCGCCAAATGGCAGGAGCGAATTATGGTCTCTTGCGTTCCATGGATGGACCATTTGTCCATTAGCCAGAACGGCAGACTTTGATACAGTTAGGATGGAAAGAGGAGTTCCGCCATAATGCCTTTGAAAGGAGCTGTGTCATATGGCAATAAAAACGATTTTGTGGGCCACGGATGGATCAGAGAGTGCACAGAAAGCGGGAGCGATGGTCAAGCAGTTGAAAGAGGGATTTCCGCAGGCGAAGGTGGTTGCCTTATACGTTCAAGACCAGCTTATCTATCCGCCTGAAACATTAGTGCCAGAAGACGCGACTGATGCCTTAAACGCTCAGAGTTTTGTCGAACAGCAGGTCTTCAGTTTGTTTGAAAGGACGCCTGACATCGAATTTATGGTGGCCGAAGGCCAGCCATCGGCCCAGATCAATAAAATCGCGGAAAAGATTCATGCCGATTTAATTGTAATTGGCAGTCACGGATATACGGCATGGGACCGGTTTGTGTTAGGCAGCGCGAGTCGCCATTTGCTGGATCACACCACCTATCCCGTGTTAGTCGTGCGTTAATACCCTAGGCACCGGCGTGGCGCGGCACGTAAGCGCCACGCCACTGTACCTCGCGTTAAACGCGGACAATGACCCGGCCTAATACCTCTCCGCGTAAAATTTTTTCGCCAACCGCCGGAATCTCCTCTAAGGAGATTTCTTCAGCCAGAATGTCTTCAAGATGACGTGGTTTTAAATCAGAGCCCAGCCGTTCCCATAAATGCCGCCGCGCAAGATATGGATAGGACACCGAGTCAATACCCAGAAGGTTGACCCCACGCAAGATGAAAGGGAATACTGTCGTACTCAAGGTACTGCCGCCCGTTAGGCCACACACGGCAACGGACCCGCCGTATTGGGTGGTCTTAAGCACGTAGGCTAGCGTCTCACCCCCGACCGGGTCTACAGCACCGGCCCAGCGTTCAGCCTCGAGCGCTTTGGGCGAGGCTATGCTGACATCCTCTCGGGAGAGAATCACATCGGCGCCTAAGCGTTGCAAATAGGCATGCGCTGAGGCTTTACCCGTGCTGGCAACGACGTGATAGCCTAGGCGCGCTAAGATATCGACCGCAAAGCTGCCGACACCGCCGCTAGCGCCCGTTACCAAGACAGGGCCTTGATCGGGTCGAAGCCCATTGCGTTCTAGTTGCGTGATCGAAATACCGGCGGTGAGTCCAGCTGTTCCAATAATCATGGCTTCGCGTAAGCTGAGCCCTGGGGGTTTGGGAATGACCCAATCAGCCGGGACTCGCGCGTATTCGCTAAAACCGCCAAAGTGTTGGACACCTAATCCGTAGCTGGTGACCAGGACTTGGTCGCCTTCATGGAATCTCTTGTCGCTGGAGTGCCGAACCACACCCGCAAGGTCTACACCGGGAACCATGGGGTAGCGAAAAATGACTTTGCCGTGGGGGATCAATGCCAGACCATCCTTAAAATTTATGGAGGAATAATGCACGCGAATGGTTACATCCCCAGCAGGCAAATCGTTTAAGGTCATGTCGTGCATCTCGGCGCGAAACTCTGGTTCTTTACTGACCATTAATGCGCGAAATCCTTCACTCATGGGCAGGCCTCTTTTCTAAATAGAATGGGTCGTGGTCAAGGGTCACGACACGTTACTTAAATTGCTGACGCAACACGTTACGCCGGACCTTTCCAGACGCTGTGAGGGGCAACGTGTCTACAAAGGTAATTTCCCGCGGATATTCATGATAGGCCAAGCGGGTTTTGACCCATTGCTGCAAAGTGTCTTTCAGCGCCGCGGAGGCGTCGTTGGGGTTCTTAAGAACCACAAAAGCCGTGACAATTTGGCCTCGTAACGCATCGTCCTTGCCAACGACGGCGGCCATCAGCACGCTAGGATGCTGAAGAAGACATTCTTCGATTTCTCCTGGCCCGATGCGGTAACCACCGGACGAAATCAGATCATCGGCGCGCGCCACGAAGTGGATGTACCCGGCATCATCCTGGTAGCCCAGGTCGCCCGTCATCAGCCAATCCTTTTGCATTTTGGCCGCGGTGGCCGCAGGGTTGTTCCAGTATTCCAAAAACATTACAGGGTCAGGGCTTTTGACGGCGATGGTGCCAGTCTGCCCGTTTGCCAAAGGCACTCCGGCCTCGTTAACAATGGCGACGGTATGGCCAAACACAGGCAGCCCTGCAGCTCCCTCGGCGGTGGCCTCTAAGGCATCGCAATTCGACAACACCATATTACATTCGGTTTGCCCATAAAACTCATTAATAGTCAAACCCAACACCGATCGGCCCCACTGAATCATTTCTTGCCCCAGCGGCTCGCCTCCGCTCGCCACACTGCGGAGATGAAGGGCGAAGCGATCTTGGGGATTTTTGACTTGCCGCATCATTTTTAGTGCGGTTGGGGGTAAGAATGTATTCCGGATGGATGCAGTGTCCAGAAGGTGAAAGGCTTCTTCGGGGTCGAACTTCTCCATGCGGTGGGCCACGACGGGCACGCCCCAATATAAGGCAGGAAAGAGGACGTCAAATAGACCCCCAATCCAGGCCCAGTCGGCAGGAGTCCAGATGCGGTCGTGCGGCTGCGGCATGAGATTATGCGACAAGCTTACGCCAGGCAAGTGTCCTAGGAGCACGCGGTGAGCATGTAGCGCCCCTTTGGGTGCTCCCGTCGTGCCGGAGGTATAAATAATGACCGCGGGGTCGTTGCTCTGTGTTACGACGTATTCATGCGTAGGATGAGAACCCTGTAAGAGGTTTTCATAGCCGGCGAGTCCTGGGAGCACGGCCTCACCGGTAACGACAATGTGTTCTTGGACAAGAGATGGCAGAGCGGGTGCAATGTCGGCGACCATCTCTTGATGACTGGGGTCGGTAATAATGACCTTGGCCGCAGAATCGTTTAAACGATATGTCAGGGCGTCTGGGCCAAATAAAGAGAAGAGAGGAACGGCAACCGCCCCCATGCGGTAGATCGCGAGGTGCGATACCGCGAGTTCTACGCTCTGGCTGAGCAATACCGCCACGCGGTCGCCGCGGGTGATACCCAGGGCACGGAGTCCATTGGCTAAACGTGCGGACTTGTCGTTTAACATCCCAAAGGTAATGGGAGCCGTGCCATAGGGGATAAGCGCCTCTTGATTTGGGGGATGATTCAAACAGGCCGCCGCTATGTTGAATTGTTGGGGAATGTCCCATTGAAAATGGGTATAGGCATCCCAATAGAGGGTAGGCATGGGTGTGGTCCTCCTGACTCCAACTATTCTGGCGCTTCGTCCTCTTTTTAGTATACAAAATATGCTGGCGTCATCGGATAATACAATGGAGAACGGAGGCGTCGGACACCACTTAAAACTTGACACGCAGTAGCTGTTTATTGGGGTAAAGCCGCCAAATCATAATGGGCCAGATAATCCAAATGCCAAAGACCCAACGGATATCTTGTAATGGATCAAGGGGCCAGATCCATAGTACGGCCAATACTAGCAATAAAGCGATAAATCGTCCGACATTAATCCACACTTCCTTTATACCTGTGAGTTGAATTCGTTCTCCTTCGTCGCGGCTATACTCATTTATCATTGTCAGCGCACTGGCTTCCAAGGCGACTTTATAAGGCGGGTAGGAGAGTCCTATAACCATGCCCAACACGAATACGGAGGTACCTGATAAGGGGTGTTGCACGATGAACAAAACAAGGGCTGAGAGGGCTGTAGCAAGGGGGAGGCTCCACGAACGGCTTTGGGGCCACCGAGCTAGTGCCCAAAACACACCTCCTTCTAATACGGACTGACCGGCAATAAAAAGCCCGAGCCAGAGAGTACTGCGGGTTAGGATGTATAAAACGAGGTTCGGCAGAAAGAAATAGAGTCCATCGCGTAAGCCCAAAGCGCCAAAACTCCATAATAGACGTTGCCAATAGGGAATCTTCGGAAGCGGAGGATGGTTGCCGGAAGCAAGGTGCGCGCTTGTCGAGGGGCTACTTCCTATAATGAGAATAAGAGCGCCCATCAGGCTCAAAAGCGCCATCGCAAAGACGATTCGATATCCCGTTATACCTGGCACACTAGCAATAATCCACCCACTTAGTGGAGGAACCACGAGACCTAGAATCGCTTCAAGCGTCCCGGTCCAGGCATTATACCAACGCGACTGCTCAGAGGGAACCCATGAGGCCGCCAAAACAAAAAGGGCTAGCCAGTAGAAACTAGCGGATAATCCTTCGAGCAAGGCTAGAGGGATGTAATAGGTTCGGGCGTGAGTTTTTAATACCAAAAGCAGTGCAAGGTATAAGACGTTGAGCCAAATGCCCCAGGTCATCAGTCGGCGGGCACTAACACGGTGTGAAATGCGTGTGGCGCCCGCAAACGCGACAATCATGACCGCAAATAACAGCGCGTAAAAGAGAATGATCGCCCGCAGCCCTGTGCCGATGTCCCAAAACCAAGCACCTACAAAATTGGACGCCATATAAGATGCCAAGGTCCAGCCCGTGGCAATGAGAAACAAACGTGTAACCGGTTTCACGCGGGCCTCCTCTGTATGCAACAACCAACTCCATCATCCCATACCTAATCGGAAGATGCCAGAGGGAATCAGGGGCGATGATCCGCATGGAACACGGCCATTGTCCCCGGGAGGCATCCTTCAGCCACGCGAAGTCCCATGGCTTCTGTCCTTATTGATGAACCATTACAAAAAACAGAAACGTTACTGAACCAGTATTTAAGATATTAAAAATTAGTCCCGATGCGCGGTAATGGTGTAGTCTTGAGTTGGAGCAAGGGACCTCAAGCCGTGAGCCATTTGGGCATTCGTAATGGGGTCATGATCACCCGCCAGTCATCTTTGGCGTTTTCACCGTAAAGCACAGACTGTACAGTCGCTTCATCAATTCAAGGAGCGGTTTGAGTGGTAACAAGTCGGAAACGTTGGCAAACATGGATAACGGGGCTTCTTCTCACAAGTTTGGCGATTTCGGGGATACGGCTCTTAGCGCATCCTGCTGTGACGCCTTTTCTCATTTATTATGGGTGGATTCCGCAAACCCGTTCTCACGAAGACCAATGGATTAGGAAAGTCTCTGGCTACCGCATAATCGTTTTAGGAGGTGGCGATGAGTGGAGCGCGTCAGGCGACAAGGTCGCTTGCGCGCACGTCATTAAAGCATTGCCTCACACGACTTTTTATGGATACGTAGACATTGGCGTAACCGACCACCAACCCGATCACACGTTAACGGTGATTGGACGAGACCTTCGCGCGTGGAAGAAATTGGGCGTGCAGGGGGTGCTGCTTGATTGTGCGGGTGCTAGCTATGGGGTGTCACAATCGCGGTTGCGAACCGCCGTCGGATTGGCTCACGATCAAGATCTGAAGGTCTTGTTAAATAGCTGGAATCCCCAAACGGCCTTGGTCGCGGGACTGCGCCGGAACGATGGTTGGCTGGCGGAAAATTGGGTCATCGATCAAGGACGCGTCGTCAATCCTAGCTCAAGCCAAGAGAATCTCACCATGTTACCGCGTCTTCGTGCAAAGCATATCGCGATATGGATGACAGCCACGGATTCAGCAGCGCCCTCACCAACATGGGCTCAGAATTGGGCGTGGGTTACTGTCTCGCGCATTCATGGACAGTATATTGCCGTGGCAGGTCCCGATTATTCAAGCCATTCTAATAAGGTCTTGTCGTGTGCGAGTTGGGCCTATGAGTTCATACCACTTGGAGATATTCTGCACATGATAAATCAACTGTTCTAACGGCGCGAGATAATTGTCTAGCCTCCCCTGGATTAGGGGAAATTCTTTCAGCGTAACTTCTCCGGCCGCTGTTAATCCCTGTGTTTGTATGGCGCCAAGGGATTAGTGGGCGCTGGTCATCCATACGTGCCATCTTGTGTTATCTACTCTCAGTTCGTAAGGGCATTCGTCGATCGACGAAACCTATGCCAAGACAACGTGGTTTTCATGGCCTTGACCGCCGTCCTCTTTGTCCTAAATGAAGCTTAGGATGGGAAAGCAACCGGCCAAGGAACTCTATGCGGAATTGCGGACTAACTGTATTTGAGGCCTTGCCATAAAATTCGGGATTCACGTACAATCAATGGGAAAAATGGAAAGGAATGATATTATTGTCCAGTGACAATGGGCGTCTTTTATGGCCTTATGCATTCTTTGCGTTTACGTTAGGGTGGGGCTGGTTTGTATTGGCGCCTTTGGTTCCTTATTTGATAGGAACCTTCCACGTCTCCTTAGCTATGATTTTGCTTCTTATCTCGTTATATGGGTACGCCATGATTGTGGGAGCACTTCCTGCCGGGTATTGGGTTGCGAAGTCTGGGCCACAAGCGCCCCTCTATGGGAGTATTGTGCTGACGATTGTGGGCTTGGCGCTACGTGCAGGGGCTTCAAGTTTTACCCTCGCCCTAATGGGGCAAGTGGTGGCGGCTTTGGCCTATCCGTTGCTGATTGCGCCCATTGGTTCGGTGTTGCGATTAGGAGGCGTGCGGCAGCTCAAAATGGGGACGGGCTTGGTTATTGGCATGCTTTTTTTAGGAATGGCAGCGGGATCTTTTATTGGACCAGATATGTCTCCGGTTGTGGATCTTTGGATGGCGGTTGTCCTCAATGTCGTCACCGGGTTATGGTTGCTTAGCCAATTGCGGGCAACGAGGAAGTCCCCGGGGGTATCCGTGGGAAAGACGCGTCTTATCGTCTCTTGGTGGTGGGTGATAGGTTTTGTGGTCGCTTCCATAAGTGTGATGTTTGGTTCTGTCAGTACCAGTGCCTTGCTTCATTTGCATGTGCCGGACGCGGCGGCGTTGGGAGGAATGCTGTCTGGCCTGACGTTTTTAGGGTCGGCGATAGGCGCGATCTTATTTGGCTGGTTGGGCGAAAATCCCGCGAGTGTGCGGCGTCTGCCGCGTTTACTAGGCGTGTTGACGTTGGTGTTTTTGTTTCTTTCCGGACTCTTGTTAACAGGCGGGCTTTCCGCGTCAACAGCGGGTCTTGATGCATCGTTTTTTCTCTTCGGGCTATTTAGTAATGGCTGGTACACTTTAGCGTTGGAAGCAGCGGCGGAAAAGGCGCGGACGCGGCACAATGCCGGCATTGCGACAGCCGGTTTTAGCATGGCCTCCAATATTGGCGTCGCGCTTATCCCGGTCATCGTGGGGCCCCTGGTGATAACGCACGCGGCTGTTTGGATGGCTGTTATTCTTGTGATGGGCGTGGGGGCCGCCATTGTGCCGTTTGCGGTTAAAGCCTATGATGCCAGTAATAACCAGCAGCGAACGGCATAATGTCGCGACCGATTGTCATTTCCAAGCTGAAGCGGCGGCGGAGCTCAGGAACTAGGCGGCGCGGCCCTGGATGGCATCTCGCCTTGACTACACAGAAAACGGTAGGCTAAAAGGGCGTTTTCTATGGCGACACGCCTTTCAAACACGAGGAAGTCGTGGCCTAATAAGGATTTCAAGGCACGAATTCGCGCATAAAGAGTTTGGCGATGAATCCCTAGCCATTGCGAGACTTCTTGTTTGGAGCCATTGAAGGTTAATAAAGCCTCTAAGGTTTGTAGGAGTCCTTCTGTTTCTTTGCCGTGTTCAGGCTGCAACAAGGGACCAAGTTCGGGATGAATGACCAGGCGCCGCAGTACGTCAGGCGGCGTTGCTAAAATCCAGCGATAAGCTCCTAACTTTTCATAGCACTGAGGGCGTGTGCTATCAAGATGAGAGGCCACTTGTGCAGCATCATATGCTTCGGAAAAGGCTTGATGCATTTGAGCGGGATCGCGGTAGGGCGCGGACAAGCCAATATGATTTGGGCGTTCCCCCAAATAGGTGCCGAGCAACTGGGGAAGATTGGTGATATCGCCCTCGCGCCCGGTAATGAGCCAGATATCCCGGTCCGTTTGCGACAAGAGCGCTGTAGCTAATAACGCAGAAAGGCGCTGGATGGCCGCATGCGCTTTAGGAGCTGCGCTATCATTCGGCACCACGCAGACACGGTAGCGCCGCGTGCTAGTTAAATTGTAACGCGAGCGACAACGCTGGAGGAGGGTTTCGGAGGGATGTTCTGCAAAAAACAGCTGTTCTAATAACACCGCCTCCTCTTGCCTTTTGCGCTTTTCTAAGGTGTCCATGCGAATAATTTCTTGCGCGGCAGCCGTGGTGATGCGGTCTAACGCTAAGTAGAGATATTCATCAACGTAATTTGTAGAGAGCAAGATGGCGACATCTCCGACAGGTTGTCCAAATACTGAGATTGTCTGCCGCAGGTAGGGTGCGGGAGAGGATTCCACGAGGGGATGTAAAGCGTTCTGACGCACTGGGACCAGAGCAAAGGGCCAATCTCCTAGTTGGACTTTGTCATCCGTTGCGCGTGACAGATAGGCGAGGGGGCGTTTCAATACGTCAAACGAGGCTTCAAAAAGAGCCGTTAATCCTTCCGTTGAGAGCAATACTTTGCGCAAGCGTCCCGATAAAGCATCCAAGTCTTCTAAAATGCGGTGATGCTGGCTAATCAAGAGGCTATTGACTTCCTGGGATAAATCTAAGAACCGGACCAGGTGGGAGAACACGATTACCGGAAGATCGTGAGCGTTGGCCAAGTCGATGAGGTCTTGAGGAATTTGGGTGAAATAGGCTCCTAGCTCAATGACAACGCCTGACGCTTGGGCTTTGACCAGGCCTAGAACAAAGGTCCGACGCTGTTCCTCTGTACTCAGACCGACCCCTGTACTCAGTACTAGCTCGCCTCCACGAAGAAATTCTCCTATATTCGGAATTTCCCCGATATGGACCCACTTCACGGGACGATTCACGCCGGTGTGGCCCGCGATTACCGTCGCATCCGCAAAAGGTTGTCTTTTGAGTACATCACGCAAAACCACCATAAGCGCTTCTCCTCTCATCAATATGTCAGGTTCTCGTTGCAATAATTATACAAACTGTCGGAGCCTTGCCGCCTCTGATTTTGCTACGATCAACAAAAATCGGCGCCGCGCCCAAGCTGTTACTATCGTATAAGCGCCGTTATGAAGGAGAGATATCGATGGCTACACTGAAGCATGTCATTGGTGGTGAACGCATTACGCCAACAGCCAATCAATGGGAGGATGTCATCAATCCCGCTACGGGAGAAATGCTTGGAAGCGTTCCTCTGGATGACACCCAGGCGCTAGATCGTGCGGTGCAAAGGGCCGCGGAGGCTTTTGAGGCTTGGGCTACCACCCCTATCTTACAGCGTGCGCGGATTATGTTTAAGTTTCATGATCTCATGACGCGCAATCAGGCGGATATCGCGCGGTCGGTCACGATAGAACATGGAAAGACATTACCCGATGCCAGTCTCGAGGTGGCGCGAGCCATTGAAGTGGTGGAACTGGCCGCCTCAGCCCCGTCTTTACTCAAGGGTGAAGTGTTGCCCGATGTGTCACGCGGTGTGGATACGATGATGGTCCGGACACCTTTAGGCGTTGTCGCAGGGATTACCCCCTTTAACTTTCCCGCTATGGTTCCTTTGTGGATGATTCCTCCTGCCTTGGTTAGCGGCAACACCTTTGTGTTGAAACCCTCTGAAAAAACTCCCTTAACCTCTTTACTTATGATGGAATTGTGGGAGGAGGCCGGATTGCCGCCAGGCGTGCTCAATGTGGTATTAGGCGGGCGGTCTACCGTGGATCAGATTTTGACCCACCCGACCATTAAAGCCGTTTCGTTCGTTGGTTCACAACCCGTGGCGGAGTATATTTACCGTACCGCGGCCGCGGCGGGAAAGCGCGTGCAAGCGCTGGGCGGTGCGAAAAACTATCATATTGTCATGCCGGATGCGCATCTCCCGCGTACGGTAGAGGCTCTAATGGGATCCGCATTTGGGTCCGCTGGCGAGCGGTGTCTTGCCGGGTCTGTAGCGATTGCAGTGGGCTCTGCGGCGGAGCGTCTGATTCCCGCGCTTCGACAAGCCATTCGCGACTGGAAAGTGGGCTCGGGACTGGATGAAACCAATGATATGGGCCCCGTCATTCGCGAACAAAGTCGTGAACGCATTAGCCACTTTATTCGAACAGGCGTAGAAGAGGGTGCTGCATTATTGGAGGATGGCCGAGAAAATCCTGTAGCGGCTGAAGGATTCTTCTTAAGGCCGACGCTATTTGATGAGGTTACGAGTACCATGACGATTGCCCGCGAAGAAATTTTTGGACCCGTCTTAAGTCTAATGCGGGCGCCCGATCTGAAAACAGCAGTGGACATGGCCAACCAGTCGCAATTTGGCAATACCGCGACCATTTATACCGAATCAGGCGCTGCGGCTCGTTACTTTCGCGACCATATTGAAGCGGGGATGGTCGGGGTCAATATTGGCGTGCCGGCACCCGTGGCCATTTTCCCCTTTGCGGGTTGGAAACATTCATTTTATGGGGATTTGCATGCCACAGGCATGGACGCTTTTCGGTTCTACACGGAAGAGAAGGTCGTGATCAGCCGATTTTGGGGTACTGAGCAACCTTAACGTGCCGTGCAGGTTGCAAACGGTAGAAGCCACGCCAAGAGAGGATGGAATGTTATGCGTGAAGCATTAGAGCGGCAACGGCGATATTTAGTGCCTGGGATTGGGGTTTATTATAAGCAGCCTTTGACATTGGTGTCTGGTCAAGGGTGCCATGTCCAAGACGATCAAGGGAAATCTTATTTAGATTTTTTTGGCGGCATTCTCACGGTATCGGTGGGGCATTGTCACCCGGTGGTAACCCAGGCCATCACCCAACAGGCTGCGACGTTGGTTCATACCTCAACTCTGTATTTGTCCGAGCCAATGATTGATTTGGCGGAATATCTGGCTAAGATTACGCCAGGTGCTCTTTCCCAAAGCTTTTTTACCACGAGCGGAACCGAAGCCAACGAAACCGCGCTGGTGATGGCGCAGTTGGCCACAGGCCGCAATGAAGTCGTAGCACTGCGACATAGCTATTCTGGACGGTCCCAAGTGACCATGGGGCTAACTGGTCAAGGTGCGTGGAAACTCGGAGGCAGTGGGATGGGTTTACCGATCCGTCACACGCATAATCCGTATTGTTATCGGTGCCCCTTTGGCAAGACGCCTGATCGATGTGGGTTGGAATGTGCTCGGGACATGGATGACTTCATTAAAACCAGCACATCTGGGCGATTAGCGGCTTTTATTGCCGAGCCTATCCAGGGGGTGGGTGGGTTTATTACCCCTCCTCCAGCTTTCTTTCAAGAAGCTGTCGGCATTGCTCGCAAGTATGGAGCCCTATTTATTGATGATGAGGTGCAAACGGGATTTGGGCGAACGGGTAAGCCCTTCGGCATTAACCATTACGGGGTGGAACCAGACATTATGACGTTTGCCAAGGGCATGGCCAATGGTATGCCCGTTGGGGCGACTATTGCCACGCCGGATGTGGCTCGTCATTACCAAGGACCCACTATTTCAACTTTTGGAGGTAACCCTGTTGTAATGCAGGCTGCGTTAGCTACGCTGCAGGTCATGGAACAAGAGCAGCTAACCGAGCGCGCTGCCACGCTCGGTCGCATTTTGCGTAGTGGACTTGAACAATTGGCGGATGAATATCCGGTCATGGGCGATGTGCGCGGGATGGGCCTCATGCAAGGGATTGAAATTGTTGAAAAGGATAAGGCGCCAGCAGCGGAATTAGCGGAGGAAATTTTAGAATTGGCGAAAGACCGGGGGCTTTTGTTGGGACTTGGTGGGCTGTACCATAACGTCTTGCGAATTGCGCCGCCGTTGACGGTTAGCGATGAGGAAGTCAACGAAGCGCTGACAGTGTTGCGAGATGTGATGTCGGCCTTATATCAAGCCCATCCCGGCCTAGTGGCCGTGGAATCCACTCGCATCATCTATCAATAACATCAATAACATGCAGGCGGGTTAGGCCACGCGCTTTGACGCGTGGCCTTTTTTGCAGTAGTGCACATCATCTTAAAGGGCTCTTAGGAGCTCCATCCGTCTTGACACTACCGTTATGATAGGGAAAGGCCCTGTTAGGTGGGGAGTGCGACCGGATTTTTGTGCGCCACTCTCTAGGCAAAATCGGCCTTTTACATTATGTATAGAAAATTCCGTTAAAAATCACGGATCTGTCCGTCCTATCTGTGCCGAACACTCGATATCATGGAATCATCCTTGTTGTCCAGCATTTAGCAACAAGAGATACATGGATATCACGTGGATGAGTACGGAGGCATGATACGACTGACCAAGATCCCGTCAGCAAGGGAGACAACATCAGATGGCTGTGAATGTGGAAAACAACGAGGATTTAGCTCGCTATAACCAGGACATTGCCCCCACGACCCAAGAGCAGCGGCAATGGTCCTTATACAACTACCTGAGCTTGTGGATTGGCATGGCTCACAATATTCCCACCTATTTGATGGCTGGCGGCTTTATCGTTCTTGGTCTCAATTGGTGGGAAGCGATCTTAACAGTTTTTGTGGGGAACATGATTGTGCTTGTCCCTATCTTGCTCAATGCCCATCCGGGCACAAAATATGGGATTCCTTTTCCTGTTTTGGCGCGTGCCTCATTTGGCGTGGTGGGGGCGGGGATTCCAGCTTTTTTGCGTGCCTTAGTCGGGGCAGGCTGGTTTGGCATTGAAACCGCCATAGGCGGACAGGCCATTCAAACCTTCCTTCTCATGATTATTCCAGGATGGGCGCATTTTTCCGACGTCTTCACGTTTGTGGGAATGAACTTGGGCGGATGGATTAGCTTTTTGTTATTTTGGCTCATGAACGTGTGGATCATCTACCATGGCATTCAAGCCGTGCGCCGGTTTGAGGCGTGGGCCGGACCGTTGGTATTGCTGTTAGGCATTGGGCTATTAATTTGGGCATTGAATGCGGCCCATGGATTTGGACCCCTACTACAGCGACCTGCGACGGTCCATGGTACGGCCTTTTGGGCCGTCGAGATTCCGGCCTTGACAAGCGTCGTGGGTTTTTGGGCGACATTGTCGTTGAACATCCCCGACTTCACGCGATTTGCTAAGAGTCAACAAGCGCAAGAATGGGGGCAAGCGATTGGATTGCCCTTGACCATGACCATCTTTTCCGGCATCGGGGTTCTCGTGACATCAGCAACGATTGTCGTGTTTCATCACGCGATTTCGGATCCCATTACCTTGTTAGGTCACTTTCACAACGTGGTGATTTTGATTATAGCTTTAGGTGCTGTCGTTGTGGCGACATTATCAGTCAATGTGGCCGCCAACATTGTGTCGCCTGCATATGACTTAATACAGCTGTTCCCCAAACACTTGAACTTTGCACGCGGGGGTCTTATCACGGGCATTCTTGGTATTGTCATGGTGCCGTGGCTTTTGATTTCCAACCCGCACATCTATATTTTTACATGGCTTGATGTCTATTCGGGCTTCTTAGGTCCCATTGCGGCTATTCTGATTGCCGATTACTGGGTATTTCGGCGCAGAACTCTTGAGGTTATTCAATTGTACGAGGCCTCGGGACAGTACTACTACAAGAATGGCTACAATCCGTTAGCGATTTGGGCGTTGGCGGCTGGAATTTTGGTGTCGCTCATTGGTAAAGTCGTACCGCCTTTAGTCTGGCTCTTCAATTATTCATGGTTTGTGGGTTTTGCCGTGTCGTTTGGAGTTTATTTAGTGTTGATGAATGCCAAATACCACAATCCTACACCATCTCGGGAAATGCCGTCATCGCATCTATCCCACTAACGAACAGATTGTGAACACCACTGCGATTGATAGAGGAGGATATTTATGAGCCATATAGTCCGCGTTGGATTAATTCAATCCCAGCACGACGTTTCAGGCGAACGGCCTCTAGACGAGCATAAGCAGTCCGCGATCGATAAACATTTAGGGATGATTTATGAAGCCCACGCCAAGGGGGCGCAGGTAGTATGTCTCCAAGAACTGTTTTATGGACCGTATTTCTGTGCCGAACAAAATACGCGGTGGTATGGGTTAACGGAGCGGGTACCAGACGGTCCGACGACACAAATGATGCAGTCCGTCGCAAAAGAAACCGGGATGGTTATGGTCGTTCCCCTGTATGAGGAGGAGATAACGGGAGTTTACTATAACACTGCGGCCGTGATCGATGCCGATGGGAAATTTTTGGGGAAATACCGAAAAAGTCATCTCCCTCATGTCCAAGCTGGTCCGACGGAGGCGACGGGATTTTGGGAGAAGTTTTACTTTCGCCCGGGTAATTTGGGGTATCCCGTATTTGAAACTGCCGTGGGCAAGATTGGGGTATACATTTGCTATGATCGCCACTTTCCGGAAGGTGCCCGGGCGCTGGGATTGAATGGGGCAGAAATCGTCTTTAATCCCTCTGCGACCGTGGCCGGCCTATCCAAGTATTTGTGGAAGTTAGAACAACCGGCTCATGCGGTGGCCAATGGGTATTATTTAGGTGCTATTAACCGCGTGGGCGTCGAGGCGCCGTGGAACATGGGGGAGTTCTATGGAGAAAGCTATCTTGTTGATCCCCGAGGACAATTTGTTGCTATGGGGAGTCCTGACCAGTCGGAGGTCGTGATTGGCGATGCCGATCTGAATGTTGTGCGCGAAGTCCGCAATACCTGGCAGTTTTACCGGGACCGGCGTCCAGAGACCTACCAACGTTTAACGGACTTGTAACTCTAACCCGGATGGTGCCAAAGGAGGACAGCGATGATGCCGACTGATTCCACGTTGCGCGCATTTGAGGAAGTGGTACCGCCTCTCACGGATCGAGAAGTCCACGAGGAGGCCTTACGTTGCTATTATTGTGATGATGCGCCATGTATCCAAGGGTGCCCCACGGGTATCGATATTCCCCGTTTTATTCGCCAGATCGCACAAGGCGATCTGGCGGCCGCAAGTCGAACGATTTTGGACGCGAATATCGTCGGCGCCACGTGCGCGCGTATTTGCCCAACCGCGACCTTATGTGAGGGGGCCTGTGTGCGCACCCGGGACAGTCATCCCGTTGCTATTGGCCGATTGCAACGTGCGGCGATGGATTATGCAATGCAGCATGTCACGGGCGCTCCGCGGTTGCCTAGGCGCCAAACGCAAGTCACGGGGAAGGTGGCAATTGTAGGCGGAGGACCCGCGGGACTGGCTGCTGCTGCAGAGCTCTTGCGCCATGGTTGTCATGTCGACATCTATGAAGCACAAGCTGCCTTAGGAGGATTAGATACCTACGGTATTGTGTCATTTCGCGAACCTCTGGCAGTCAGCTTGTGGGAGGGAGAACTTATCCATTCGTTAGGGGCGACGGTGTATTTGAATACGCATGTGGGGACAGATGTCGCCTGGCAGACGTTAAAAGATCAATACGATGCAGTAGTCACCGCTGTTGGCTTGGGAAAAGTTCCGATGATCGGCATTGCAGGAGAAGACCTTCTAGGTGTCTGGGATGCGCTGGACTTTATCCGGCAGAGCAAAACTGATTCCTACCCCCAGATTGCT
Source organism: Sulfobacillus sp. hq2 (assembly GCF_002903155.1). Lineage (NCBI taxonomy): Bacteria > Bacillati > Bacillota > Clostridia > Eubacteriales > Clostridiales Family XVII. Incertae Sedis > Sulfobacillus > Sulfobacillus sp. hq2. Next base: position 6,952 of record NZ_NWUL01000029.1, on the reverse strand, counting down.
GCCTCGTCTCGTGTGGTCGTGATAGGGGCGGGGAATACAGCCATTGATGCGGCGACCTGCGCAAAGCGGCTCGGTGCTGAAAACGTTCGCATTCTATATCGCCGGGGTGAGCAAGACATGCCCGCATATGATTATGAATATTCGTTTGCCAAGCAAGAAGGCATTGTCTTCGAGTGGTGGACACAGCCGGTGGAAATTGTCGGGACAACTCACGTGGAAGCTGTGCGGTGCCAGCGCACGAGACCCGTCGAAGGCCCATCCAAGGCCGTTGTCATGAATGATACCCCTAGCTGGTTGATGCCGGCGGATATCATTATTCGCGCCATTGGTCAGACGAAATCCGATGCGTTATGGCGTTTACTGGACTTTCAGCATCAGGGCGCTGTACCTGTGGTTGACCCCCATACCTATGAAACTTCCTGTCACGGTTTATACGCCGTGGGCGATTGTCTAGCTCCATCCGCTGAGGCGACCGTGGTCACTGCGGCCGCTCAAGGTAAACAGGCAGCTCGTGCCATTATTGCGCGGTTGGAGGGCCATAGTATCACAAAACAGGAGGGCTAAAAATGGCAGACTTGTCGGTAAACTTTGCAGGGATTTCTTCTCCTAACCCTTTTTGGTTGGCCTCAGGCCCCTTAACCAATACAGGCTATCAAGTCATGAAGGCGTTTGATATGGGATGGGGCGGAGCTGTCTGGAAGACAGTGGGAGAGCCTGTGATTAATGTCAGCTCTCGTTTGGCGGCGATTGACTATGGGGGTCGCCGTATGATGGGCTTGAACAATATTGAGCTTATCTCCGATCGGCCTATTGACGATAACTTGCGAGAAATTGCAGAAGTCAAACGCCGTTTCCCTCACCATGCGGTTATCATATCTCTGATGTTGGCGTCCGATCCTACACTGTGGTCAGACATGATGCGTCGCGTAGAAGATACGGGAGCTGATGGGGTAGAGCTCAATTTTGGCTGTCCCCACGGTATGAGCGAGCGCGGCATGGGGTCGGTCGTGGGGCAGGTACCCGAGTACTCGCAGCAAATTACCGCGTATGCCAAATCCGGCTCATCGTTACCGGTTATCGTAAAGTTAACACCCAATGTGACTGATGTGCGAATGCCGGCCAGGGCTGCCGTGGCTGGAGGTGCTGATGCCTTGTCGTTGATTAATACGATCAACAGTGTTATGGGCGTAGATGTTGAGACATGGCTGCCTGACCCCCATGTTGCGGACCGGGGATCCCACGGAGGATATTGTGGACCGGCCGTCAAGCCTATTGGCCTATACATGGTATCGGCACTAGCTAATGACCGAAGAGTGCCCGTGCCCCTATGTGGTATTGGCGGCATCGAGACATGGCGAGATGCCGTCGAATATCTTCTTCTTGGAGCGGGAGCCGTTCAAGTGTGTACGGCGGCGATGCATTACGGATTTCGTATTATTGATGATCTCACCGAAGGATTAAATGATTACCTAGACCGCAAGGGTCTAGCCTCCGTCCAGGACCTTGTGGGGAAAGCCAAACATCGCGTGGGCGATTGGAATGACCTTCGGCTGTCCTACTCGTACAAAACCGTCGCAGAAATCCATGCAGATCAATGCATTGGCTGCAATTTGTGCTTTGTTGCCTGCGATGACGGGGGCCACCAATGTATTGATCGACTCCCAGGACAAAGAGCCCCGGTGGTCAGAAAAGACGATTGTGTCGGGTGCAATTTATGCAGTCTGGTCTGTCCAGTACCAGGATGTATTGAAATGCAAGACATTGACTTGGGCTTGGTGGAGACGTGGCGACAACGCCAAAGTCGTGTGGGATTCTAAAAGCTTGCCAATATGGGGACGCGGGAGGAGACTTTAGGATGAAGACATTGATACGAAATGGTCATATCGTCACAGCCACCGATGACTATCATGCCGATTTGTTCATCGACAGAGGAATCATTGTGTATATTGGCCAGGATTTGCAATTTCTTGTCCCTGCGGCCGATGAGGTCATTGATGCGAGCGGTTTGTTGGTATTGCCCGGCGGTGTCGATGTGCATACGCACCTCGACATGCCATTTGGTGGCACGACGTCCTCCGATGATTTTTTCACCGGCACGCGAGCTGCAGCATTTGGGGGTACGACTACTATAATTGATTTTGCCATTCAACAACGCGGGCATAGCGTCGAAGAAGCCCTTGATACGTGGTGGGCCAAAGCGGAGGGCAAGGCCAACATTGATTATGGGTTTCACATGATTTTAAGTGAAGTTAATGGCGAAACATTAGCTGGCATGGGGCGTCTGGTAGATCAAGGCATTACGAGTTTCAAGCTGTTTACCGCGTATCCTGGAGTTTTTATGTCAAGTGACGGTGAAATCTTTCAAGCATTACAAAAGGCCGGTGAGATTGGCGCATTGGTAGCAATGCATGCGGAGAACGGCAGCGTTATTGATGTGCTCGTGCAACAAGCCTTGGCTCAAGGGCATACGGAACCGAAATATCATGCTATTACTAGACCGCCTGAAGCGGAGGCGGAAGCGACTCACCGCGTGATTGCGTTAGCGAAAATGGCCCACAGCCCAGTCTATATTGTTCATTTGTCGGCTCAAGACGCGCTTGAGGAAGTGACTATTGCCCGCGACAAAGGACAAGCGGTGTTTGCCGAAACGTGTCCCCAATATTTGTTTTTGGATGATAGCCGTTATGAGGAATCCGATTTTGGCGGCGCTAAATACGTTATGTCGCCACCGTTGCGATCCCCAGACCATGCGACTCATCTGTGGCGGGGGCTGGCCGGAGACGATCTGCAGGTTGTCGCAACAGACCATTGTCCGTTTTGCATGCAAGACCAAAAGGTATTAGGGATCAACAATTTTGCCAAGATTCCCAATGGTGCTCCAGGTATTGAGACTCGCGTGAGCCTTCTTTATGATGCCGCGATTCGCTTAAATCGACTCTCTCTCAATCGCTTTGTGGAAATTATGGCCACAATGCCCGCGAAGCTCTTTGGTATGTTTCCTCAAAAAGGCACGATTGCGGTGGGTTCGGATGCGGACTTGGTTTTATTTGACCCCCAGGCAACTACGACATGGGGCGTGAATACGGCGCACATGCAAGTGGATTATAATCCTTTTGAAGGCTATAATGCCCAGGGCAAAGTTCATATGGTCTTCTCGCGTGGAGAAAAGATTATAGCGAACGGACAGTATTTGGGCCGTGCGGGGCGTGGAAAATTCCTCAAGCGAAAGACCTTTGCCGCACCCTAAAGGCGCGATGGAGAATTAGGTGGCTTAACGATGATCTATAGATTTAAACGTGGGGCGTGTCATTCATGGCAATGACGACGCCCCGCTTGCTATGCGTATAAAAATCTTAATGGTGACCTATTTGGAGTCAAACAGCTGTCCTGCTATGTAGTAACCCCTATTCCAAGTAATAATGGCGAACAGGGCGGACGTCCTCATCAAACTCATAGACTAAGGGAATCCCAGTCGGAATATCTAGGGAAACAATCTCCTGATCAGAGAGGTTATCAAGAGATTTGACGAGCGCTCGCAAGCTATTGCCATGCGCCACAATTAAAGGGTTTTTACCCCGCGTTAAAACCGGTAGAATTTGCGCATTCCAAAAAGGTAGAACACGTTGCACGGTCATGGCGAGGCTTTCTGCACGCGGCAATAGGGCGGGATCGAGGGATTGGTACTTAGGATCGTTGATGGGTAACCTGGGATCGCCTTCAGGTAATAAAGGCGGGACGGTATTGTAACTGCGGCGCCACTCGGCCACTTGTTGGTCTCCATATTTGGCAGCGGTTTCGGCTTTGTTTAGCCCTTGTAATGCGCCGTAGTGCCGTTCATTCAACGTCCATGATTTGACCACATCGAGCCATAGCAGGTCCATTTCTTCCAAGACAATATTCAATGTTTTGATGGCGCGTTTAAGCAGTGACGTATAGGTTGCGTCGATGTGGATTCCTTTCGCTTTGAGGAGTTGTCCGGCGCGGCGCGCCTCTTCGATTCCCTGAGTAGAGAGGTCGACATCGGTCCATCCGGTGAAGCGATTTTCTAAATTCCATTGACTTTGGCCATGCCGAATGACCACCAGGGTTGCCATATTGTGCATCGTCCTTTCTCGATGTCCCGTACGGCGGTGTCGGGACGGTGTTGCGTTTGCTAAGAGAGTCTCCGCCAACAGTGTATACTTTTTCTAGGCAAACCTCTACGCCCCGTGATTTTTGCACCATTGACAGCGCCGCCCATATACTGGTAACAAAAAGTTGCGAGAAAGGCAGTGGAAGCTATGCGTGTATCCCGGCAGCGTCCTTTGGTGCAACCTTTCTATCTCTACCGGCACGAAGATGTCAGTGGCGTGAGTGGTACAGGAATTGTGGCCATTGGAGTGGTTCTTCCCTCCGGGCATGCCGTCATGGAATGGCAATCACGCTGGCCCACCGTCACGATATTTCAGACCATCGAGCATGTGGAACGGATTCATGGACATGGTGGGCGTACTCATATTGGTTGGGGTATCCCGCCTCGCACCAATCAGAATGCAAATGGCTGGCGCTTGCTTAACTGGTGCAAGCAGGTTTTGCAACGAGCAGAAGGAGAATGGCGAGTGAAGGCGTTAGAGTCCTCTAAAGAGGTTAGTCGCAAGGCCGTTCCTGCCGTTTCTGAGAAGAAAGGGCGTTCGCATCACCACCATCATCACCCGCGGCAATCCGCTTCGTTGCGGCATTAATATCGGATCGCATTCTATTGTCCTTCGTTCAAATCCGTCCGCGTGGCTTGTCTGTTCGAGGAAAAGAGCATTTCAAATGGGAAATGGAGGGGTGTGTTGGATAATCATGGTTGACACACCCTTTATTATTGCCTATGATTTGCAACATGGAACAAAATACTATAGAAAATCGCCTTCATCAACACGGATTGCGCGCAACGTTACCTCGTACCATCGTTATGGACACCTTATCCCAATCGGTGGGTCACTATACTATTGAATCCCTCTGGCGTACTGTCAAAGCAACAGTGCCTTCTATTGAACTCTCGACGGTTTACCGGGTGGTTCAGGCCTTTGTAGAAGTGGGCCTGGCCAGTGAAATGCACTTGCCCGACGGATCTCGCGTAATCGAGGCCACGGTAAAAGCGCACGCGCATTGGGTGTGTCAGCGTTGCCATGCGATTGAACACATTACGGATGACGTAATGCACGGAGTTCATCGCATGCTAAAAGCCTCCGTTACCAGCCGCGATATTCAAGGTGTTCAAATTACCGCATGGGGCTTATGCCAATCATGCCAATCGGCCACAAAATAAAAAGCATCCCTTGCAAATAAAAACGGAGTTATCAAGGAACCTTTCTTGATAACTTATCGGGAAGGCCAGGATCAGTGTGCAACCATTAGGTAAAAAACCGGTTTTGTTAAGCCTGTCGGATCTTTCGGGACTATCCGTTGCGAGTGTCGCACCCTTATTTAGTGTGGCGGCTGCCGGCTCCATTATGCTTAGCCTGGCTGGCGCTGATATTATTTGGGCTGTCTTGGCGATTGCCACACCTTTTATTCTAAGTTCATGGCTGTTTCGGATGTTGAATCAACACTATCCTAATACCGGAGCTTCCTATCATTGGTCTCGTAGGATTTTAGGTTTTGGTATCTCGCGATATCAATCATGGATTCTGATGATGGCCTATTTTTGGTCCATTCCTCCCATTATTATTCCAGCAGCAGAGGAGTCTCTCGCCTTAGTTGGAGTCACAGCCCCTCCGTCGTGGTTGGTGATTATCGTGAGCGGGGCGTGGATCGGATTGTCCGCTGGGTTGTTATTGAGGGGGAGTAAAACCGTTGCGCAATTGACCAAAATATTTATGGTTTTAGAATTCATCGCTATCATCATATTTGCCATAGCGGGAGTACTTCATTGGCGTGCGCTTCCGGGAAATCATGTGACGCCATCATGGCACGGTTTTGTTATTGCGATGGTTGTAGGCGCGACTATAGTGGATGGTTGGGAAATTGATAGCTATGCGGCGGAAGAAGCTGATTACCCGCAGAAAACCCCGGGAATGGGCGGCGTGGTAGGAGCTTTCATGGTGTTAGCTTTTTATTTAACGATTTTCCCTTTAATGCTACATTCCGTGTCACTAGCCCAGCTGGTTAAGAATCCCGATGTGTTGATTGCATGGGCGCAAGCGTTATCGCCTCATCAATTCCGTTGGGCCATTGTGCCCATTGTGGCTTCAACCGCCGGCTCTTTATGGCTTACAACGTTTATTTTGAGTAAGGCGTTGTATGCAATGGCTCGGGACCGAATACTCCCCCGATTTTTTGTGACGAAAAACTCTGCACAGTCGCCGACGTGGACGATTGTGGTCCCTCTCGTGTTGGGATGGACGATTGTGTCATTGCAGTTACTGGTGGCATCGCTTGCGTCTGTGTTCAATTTAGTGCTCAGTACGGCGGGTTTCTTTCTGATTTTGGAGTTTCTCTTTGACAGTCTTAGTGCGGCGGTGTTTTTAACGCGTATTCATCACCATGGTCTACATGGCATTACGCACCAACACAGAGGCCTTCAGATCATTTCTTATGTGACGACGACGTGGTTTGCGGTGGTCATTAGCATTTTCTTGATTTACGGCCCCGCCGCTATTGGTCGCTCTATCGATGCATTGGTTGCCATTATGCTGGCGGGAGGCATAATTTTTACATTTTGGCGCTTTGAAGGCCGTTGGCGCGGATATCACGTATTTAATCCCGAAACACGTGAATTAACCATAGAAGACGGCGAGGATCTCTAACGGCGGCACCGTATAATGTCGAAATCCGTGGGGTACAATGGTTAAACAAAAAGTTTTCTAATATGGCTAGACAGAACTCACCTCAGGTGTTATTATATCAAAGCTGTCCGCGAGGACAGTGAGCCCCCCGCTTCAGCGGGCGGCGTCGGTCCTTGAAAACTATATCGTCATGAATG